>JAEUSJ010000017.1:0-14098 GCA_016788215.1 bacterium | reverse complement strand
CGGATTTGAGGTAACCTACGTTCCGTGCGACGAATACGGAATGGTGGATCCCGACGCCGTTGCCAATGCTATGCGCAAGGATACGGCGCTGGTTTCTATCATGCATGCGAATAATGAAGTCGGAACAATTAACCCGATTCAGGAAATCGGCGAAATGGTCAAAAAAAACGGAGCCCTGTTTCACGTTGACGCTGTGCAGGCATTTGGGAAAATTCCAATCGACGTAAATCGGATGAATATAGATCTCTTGTCTATGTCTGCACATAAACTTTACGGCCCCAAAGGCGTCGGCGGGTTATTTGTTCGCAGCGGAGTCAAATTGCAGCCGCAGATTCTCGGAGGTTCCCAGGAAAGAGGCCAGCGCGCGGGAACTGAGAATATAGCGGGCGTAACCGGATTTGGGAAAGCAGCCGATTTGTGCAGGATGGAAATGACGGGTGAGTCGGCACGGCTTCGTGCTATGCAGGCTCGCTTATGGAAGGCTCTGTGCGAATCGATTCCCGGCATGCAATTAAACGGACATCCCGACCTCAGGCTTCCTGGCCACCTTAATGTTTCTTTTGAGGGACTGATGGGGGACGAGATACTCATGATGCTTGATCTAAAAGGAATTGCAGTTTCGACCGGATCGGCTTGCACTTCCGGCGCAGTAATGGTTTCACATGTTCTCAAAGCAATGGGGCTAGACGATAATCGTTCACATGGCGCTGTTCGTATGACACTCGGAAGAAGTTCTGACGAAGATGATTTACCGTATATAGTTGATACGATAAGAAATTGTGTTGAGAAAATGCGCTCCGCATGATCACTTAACTATTAGGATTTTTTCTTAACTATTAGGATTTTTTCCGTAGTTGATTTACCCCCCAAACTGATTCTATAAAAATATACGCCTGAACTTACCTCGTTGCCGTTAAAATTTTTTCCATTCCAATTTTTTGTGATGATCTGATTTGACGAAACAGGCTCATGCTCAGCAATGGAAATTACGAATTGGCCGATGGAATTGTATATTTTAATGGTAAATGTTGAGGTCACCAGCGACTGAAACGAAATGTAAATTGTACCGCTTGCCGGGTTAGGATAGGTTAGGATGTTCTTTACTAGAGGGTTTGAACTTCCCGAAGGATCATAGTTCAGAGCCTTTAGCGCGTTTGGTATTCCAAATCCGATTTCATTATTCGGATTTGATGAAGAGTTTGCCGTTTTTCTTATGGCGTCGTAGAGTTGCTTTGAAGACCATCTTGGGTTTGCTTCAAGTGCGAGAGCCGCCAAGCCCGCAGTCAATGGTGTTGATAGAGAAGTGCCATCCAGGAAATAGTAACCATTTGTGTCAGGGGCAACGACAGTAACGGAATACCCGAGTGCGGCAACATCCGGCTTTTTCCGTCCGTCTTTCGTGGGCCCACGCGAACTGAAAGTAGTTACTGTGCTGTCCCCGTATATGGCGCCGACAGCAATCATTTTTTTTCCGTCGGATGGAGTACCGAGATATCCGGCGCCGCGTGTCCCCATATTTCCTGCGGAATTGAAAACCAATACGCCCTTATTAAATGCAATATTCGTTGCCAATGTCGTCATGGCCGTATTGCCGTCAAGATCAGACAAGGAATAATTGTAAGATGAATTTTGAAATTCATCAAAAAAACTGATTGAACTGCTGACGATGTCAGCGCCTTTTTCTTCAAGCCATTCAAGCGCTGCGATCCAGTGATCTTCTTCGGCTTTTTGCCCGATACCGTCATCGTTTTCTGTTCGTGCGAGAAGATAAGATGCGCCAAAGGCTGTTCCGATAAGTTTTCCAGGATCATAGGCTGCAATCGTTGAGAGCACATAAGTGCCATGACTGCTGCCGCCCTTGCCTGCAATATTTTCACTGACGTCCTTATCTCGTTCAACAAAATCCGAATCATCGACGACATGGACATTTCGTAAGGCAATGTGATCCAGATTAAAACCGGTATCGATCATACCGATCAAAACGCCGCTGCCCGAAAAACCCAGTTGATGAACTGCGGGCGTATTAATCATGGCATTTTGGCTGTAGGAGGAACCGTAATCCAAAATGAAAGGCATTTTACCATCGGTTGTAAGTTTATTTTTATGTTTTATCAAAACATTGGTTTGTGCACGCGAAACCGGTTTGACTAATTTGACAAACGCCAGTTTCTCAACGATTGTTTTCTGTTCTGCATTCAAATGAACGCTGACGGCATTAAGCCATTTGGAAACCGCTATGATTTCGATATGTAATGATTTTATGTAGTCAGTATAATGGGTATTAACCGGAATGTCGTAGTGATCAATAGTTTTCTCTAATGTGTTATTTTTTTTGCGGCGGTCAATGGTGCGGACGGGTAAGTTTTGCAGAATGGTTTTTTCTAAAGACAAATTCGCGGCCGGTTTATCGGTAAAAATAATCCAGTATTTCCCTGAGGTGTTCCCTTGTGAAAAAACAGGTGACGCGCATTGAAGTAAAAATATAATTGAAAAGATGTAACGGGGCGCCATTCATTACCTTATTTACACAAAGCAAAAATCTGTTCGTCCGAAAGGATGACGGTTGATTGTTTTGCCGCCTGAAAGATCTTTTTGACCAATTCGTCTCTGGGTTCGATTTTACGTTTTTTCAGCCAAAAAATGACGTTGGATTCACCGCTCAACGGGCCGATCTCTACTACTTGTTCCAGTCCGAACATATTTGCCGGAACGCTTGAATATACACGATCAACAAGCTCCATATCTCCTAAATTCAGCGATTTTAGAATTGCGGCGGCATGCACGCCGGTTGCAGTACGGAATGCGTCTTTCCCGAAAATAGGATAGTTGATAGGAATTGGCACGCCGGTGTGACTTGATATTTTCTGACAATACTCCGGGAGGTAACTAAGGTCGTTTTGAATCCAATTTTTCATTTTGAGATTAACCATGAGTTGATCCATCGCCACGTTACCGACGCGTTCGCCAATTCCGCCTCCTGTGCCGTGAACTCGGTGGGCACCGGCGTGGATGGCGCAAATCGCATTGGATACTCCAAGACCCCGGTCATTGTGTCCATGCCAGTCTATCTTAATATCAAGATTGGTCATGAATATGATTTCTTTCATATAATTAATGATCCGATGGATGCCCTCGCAGGTTGCATGTCCTACGGTATCTGAAATGCAAAGCCGCGTTGCGCCGCACCTAATGGCCGTTTGATACATTTTTCGAATGTCTTCGGGCTTTGCCCGCGTAGTGTCTTCGGTAACATACATGACATCCAGGCCATTTTGCACAGCAAATGTTACGGCCTCTTCGGTGAATTTTAATAATTGATCGATTGTCCATCCTTCTGCGTATTGGCGAATGGGACTGGACCCGATAAAGGTGCACGCTTCAATTTTGATTCCTGCTTTCTGCGAGGCCTCAATAATGGGAGTAATATCTTGTTTCAGCGTTCGCGCTGCGCAGTTTGGCCGTATCTTCATTTTATTATTGACAATTTCCTTTGCGAGGATAACGACATGTTCCAATACGTGAGGTCCGGCTCCAGGCAGTCCAATATCAGCTGAATGAATACCAAGCTTTTCCATCAAATGCAGGAGCTCGATCTTTTGGTCAATTGTCGGAGCTTTTACGGATGGGGACTGAAGGCCGTCACGAAGCGTCTCATCGTCCAATTCAATCTGCTGAGAAGGTCGGACGCCAGGCAGGGCTTCCAAGTTCCAATCATAAATTAATTCATCGAGTTTCATAGTTCTTCCTGACTCATAATTAAAAAAATGTACTACAATTTACAGGGCAATCAAAATAATAATAATATATAATTTGCATATTGAGATACGGTCTTGGTTTACTGATCCGTTACTTGTTATGCATTATGAAGACGCCGTCCCATTTTCCTTCCGGAGGATTTTTCTTAAATTCTGTCGAGCGTTCAGTATAGACCTTTGACGGCCCGTCGTCAGGTTTGATGGTCAGTGCAACTTTAAAGTTCGAAATAGCCTCATCCCATTTTTGTTTTCGATAGGCAGCCAATCCTTTATTATAGGCTTCCAAGACTTTTTTCTGATCGTTTGAGATGCCAGTTAAAGCTGATGCAACAACTTCGAATACTTTGACCGGCTTTTCCTTGCCTTTGACGCGTATCAGATCTAATTCACGTGAAATGACCTTGGCCTGTACTTTTTCCTGCGTCCATTCACTGACCATGATATGAGTGCCGTACTCTTTGTTGGCTCCTTCCAGACGTGAAGCCAGGTTGACGCTGTCGCCGATGGCTGTATATTCCATCCGTTGATCGGAACCGATATTTCCTACAACAACGATGCCCGAATTGATACCAATGCCAACTTTCAATTGCGGCTTTCCAAGTTTAATTTGCTCCTCATTAAATGCAATGAGGCTTTCCTGCATTTCGATGGCAGCCATAACTGCATTCCCGGCATCATCGCCGGTTGTTGCCGGCGCGCCAAACATGGCCATAATGGCGTCGCCGATAAATTTATCCAGTGTGCCTCCGTATTTAAAAATAATATCGATCATCTTAGTAAAATAGCGGTTCAATATCTCTACCATTTCTTCAGGGCTCATGCTTTCCGCAAGCGTGGTGAATCCGCGAACATCAGAGAAAACCAAAGTTACTTCACGTTTTTCGGGCTGAAACCGTATATCACCGGAGGCGTCGTTGCTGATAATTTTCTCTGCGATCTGTTTAGATACATACCGTTCCAAAGCCGCTTTAAGATGTTCCTTACGGCGCTTATCCTCGTATAATCGCGCATTTTCAATTGCGATCGCCGCATGATTGGAGAAAGCCTCTAGCAGGTCAACGTCGCTCTTGGAAAATACGTTTGACATTACGTTGGACCCGACATAAATGACGCCGATGACTTTTTGGTCCTTGTTCTTTAACGGCGAGCAGATCACGGAACGAATGTGGTGTGAAATGATGCTTGCTCCGCTCTGAAACCTGTCGTCATTCTGCGCATCCGACGTTAGAATACTTTCCGCTGTTTCGGCAACACGTTTTGAAATAGTTGTACTGAAAGTGGGGGATGAGGTGCTGATCTCATCCGATTCTATTTTACGTGAAATTTTTGGGACCAGTTCTTTCCTATCGTTGTAAAGCATAATAAAACCGCAATCCGCTTTCATCACTTTCAGCCCCAAATCCAAAATAGTTTTTAGAAGCTCGTCTTCTTCAAAAATCAAATTGATTACTTTTCCGATCTCATACAATACATTCAGTTTTTGCTGAAAATTTTCTGATTCATGCAATTGGTTGTCCATGATATGCACAGCATGCTCCAGATCAAGAAATTGCGAGCTGATTGAGTTTCGATCCGCAGTACCGCTAAGCACAACTTTCTTAAGGGCCTGGAACTTGTCCAGAAGCGTCGTGGGGGAAATCTCCGGCGCATAACCGGTATCGGCTGGTTTTTTAGGCGGAACGGCAGAAGTCTCGATCGGCTTGAAAAGACGTTCTTTATCAAATTCGATCGTCGCATTTTCATCAATTAAGAAGATAAGATCCACTGCGCCAAAATTGATATGGTCTTTATGTTTAATTTCCGTGGGCGCGGAGATACGAACGCCGTTCACAAAAGTGCCGTTCGTACTGTTGAGGTCCGTTATCAGGTATTGATTATTCTGCAAAGTAAGTCTTGCATGTTTTCCTGATACCATGACATTGGCAATCAGAAAATCATTTTCGGGCCTACGTCCCACGGTCGTATCGTTTTTCTCGATCACAAAACGATGCGATGTATTATCTTTTTCAAGAAGTACTAATGCAGCCACACGTTCTCCGACATAAAGTTAATGTTATTTCTTTTGAAATTGTTTTTTGACTTCATCATACAACGGCGTCCAGACCGGATTGCCGTATTCTGCTTTGTCCAGTTGAAAAGAATGGTCCAGGCCAAAGGCTTTCTTAAATGCAAGTTTAGCCTGGGCCGGGTTTCTATCAACAGCATAAATAAAAGCAAGGAGTTTATACGCCTCCACTTTCTTGCTTGTTTTCAAATCTTCTTTTGAGACGGCTGCCTCCAGTGACCGGATAGCATTCGTATTATCGCGTTTAGAATAATATTCTTTTCCTTCGTCAAAAAGCTCGGAACCCTTGGCGTTAATCAAAGCTGATTCCTTTTGAGCCCATTGAAAAGATGGCGTCCAAGCCGGGTGTCCTGTTTCTGATTTATCCAACTTAAATTTTTTGTCTAACTTAAATGCTTTGCTGAATTCTTTGTACGCTTCATCCGCATTGCCTTGGAGGGCATAAATAAAAGCAAGGTGTTTATGTGCAGAAACAAGGTTACTTGTTGACAGTTTCTGTTGTGTTGCTTTGTGAAGCGACGATTTAGCTTTCTCATAATCACGAACTTTGTACGCCTCAATGCCGCTTTTTAACGCATTATCTGCAACAATTTTCTTGGTATTCTTAGCTTTTTCATTTCTCGTTGTCTTAGCGGCTTCTTTAGCGGCACAGCCAAAAACTAACAACATCAAAACGGCTGGAAAAAATAATTTTGTCATGATGCACCTTGTCACTTAAAATCATGTTGTAGAGATGTAGTCGAACCGGCATTAATAGTTACGTTTTTTGTAACCGGTCTGTATGCCGGGTTTTCTATTTTTATTTTGTACGTACCCGGTTTCAATTCAAGGTTGTCTATCGGAGGGGAAGATCCCATGGATTTGCCGTCAACATAGATTTTAGCCCAAGGATTGACGACAAGTTTCAAATAACCAACCGAAGCAAGTAATTTGAGGTCGGCAAGATTGTTTTCCTGGTTCTCAATAACGGTGAATTTCTTTATCGACAAGAGGTTCCCTTTTTGAACTTTGATTTCACGCTGTCCCGCTGCGACTTTGTCAAGCTTCAATGGGGTTTTGCCTACGTTGTTGCCGTCGATAAATACATCCGCTTCGACCGGAATGGATGTAATAGAAATAGCGCCAAATAGTTGTTCTAATGTCGAATTGAGTTTAAGAATTTCCTGACTGTTAATGACCACTTCTTGTTCAAATGGTTTAAATCCTTCATGTTTTAGAGTAATCTTTCGCTTGCCGAAAGGAACGATATACGTCACCCCGTCTTTTTCAGATTTGAGTGGCTCGCCATCAAGAAGGACCTGAACTTTTTTCGGAATTACATCTGAAACGGAAATTGTCCCTTTTTTGACTTCCAAATTAAGTGCATCCTTGTATTCTCTCCTTTTTCGTAAGTCAACATCTTTTGTCTGAGTTACATAGTATTCTTTTGAATAAACTAATGTGTGTTTTCCAACCGGAAACGGAACTTTGAGTAGCGGCGTATATCCGATAAACTTGCCCGTATTGGTTTGAACCGCGATTATGTCGGGTTTGGACGAAATGGTCAAATAAGCCGTGTCAACGCCCGCGGGAAATTGAACCGGAACAAGTTTCATAGTTACATTCAGTTTCTTTTCTTCGTTTTCAGCGAACAACAACTTGGTTTTAAAGTCGTCGTATCCCTCATGTTTAATTAATAATTCGTGTTCTTCGGCAGAAACATTTTGAACGGCTAGTTGGCCGTTTTCAATTTGATAATCTGTTCCATCCAATACAGCCGTTCCTTTGAGGATGTTAAGAGTGATCTGCAGGGAAGCCTTCTCAGAAGAAGTGAAAATTCCAAAAATAATATAGAGAAGAACTGCACAGACAACAGCGGTTATGGTGGAAATCAAGACGATTGGTTTGTTCTTGGTTGCGAACTGGGCTGGCGCGGAGGATGATGCAGCAGAAGGCGTTGTGGCAGTTGACGCGGGTGTCGTGATGGTTGCTGCGGTTTTACTGGACATCACAACCGTACCTTTATAGTCGGCAGGATTAAAAGCCTGCGTAGATGCAATTTGAGTGCTGGCAGTATTTTTGTAATTTTGAATGTCCTTGCCCATGGACTCCGCGTCAGGATAACGGTCTGCGGGATTCTTTGCAAGCGCTTTCATGACGATTTGGTCAAATTGCGCCGGAACCGCCATATTGGCTACGGACAGTGGAGTAGGATTTTCATGCACCACGCGATACATGACGGTAGTAATATTATCGCCGGGAAACGCTCTTTCGTAAGTCAGCAATTCATAAAAGACCGCTCCAATAGAAAAAATATCTGAGCGATTATCCACGCCTCTTCCGGTGATCTGTTCCGGCGACATGTAACTCGGCGTGCCAACGACCATACCCGTTTGCGTCGCGCTCGTCGAAGTGATTTTTGCAATGCCGAAATCCGTAATTTTAGCAATATGGTCGTCGGTCAATACGATATTTGCCGGTTTGATGTCACGGTGAATGACGCCATTCTTATGCGCATATCCGAGTCCTTCGCATATCTGCACCATGATATTAACGATCTGATCAATTGAGAAAGGGCTTTTTTCCGATATGTATTCGTCCAATGCTTTCCCTTTGATAAATTCCATAGCGATATAAGCCAATCCTTGTTCTTCGCCAACATCATATATCGTTACGATATTCGGATGCGTCAGGCGGCCTGCGGATTGCGCTTCCTGTTCAAAACGCCTCTGAAATTCTGCCAGTTGATCTGCCGGTATTTCCCCGGCTGTTTTCAACGTCTTAAGCGCAACCGTTCGACCAATTTTCGGATCAACGCCTTTGTACACGATTCCCATAGCGCCTTGTCCAAGAACCTGTGTAATTTCGTATCGCCCCAGTTTATTTAATTCCACTATAACTCCACTTATGAAAATATTTGATGATTTTGTATGGGTGCAGGAGAATGCATGAAAATCTATAAATTAACGGGAATTGGAAAAAAATATATAGGAATTGTTCAATATTATCAAGTAATTAATTATGAAGAACAGACAAGAATATTCTAAAATAGCGGCTATTCGTTCATTAAACAAGTTTAGCCGAACGGCGTTACGGTGCTTGATTTTATATACATGTATGAATATATTGCCGTGTTTATTTTAAGGAGTTATAAGTGAAAAGTTATGATGTTGTAATTATCGGCGCTGGTATAATGGGCCTGTCGATCGGTTATGAATTACGATTACGGAATCAAAAGTTGAGAATAGCCGTTGTGGAAAAAGGGACGGCAGGCAAGGAAGCTTCCTGGGCATCAGTAGGAATGTTAGAGCCTCAGTTGATCATCACGCAGGATTCCTTAAATGAAGAAAATGGAATTCAGCGATCATTTCTAAATTTATGTTTTGAAAGTCAATTCATATTCGAAGAATATATACGCCGCGTTGAATGGGTTAGCAAAGTCAACTGCGAATACCGAAAAGAAGGAATACTGAAATTAATTCCTCCTGATGAAAATGCGGATGAAAAGATAGCATGGCTCGCTCGGATCGGAATTCGCGGGCACTATTGGGATCAGGACGAAATAGAAAAAAACGAACCGGCATTGGCGGAGGGTTTTTCAGCCATTCATTTACCAGGCAATCATCAGGTTGAGAATCGGAAACTTGTTAAAGCGTTGATTTATGCATGCAAACAAACAAACGTTGAGATTATAGAAAACTGCCCCATTGCCGATTTCAATATTGTGAACGATGCCATAGCTGACATTAGCAGCTTGGCGGAAAAATATTCAGCTGCGCATTATATTTTGACAGCCGGTGCTTGGAGCTCGCAGTTTCCCGGTTTGCACGGCATCATTCCCGATATTCGGCCGATGCGCGGGCAGATTTTTTCCATGCAGATGCCCAATGAGAAGTTTGTTCGCCATGCCGGAAGCCTCGACGACTTCTATTATGTTCCGCGTAATGACGGACGCATCCTGATCGGTTCTACGGTTGAGGATGTGGGTTTCAATAAATCCGTGTCACAAGACGTTACGGACGAGTTCTTAAAGAAGTTGGAAACGATATTCCCGAACTCCGTTTATTTTAAGGCAATCGAATCGTGGGCCGGATTAAGGCCGGTTAGCCAGGATAGGTTTCCGGTACTGGGAGAAACCGCGCTAAGTAACCTTTTCGTCGCAGCCGGACATTTCAGGAACGGTATTCTCTTGATGCCGATTACAGCAAGGCTTATGGCAGATGTGATTTTGGATCAGAAAGTCTCGCCGTTGATCCAGCCGTTTTCGACAGCACGCTTTTTCAGGGATTAGCATTATGAACATGAATCGATATTCTTTACTTCAATGGATTGCATTGCTGGCCTGCGGCATTTGGATTGGAATACTAATATTCCTGGGGTCGGTTGTTGCGCCTTCCATTTTCAAATTTATGGATTCAAAAACACAAGCCGGGGCCTTGAATGGGATCATTTTACATAAAATGAATATTATCGAAGGTATTTGTTCTATCGTTTTACTTCTAACTTCCTTGTTTTTTCTATTTTACCGCAAGAGTTTGCTTAACTGGATTCGCATGTTCACGTCCCTTTTGTTATTAGTCAATCTTGGCGGGTATAGTATGATCATTGCTACGCGTATGGATCGATTGAAAGTTACCATACAGAACTTTGATATTCCTAAAGATCAGGATACCCGGCCTGAAAGAGAAGCATTTGATCATCTGCATTCGGTGTATTCGTCAATGGTCACGGTAAACGTAGTCGCACTGCTGACCTTGTTCTTTCTCATCTCAACCACAAAACCGGACGAAGAATGATCACAGGTAAAGTGGGGATGCAATCCAGCGCTTTTTCGGGAAGCGTCAATGATGCATACGATTACTGTCGTCATATTGCAAAGAATCACTATGAAAATTTTCCCATTGCGTCTTTTTTTATTCCTGGAAACAAAAGGAAACATTTTTATGCGGCGTATGCATTTATGCGAACGGCGGACGATTTTGCGGATAATGAAGCGCTGGATATTACTCAACGTCTTCAATTGTTGCTGCAATGGCAGTCTAAGCTCGATGCGTGTTATAAAGGAATTGCAGAGGAACCCATTTTTATTGCGTTGCGAGAAACCGTTAAGGCGTGCGGAATTCCAAAAGATTATTTTGACCATTTGTTGAATGCATTTAAAGTAGATCTTTTTAAGAATACTTATCAAAATTTTGATGAACTTCTTGAATATTGCAGTTTTTCGGCTAACCCGGTTGGACGCGTGGTTCTGTGCATTCTTGGATACAACGGTCATCCTGAAAAGGAGTCGTTTTATTCTGCAACGGACTCCATTTGCACAGCGTTGCAACTGACGAATCACTGGCAGGACGTATTTGTTGATCTCAAGAAAAGCAGATGTTATTTGCCTCAAGATGAGATGGCAAAATTCGGTTATTCAATTCAGGATATGGCGAATAAGACGACTAACACGCAGTTTGAAAATCTAATGGCATTTCAAGTACAACGCGCACGGGTTTTTTTTTTAAAAGGGAAATCGGTACTGTCTTCTCTAAACAGACCTGAACGATACGAGATCACTTTGATATGGCTGGGAGGAATGCGTATACTTGAGAAATTGGAAAAGAATAATTATGATGTTCATAATAGGCGGCCTGAAGTTGGAGTGTTCGACGCCATTCGGATTTTATATCGAATGCTAACATTTAAGTAAGAATATGCATAACCCGTTTAACCCGTCCATATCCGATTACGTGCGCCAATCCGGCAGCAGCTTCTATTTTCCTATGCTCGTTTTCCCAAGAGATAAACGGGATGCGATCATGACAGTTTACGCATTTTGCCGTTACACAGACGATATGGTTGATACTGAAAATGGGAATCACAATCCGTTTGAATTTCTGGATCATTGGAAAACGGAACTGCAAACTGCAATTTCAGGTAAGTCACAGCTTAATTTTTTGAATAGGCTTGTTTATATTGCGCGCAGATTCTCAATACCTCTGGATCTTTTTTTTGAGCTAATTCGCGGCGTAGAAATGGACCTTACAAAAAACCGTTACAAAACTTTTGATGAGTTGTATGAATACTGTTATCGTGTAGCGTCTACGGTCGGTTTGATGACCGTCAGTATTTTAGGACAGAAGAGTTCACGCATTGAATCCTACGCGGTCAATACAGGCATTGCCGTCCAGTTGACCAATATCATTCGCGACGTCGTTTCAGACGTTCAAAAAAACCGTATTTATATCCCGAAACAGGAATTAGAAAAATTTGGATGTACCGAAGAGGACCTGTTAAGCGGTAACAATCAGTCTTCCTTTGTGATGCTCATGCGGGAGCAGTGCATACGTGCTCGCCGCTATTATATGCAGGCCGATGATGATTATGCAGCAGAACGGTCGTACTTATTATTTCCGGCCAGAGCCATGCAGAATATTTATTACTCACTTCTGGTTAAAACAGAACTAAATCTAGAGAACCTTTCTTCCAAAAAGATCTCCCTATCGATACCTCAAAAGGCTTCAATTGTTTTTAAGACATGGTGGAATGAAAGACAGTTTGCGTAATGACCCATTCCGGTAAAACAGTCATCGTGATCGGTGGCGGCGTGGCTGGCCTCGCAGCAGCAACGCTCTTATCGGATCGCGGATTTCAGGTGACTTTGATTGAACAAAAACACCGCTTGGGAGGCAGAACATTTTCATTTCAAGACCGCACTACGTCCGATGTCGTCGATAACGGCCAACATATCCTCATGGGATGTTATCATTATACGCTTCGTTGGTTAGAACTCCTCAAGCAAGCTCATCATACCCAAACGGGTAGGTTGATTCATATTCCATTTGTAGCCCCGCATAAAAAACTGAGCCCTTTAATTATTCCGGATCTGCCTATGCCGATTCATCTGCTCGTTGGGATTTTACGATTTAAAAATCTGTCGTTTTTGGAACGTTTACTCCTCATTAAAGCGGGACTAAAATTATCGTTTCAGCATATTCCGGAAAAAATATCGGTTAACGATTGGCTTTCGAATCTGGGGCAAAATGAAAACCTGAAAACGTATTTCTGGAATCCCGTTTGTTTGGCCGTAATGAATGCATCGTTGCAGAATGCTTCGGCTAAATTGTTTACAACGGCTTTAAAACAAATGTTTTTCGTTAAACGCGGCTATTCCAGAATTATTATACCAAAAACGGGTTTGTCTGAGTTATTTGTAAGGCCATCGGAAGTAATGATTAGGCAAAACGGTGGAATTGTATTATTAGATCGGGAGGTTGATAAAATACGACTGACGAATGATCAAATAACGGGAATTACGCTAGGTGACAAAAATATATTACAGGCCGATGTTTATGTTTCAGCAGTTCCGCAATCCGGCTTCAATAAAATTATTGACCAGGATATTCGGGATAAGTATTTCAACTCCATGACTAT
The DNA here is from genome assembly GCA_016788215.1 of bacterium. GTDB lineage: Bacteria > CLD3 > CLD3 > SB21 > SB21 > SB21. Next base: position 883 of record JAEUSJ010000017.1, on the reverse strand, counting down.
CTTAGGAACCTCTCCGATCATTTCTATATATGTTTGGTTAACTGGTATTCATACAGATCAGTTATTTCATGGTTCTTTTATCGGGTGCATTCATACCAAGATACAGTGGGTTTTCAAGAAATCGGACAGTTTGCTTGAAATAACGATCAGCAGTGCCGGCGATATGGTCAACCGGCATCGCGAAGAAATTGTTGAAGTGATCGTTGAGGAATTGAGAATGCTGTTTTCAGATTTTGAAGGCTCCATGGTGCGTCATTACCTAGTGATTAAGGAGCGGAACGCAACTTTTTCGCAGTCTCCGGACTCGGAATTTCATCGGTCGTCTTGTATTACTCCAATTAAGAATTTGTACGTAACAGGCGATTGGACGGATACGGGACTGCCTGCGACCATCGAAGGCGCCGTTAAAAGCGCATTTACAGCGGTCGATCACATTTGCGCAAAATTTCAAAGATAATAGAATCATGCTAAAAAAAAACGACCGTGTTGCTGAATTAGAGTTTCAGGATTCCGAGGGTATAAACTACCGTTTAGAAAAATTTCACGGTCGAAAAGCTATTGCATTATTTTTTTATCCTATGGATTTCACCCGGATATGTACTGTGCAGGTATGTCATTTTCGAGAGCGATACGACGAGATTTGCAAACTCGGGGGCGAGTTATTCGGCGTCAGCCTTGATGATGATGCGACGCACAATAGTTTCATTAGTAAACATCAATTGCCATTTCCGTTAATTTTTGATAATAGGAAAAAACTTGGAAAACAATTTGGGGTTCTGCGGCTCGGGGGAATATTACGAAATAAAAGGGCAACATTTGTTTTGTCGCCTGCAGGAATCATACTTGATGTTATACACAATGAATTTAATGCGGAAGTTCATGC
>JAEUSJ010000179.1:2122-5996 GCA_016788215.1 bacterium | reverse complement strand
TGATCGACGAAGACGCTACGATGGTTAAGCGCCTGGAAGATGCGGGCGGAGTTCTTATCGCAAAACTTACCATGGGCGCGCTGGCATGGGGCGACGTCTGGTACGGCGGAAAAACACGCAATCCGTGGAACACCGAACGCGGATCAAGCGGTTCATCCGCCGGTTCCGCATCGGCAACTTCTGCCGGACTGGTCGCATTTTCGATCGGAACGGAAACATGGGGGTCTATTGTTTCTCCATCAACGGAATGCGGCACAACCGGTTTGCGCCCAACCTACGGCCGCGTGAGCCGTCACGGCGCCATGGCCTTGAGTTGGTCTATGGATAAGATCGGGCCGATCTGCCGAACGGTTGAAGATTGCGCGATCGTGTTCAACGCGATCTACGGTCCCGACGGAATCGATCCAACTTTATACGACGCGCCGTTTAATTATGACCCTGCCGTCAAGCTGAGCCAACTGAAGATTGGCTATTTGAAAACGGATTTTGACAAAGACAGCGTAAACAAAATTTATCACGATGCGGTTTTTGCGGAATTAAAAAAACTAGGCGCGACTTTAATTCCCATTGAATTACCCAAATATCCGATGAACGATCTTGCAATTATTTTAAGCGCGGAAGCCGGCGCGGCCTTCGATGAATTAACCCGCAGCGGAAAAGACGATCTGCTCGTTCGACAGATCAAGAACGCGTGGCCTAATGTATTTCGCACCTCGCGATTCATCCCTGCGGTTGAATATATTCAGGCCAATCGAATCAGAACGCTGGTTATTCAGGATATGCAGTCGATCATGAAAAATATAGACGTCTACCTTTCTCCGTCTTTTGAAGGCGACAACCTTCTCCTGACCAATTTAACCGGGCATCCGTGCGTCGTTTTACCGGTTGGATTCAATGAAAAAGGTTTGCCCAAAAGCATTTGTTTTAACGGACAACTTTTCGGCGAGGCCAAGTTACTAGCCGTTGCAAAACAATTTCAAGACGCCACCGACCATCATAGTAAACATCCGAAACTAAATTAACCGAAAGTAATTATGAAATTCCCATTCATTAAAACACACCATGCTATCACAATTCTTCGAATTACAGTAGGTATTATCTTTATTGCACACGGAGCGATACGTACTTATGCCGGCACGGTCGGGGGGTTTGGAGAGTTTCTGATTGCAAAGGGATTTCCGCTGGGTGTAGCCGTCGCATGGGGCATTACTGTTTTTGAATTGCTTGGCGGTTCGTTACTCGCTCTGGGAAAATATACCCGCATCATTGGGGCTGTTTTCGTTCTACACCAGATCATGGGTATTGCGTTAGTTCATTTTCAGAACGGCTGGTTTGTTGTAGGATACAGTACCGGCGGAATGGAATACAGCGTGCTGCTCATAGCATCTTTGATCGCCATTATTGCAAGAGAGTCAAACTAATTTTGGTTTAAATTATCAACTTATCCAAAGGAGAAAATTATGAGACGATTTGATGAGCTAAAAAATTGGATAGAGGCCCGTCGCGATTACGCTTACACCGTTATGCGCATCTATCTCGGAATCGCTTTATTCATGCGCGGACTGATTCTTCTGTCCGACCCGTCTGCCATTACCACGTTGGCCGGCGCACAGCAAGTGTACATGATGTACTCATATATCATTGCGGGCCATTTGATAGGCGGCTTTTTGCTCGCCATTGGTTTTATGACCCGCCTCGCCGCGCTGTTGCAAATTCCGATTCTCGCAGGTGCTGTATTTTTCATTCATCTGCAGCAAGGTCTGATGACCGTCGGGCAGTCGCTGGAGTTAGCTGCTCTGGTGCTTGCGCTTTTAATAATCTTTTGTCTCTTTGGATCGGGATCGTATGCTTTAGATAATTACATCGGCGCAAAAAAAACGGAACTGTCTCCGGCGGTAAAATGATTTTGCTGCTGTCTATTGACAATTTAGCTCCAGAAATATAATTCATGAACGATCAAAAACCGAGCAAAGAAGAGCTTAGACTTCAGCGCCTGTACGAATATCAAATTCTCGACACGAGCGCCGATAAACATTTTGACGATTTGGCTTTTCTTGCATCGCTTATTTGCCAAACTCCCGTTGCGATGATCAGTTTGATCGACTCGGATCGTCAGTGGACCAAGTCGAGCGTCGGATATCCTCCGCTTGTTCTCCGTCGTGATATTTCATTTTGCGCCTACACTATTCTTGAACCCGACATGTTGGTCGTCGAAGACGCTTCTCTGGACCAGCGCTTTGCAAATAATCCGCTCGTGTTAGAAAAACCGCTGGTGCGATTTTATGCCGGCGTACCGGTTTTATCGTACGACGGTCTCGCGCTGGGATCGCTTTGCGTGCTCGACCGCCAGCCGAGACAACTATCGACGGATCAACTTAAAGCGCTCAAAGCATTAGCTCATCAGGTTGAAGATCAGATGGAGCTGCAGCGAGATTTACTTCAACTTGAGAAGGCGGCGAGTGAGCAAAAAATCGCACAGGAACTCATTGATCTTGACCGCGAACGATTTAAGGAGATATTGGAAACCTCGCGCGACGGAGTATTGGTCGAGGAAGAAGAGCGCGTCATTTTCATGAATACGGCTTATGCTAAACTCTTTGGCTGCCAGGTTCCGGCAGAACTCATGGGGCTTCACATATCGGAACTGGCTGCGCCGGAAGATCTGGATCGATTGCTTGACTACGGCCGAAAACGCTCCCGCGGAGAACATGCTCCTACTTTTTACGAATTCAAGATCAAAAGGCGTGACAACGGCGTACTGGTGGAATTGGATGCTTCCGTATCCAATTTTTTTCAAAACGAACGTCATTATATTATAACCTTCGTTCGTGATATCACGGATCGAAAAAAGAACGAACGTGAGCGCGAACATCTGATTACCGAATTAAGGGAAGCGTTGGCAAACATAAAGACTTTATCCGGCCTTCTGCCTATATGTTCATCCTGCAAAAAAATCCGTGACGATAAGGGATACTGGAATCAACTCGAAATTTACATTGAAAAACATTCTGAGGCTGATTTTACGCACGGAATTTGCCCCGACTGTGCGCGCAAACTGTATCCGGAAGATTTTGAAAATTCATAATTTTTCTTTTTCTCCGCCCGTTGATTTTTTCCATTCATTTTTATACTTTCCCACGCAATTTAAACCATGTTAATTTCTACATTTTAAATACGAGGTGATCTTTATGTCTTCCCAAACGCTGGAATTTAAAACTGAAGTTAAAGAATTGCTTCATTTGATGATCCATTCTTTGTATTCACATAAGGAAATTTTTCTGCGTGAATTGTTGTCCAACGCATCCGACGCAATTGACAAGGTTCGATATGTCGCATTGACGGATAACGCTCTGCTCGCCGGCGACGATAACTGGAAAATCCGGATCAAGGTCAATAAAGAGGACGGCAGTTTGACCGTCAGCGATAACGGGGTTGGAATGAATGAGGAAGAGATCGTTCGCGCTTTAGGTACGATAGCCCATTCCGGAACCAAAGATTTTTTGCGTACGTTATCTGAAAAGCAGGTTAAGGACAACCCGGAATTGATCGGCCAATTCGGTGTCGGATTTTATTCTGCCTTTATGGTTGCGGAGCGCATCGTGGTTATTTCCAGAAAAGCGGGTGATCCGAAAGATAAAGCGGTTCGCTGGGAATCCAAAGCAGACGGAACTTTCAGCGTCGAGACATTTGAAAAAGACTCACGCGGAACGGAGGTGATCTTATTCATGAACGACGAAGGCAAAAAATACCTGGATGAATGGGAGATCAAGAGCGTCGTCAAAAAATATTCCGATTATATCGAACATCCGATCTGCATGGATGTTGAGAAAGATAAGAAAACGGAAGAGCAGGTATTAAATTCCCGTAAAGCGAT
>JAEUSJ010000179.1:0-2022 GCA_016788215.1 bacterium | reverse complement strand
ATTTTTCCGATCCGGCTAAAGTGATCCATTTTAGGGCGGAAGGAACGCGGGAATTTTCAGCGCTGTTGTTTATTCCGACCAAAGCCCCGTTTGATATGTTCTATAAAGACTACAAGATCGGGCCGACGCTGTATGTGAAACGCGTGCAGATCATGGACCATTGCGAGGAACTCATTCCGATATACCTGCGATTTGTCAAAGGGGTTGTAGAATCGGCCGATTTGCCGCTGAATGTTTCGCGTGAAATTCTGCAATCGAATAAACAGATCGAAGTGATCAAAAAAAATGTAACAAAGAAGATTCTGGACACGTTGGCCGATATGAAGAATACGGAATTTGAAAAGTATCTCGAATTTTACAAGGAATTCCATAAATCGCTCAAGGAAGGTTTGTATCTGGATCACCAAAGAAAAGATGTTTTGAAAGATCTGGTCCTCTTTGAATCGATCAAGACGGAATCCGGAAAATATACGACGCTCAAACAATACGTTGATTTAATGAAACCCGATCAGGAATTTATTTTTTATATGACCGGCTCTTCCCGCGCGGAGATGGAATCATCGCCGTATCTGGAGGCGTTTAAAGACAAAGATTATGATGTTCTTTTGATGCTCGATGAGATCGATGATTTCATCGCGCCCGATCTGGAATACGGAGGCAAGAAACTCAAATCCGTGACTAAAGGCGATGTGGAACTTGATAAGGACAATAAATCGGACAAAAAAGATGCGGAGAAAAAATTCAAAAAGGTCATTGATCTTATTCGGGACGAACTCAAAGACGACATCAAAGACATTCGTGTTTCCGGACGATTAAAAGATTCCGCCTGCTGTCTCGTTGCCGACGAAGGCGATATGGATCAGAATTTGGAACGTATGATGAAGGCGATGGGCCAGGCGATGCCGCAGAGCAAACGAATCTTGGAAATCAATCCTTTGCACCCGCTGATCGAGTCGATGAATGCCATCTTTGAAAAAGATAAAAGTCATCCGATACTGAAAGAATACGCAAAACTACTTTACGATCAGGCTTTATTACTAGAAGGTTCTAAACTTAAGGACCCCGTAGCATTTTCAAAAACTATGTCGAAGATCATGGTGGAGAATGCGAAGGGTGTGTAGTTCAATACATATGATCCCGCGAAACACACGAAAACACACAAAAAAAATCATAGGAAATACCTTTGTATTGAATTTGCGCCATTTCTCGTGTTTCGTGGGAATAGTGTTTCATATACATCAAAAACCTATAATTCTATAATAGATTATGTAGATCGGTTTTTGACCCATGCCTATTCATACCTCATGGGGAATGTTACTTGAGGAAGAATCCCTTCCGTTTTCATGCGATGCCGTCGCGGGCACATTTGACGGAGTCTACTTTCGCGGAATAACCATTCACGCCGAACCGGTTGTTATATTCCAATGGCTCACCCAAATGCGAGTCGCCCCGTACAGTTATGACTGGATCAATAACCTTGGTCGTACCAGTCCGCGTTCCATTTTGAACGATCAGCCTGATCTCCAAATCGGGCAAACCATGATGCATATCTTTGATGTCGTGCAATTCAATATTCCGTATGATCTTACGCTGCGCGTCAAATCACGTTCATTTGGGCAATTTCTTTTCGGCGATATTTTGCTGAGTTATCGAATCATTTCTATTAATAATAATTCCTCCCGACTTCTCGTCAAGATCAAACGAAAATTCAATCGCGGACCGTTGGGATTTTTTATGCGATATTTTCTGCCCTGGGCCAATCTCATCATGCATCGAAAGCAATTGATGTTGTTTAAGGAATTGTCAGAGAAAAATTGACAAAAAATGAGAGTGCTTAAGCAAACGAGGACAAACCTGGTCTTTGAGACAATCTTTTCAATCTACTTTCTAGCAAATTCAATCAGCGTTTTGTAATCATTCTCATCCGCATCGCGCAACGCTTTCAGATAAGCTGTTCTTGCTGATCCTTTTGCCGTCAATGAGACGCTTCCCCACGTGAAGTATGGCTGGCCGAATCCGTGG
>JAEUSJ010000178.1 GCA_016788215.1 bacterium | reverse complement strand
CTTGCAATACTACAATTTTGAAGAATCCATAATCAACGCCATATTTAATGAACGAAAACGATATTTCATACCTAATCAGAGGCGCTATTTTCAAAGTATACAATGCCCTTGGTCCGGGTTTACTTGAATCAGTCTATGTGGCTGCTTTAGTATATGAACTAAAGAAAACCGGGTTGCAGGTGAAAACCGAGGTTCCCTTGCCTGTTGTTTATGAAGATGAGCGGTTAGAGGTCGGATTCAGGCTCGATATTTTGGTAAATGAACTTGTGATCATCGAGGTTAAATCGGTGGAACAACTGGCAGAGGTGCATCACAAAGTGGTGTTAACTTATTTGAAACTATCCGGAAAGAAGCTTGGGATATTGGTAAATTTCAATACAGATGATATTACGGAAAGCATTTTCAGGAAGGTGAATAAGCTGTGAATACCTCTCCGTGTTGGCAGGATGGCTACTTTGCTTGATTATAAAAACGTTCCTTTCTATGTGATTGCGAATGATTCAAATAAATTCTCACAGGTTATTAATTCTCTATCGGAATATTTGGACAGATACAAGTTCATAGCGAATGACTCAGTCGGTGAACTATATTCTGCTGAAATAGGTTTGAAAGAGTTACGAATTGAAATCGGTCTATAGGTCTAACTTTTCAGCGATAATCTAGTTTCTGCATTTCTGAGGCATCCCGCAGATTTCGCTAATTTACGCAGATAAAATTTCTGCGAGAGTCCGCGAGATCTGCGGGAAAGATTTCATTTTCCCATCTCGTACTTCCTCACCACCGGCTTCTGCGCCTTTGATGCGTCGAATTGATGTTTTCTGTCGTACGCGCCCCACGGGCTATTGGCAATGAAATAAAACGTGTCGCCCGAAACGACGCCCAGTGTGGGTTCTCCTAGATTATCCGTTGCCTTTTCCACAAATTCCATTTTGGTGATTCGCGTTTGATCGTTATTCAGATAATAACGGCACGCACGTAAAGGGTTCGTCCCGTTTTGCAGAGCCAATAAACTGTTTTTATAAAAATACAAACCGTCAATTCCACGCAATGCATTTGGCGTATCAAATCCGATCTTACCGATTGTCTGCGTCTTAAGAGTCACGCGATACAATCCGGATATGTAGTCTGCGACGAAAAGCGTGTTACCATCGGAAGAAAAATCCAATCCTTGTAAATTCCACGCGGTGGGAAATGTGAGCCAGAGTTTTAACTGATCGTCTTTTGAACTGATCTTATATAAGGATGGTTCGCCGCTATCGGAAATATACACGTCGCCGGACGAATGGATAACCAGGTCGCCAAATACATGTTCACCGTCGATGGAATATATTTTTTCCAGATCACCCGAATCGATATTAAATCGCGCCACGGCCGCTTTACCTTGGAGTGAATCGGCATACCCGATCATTTCAGGCATCACGCTTGTTGCGACCCACAAAGCGCGGCGTTTCGAGTCAACCTTCATTCCCATAACGCAAAACAGCCGATCTGTTTTTTTGAAGAAGCTTGTGTTTACAGTTCCTTTTTCGTCGCGAACGGCTATTGTTCTTTGACGGATACTGCCAATAAAAAAACGCTTCGTCTTGGCGTCATACGCGATTCCTTCCGGATGAAAAGAATTATCCTCCAGCGTAAAGCCGGCGTCGGTCATACTCACGGGCTTATTGATACTGTCGATCAATGCAAAGACATCTTTCATGCCGGGCGAATTCCAAATAGAAACGAAATCGCTGTCGTTCATAAATTGTTTGGATACATTGATCCAGACGGCTTTTCTCAGCGACATCAAAGCAGCATCGCTCTGTCCCGCTAAAGCTTGTCCTCCGGCAATGTTATACAAAATGGAATACGTATTCGGCCGGACGGAGTCAGCCGACTGCATCGCGCGAACGAACGCTAAATAATCTTTGGATTCATACGCCTTAACGCCTTCACGATATTTCGATTGAAAAAATTCCTGAGGTGTCTGCGCATCACAGTTTGCGGCCAGGAATACAAAGATAATAAAAAGCAGGCTTTTCATCGGATTCTCCTCACTCAATGTTAAAAAACTAATTTATTTCCTTGTTGATGTAACGGCGATCAGTTGCCAGTTACCGTCGAATTTTTTATATGTGGTCGTCCAGGCGAAATGCGTGGTATCCAGGATCGTTTTTCCCGAGTCATCTTTGAGCTTTAGTACTACGAGTTTTTTGACAAAGGTATTGGCCAGCGTGGCATCGTCGGAGATCACGATGACGGGCGGTTCCACATCGTCCCAGGTTTCAAATTTAACCCGGTCGAAATAAGCTTGAATGCGTTTTTCCCGCTCATCACGCGTTGGGCGCTTGATGTCGCCGTTCTGGATATTCATAAAGTCGTCGGCCTGTTCCGTTAAAAAACCGTTGACATTCTTGTCAAAATGGGCGGTGCGGGCTTTTTCGTGCAAGTTGAGCAGTTTCTGTTTTTCTGCCTGCAGGTCTGGCTTTAGTGAACAGCCCAAAGTGGTTAACAAAATCATAGTAAAGAAATATTTCATCAAGGTCCTCCGTTAATAAATTTAGCAGTATTATCAATGCAGTTTCAATGTCGAGTCATTCCATACGCAAATATTCTGAATAGGTTACGAATTTTCACAAAATGACCCGAAAATCACACGCACGGGTCAAAAATATCCCGTTTTTTGCTTGCGTGCTGTTGGTGAATCAAATATATTGCGTACGAATGATCATTGGAAATGATACCGAATTCGTTAGGGGTTGTACGCCAGAGGCGTACTGAGAACATACCCTTTGAACCTGATACGAGGTCATACCGGCGTAGGGAAACGACAATATAGAAATTCTAAATTTTGAATTAGAAATTTTGAATTGCCGTTTCCCGTAAAGAAACGGCTTTTTTATTTTTGGCAAATCCATATCCAAGTGTGGGAAAAGAACAATTATGAGCGAAAGCATCCGGCAACTTTCAGCAATCATGTTTTCCGATATCGTAGACTATACGGCTCTGATGCAAGCTGATGAGAAAAGTGCTTTAAATGTAATTCGACACTATAACCAAGTCCTTCAGCAGGCCATGACCAAATATAATGGTAAAGTGGTTAATGACTATGGAGACGGCAACCTTTGCCTTTTTTCCAGCGCTACCGATTCCGTAAATGCAGCAATTTTCATTCAAGGACAGCTTCAGGCTAAGCCGAAAGTTCCGCTGCGCATCGGCCTGCACATAGGTGAGACTATTTTTGAAAGTGGAAAAGCGATGGGAGATGGAGTGAATGTGGCATCACGCATTCAATCATTTGGACAAGCTAATACCATTTTGATTTCAAAAAACATTTATGACAATATTAAGAATAGGACAGACTTTAAGTCGGTTTCCCTTGGACATTTTGAATTCAAGAACGTTGAGATGCCCATGGAGATTTTTGCTCTGGTGAGTGATGGGCTCTCGGTTCCGGTTAAGAAACAAATGCACGGTAAAGGTCGACCGGTCATAGGAAATTGGAAATGGGTTTTCACAATAATCCTCATCGTTTTGCTTTCCGTCATCAGCTATTTAGTTTTTCATCGCTCTGAAAAACCGTTATTGGCCGAATATCAAGATGATCGTATCGCCGTACTTCCTTTCGAAAACCATACCAACGACCATCGTCTGGATGTGTTCGGTTCGATGACCGCCGACTGGATTATTCAATCGTTGTTAGACCTTGATAATATAAAAGTCGTAACGTTTCAGTCTGTTGAAGATCATCTGCAATATGCTTCGATAAGAGGAGCTTCCGGCAACCAGGTATCTTTTGCAGATCGTACGGGAGCCGCCAAAATTATCAAAGGAAGCTTCTATCTTCAGAGCGATAAAATTATCGTCAAAAGCCAACTCTTAGATGCCCGTACTGGCGAAGTGGAGATCATGCTGCCTGAGATTGCAGGCCCAAAGGAAGACTTGCAGTCTTTAGTGCAAGAAATCAGCAGCCGCTTTGCGGGATATTTCGAAAGTCGAGGCGCTGTTAACGTCAAACTGGGAATGACCGTTCCAAGATACGAGGCCTATATTAAATTTCGAGAGGCCAATCAATTTTGGGGTAAAGATGTAGCGATGACCATAAAATTCCTCGGTGAGGCCATTGCTCTTGATTCAGCTTTCTATCTCCCTTACGGGATGTCCCACGCTCTGTATTTTAATCGCAGACAATGGAGGCAGGCTGATTCTGTTTCGCGCCTCATTGACAGGAAATTTAGTCACCCGACGGGGATGATGAAGGATTTGATCACCGCGCAAAAGGCGAGGCGCACAGGGAATCTTGATGAAATGTATAATTCATATAATAAAGTTTATCAAAAAGATCCAAAAGATATCAGCTGGAATCTTTGGGCTGCAATTGGGGCCAGGTCCATTTGGAAATATGAGGAGGCCCTGTCTATCTATCGTTCCATTGATCCGGCAACGGTGAACTATGATGTTGCTTGGAAGGCAGGGTGGGCAAGGGATTATGCTTACTGCTGTATCCGACTAAACTATTACGAAGAAGCGAGAGAAGTTATCCGGCATATTCCCCAGCAATATGTTTTCCAGATCAACGAGCCCACGATTGTGATATACGCCAAGACAGGTCAGGACGATAGTCTTAGGATGACGCTAAGCAGGTTTTTAGATAATGCAGTACTACCATGGGGTCGACTTACGAATCTGTACATATACGCGGCTGAGAATTATGCGCTGCTTCATGACAGCGTTAACCAAGTCAAGTGGGCGAGGCTCGCCCTCGAACGCCAAAAGTCCATACAAAAAGTATTGTCGGGCGCCGGCTCGGACCTGATCATAAATCCTAATCCAAAATTTAGTAAGGCTTTTTATCTCGCCGGTAAGTATGAAAAGGCAGCTCGAGAAGCTGAAGCCGAGATGACCGTCGTTGAGACTTATTGGGAATCGATGTCAAGATTAGGTTGCGCTTATGCCCGCCTGGGAAAATATGAAAAAGTTCGATCCATCATTAGTAAAATCAATTCAAATAAAGATCCCTACGTTCACGGGGAAGACAAATATGCGCTCGCCAAGATCTATGCGGCACTGGGAGAAAAAGAGCAGGCCATTCAGATGTTGGCTCAGGCTTTTGCAAGAGGATTCGGAATGGCTTTCAATCGTTACGCGGAAGATTCAGACTTCATCCCCTTGCACGGCTATGGCCCCTATGAGGAGTTTGTGAAACCGAGATAGCACCGTCAGGTGATGAATTATTGAGATATCTAAAATTTCAAGACAACAAGAAAGGCAATGTCATGTCAAATCCGTCAACTATTCCTTCAGAAAAAAGCAAGATCACACGAGACCCGTTTCCCGCGTCAAAAAAGATTTATGTGTCGGGTAGTCAACGCGATGTGAAAGTCCCCATGCGTGAAATTTCCGTCGAGGACGGATTCTCTCACGATGCGGCCAACGGTAACGGCCACAAAAAATCGGTGGTCGTATATGATACAAGTGGCCCGTATACCGATCCGAACGTGAAGATCGATATATACAAAGGTCTCGATCCGCTGCGCCTGAAATGGATCAAAGGACGAGGCGATGTGCTGGAACTTTCTCAAATTAGTTCCGCATACGGGCGCATGCGTGAAAATGACAAGAGCATCGACGCGATCCGTTTCAACCGTACGCGTCCGACGCTGCGCGCCAAAACCGGGGCTAATGCGTCGCAGATGTATTATGCGAAGAAAGGCATGGTCACGCCTGAAATGGAGTATATCGCCATTCGTGAAAATCAAAAACGAGAAGAGGCTTTAAAAGAATTTCAGGTTCAGCATCCCGGTGAAAACTTCGGCGCTTCGATTCCGCCGGTCATTACAGCTGAATTTGTACGCGACGAAGTTGCCCGCGGACGCGCGATCATTCCTGCCAATATCAATCATCCCGAGAGCGAGCCGATGATCATCGGGCGAAATTTTCTTGTGAAGATCAATGCGAATATCGGTAATTCTGCCATCGCTTCCAGCATCGAAGAAGAAGTTGAAAAGATGATCTGGGCGATCCGTTGGGGTGCCGACACAGTGATGGATCT
>JAEUSJ010000177.1:2282-6075 GCA_016788215.1 bacterium | reverse complement strand
ATCCGGCTGACGGAAAAGGAGTAGCCGACGCTGAGTAGATTAAAAGCGCCGTATCGTTTTTTGAAGAATAGGTCAAATCCCGCAGCATATCCTGATTGCGTGTTGTACGGTTTATCAACTATGCCGACCCCTTCGATACGGTTGGAAAAATCGAAATTGTAATCGTCATTCAGTCGGGGATAATCTTTGTAATATGCATCGGCTGTTATTCCGGAATTAGGATCGGGAGCATACGCAGCACTCATGACATAATGAATGCTCTTCTCAGGTTTCGAATATAATTTATACTGATTATCATACGCTTTCATTTTCTGGAAATTATCCGGCTGATAATACCATCCGTACGCCCATTTGAAGTTCAATTGGCCGCTGTACTCATAGCTGAGCGCGGCCCGCGGGGCAATTTGCACAACATCCGTATAACTCTGGCTGGATAGACGAACGCCTAATAGCATATTGATCTTGTCGGAAAACCGGTAAGTGTCCTGCGCGTATCCGGATGCGGTATATCCTTCTGTTTTGGAGTCAACTAAAATAACGTCCGTTGAAATGGCGTACGGCGTGGTTTCCGTAGGATTAACCCGGAATTCCCGATAGAAATAATCATTAAAAAAAACGTTGCCATCCAACCCAAATTCTAAAGTGTGGTCATCGCGCCATTTCCAATAGTGATCCTGTTTGAACGTTGCAATTTTTGTTGATCGCCGGTCAGCGTTGTCATCGGTAAAACTGCCGTCAAAGGAAAAGTCGGCATGTTTGTCCAGATTTTGAAAGCCGACGGTTGTTGAATAATACCGGCGTTCATTTGTAAGTTTATACCAATTCAGCCAGACGTAATAATTCATTTTATAACTGTCGAAAAACTCGCGCCGCAAGAATGTGGAATCCTGTTTGTATTTGATCTCGTCCTTCAGAAACATGAAGTTGACCGACAGGCGGTTCTGCGCATCCATTTTATAATCAAGTTTACTCCAAAGATCGTACACCACCGTTGGAAAATTATTATCGGACGCCTGTTCCAGCAGGTAGACATAACTTCGACGGCCGCTGAAGAATACATTCACACGATCGCTGATACGTTGATTCAATGCAGCCGAAGCATTCGAAAAATCGATGGAGGCTTTGATGGAATCGTCGTCCACACGGTCGATGGTGTTGATCTTGAGAATACCGGACATCTTATCGCCGTATTTTGGGGCAAATCCGCCGGTGATAAGCTTCATATCTTTTACGAGATCGGAACTGATCACACTATACGGCCCGTCGATTTCCTCCAGATGAAAAGGCTCGTATATTTCTAAATTGTCTATGATCACGGCCATCTCGTCGGGGTTACCGCCTTTGATGTGCGGTTTTGAACTCCATTCGCTGTTAGATACTCCGGGCACGACTTGCAGGCTGCGGTACACGTCTTTGGAGAATATGCTTGCGGAAGAGAGGATTTCCTGATTGGTAATGGTTGATGATGCGCCTTCTTCGGACGACAACTCAATGACTCCCGGAGTGATTTCGATAGCTTCAAATACTATAGACTGTTCCTCAAGCTTGACACTAAGCTGAACAACAAAATATTTTTCAAAATTGATTTTCCGGGTCTGCTTTTTGTATCCCACGCGGGTAAAAGCAACGGTATAAATTCCCTTGCTAAGATTTCCGATTTTGTAAGAGCCCGACGAATCGGTGATTGCGCCTCTTTGCAGTTCCTGGATGTACACATTTACGGACGGTAAACCCTTCCCGGTGTAGAGGTCTTTGGCTGAACCTTCAATGGAATAATTATTCTGCTGGGCTTGAAGGGTCACGGCAAAGATAAAACCGCACATAATCATACACCGATTAATCAAAGGAATCATGGATAATGGACTCCGGGTTCCTTGCAGTTTGAAGCAACTGTATATTCATCTCGCTACAATTAGAATAGTTGTTTATAAATCTAAAGAAAATAGATTTAATATCAATAAAAAATATATGGGATCTGAGTGCGAGCAAATGAATTGAATTATACAAAACATCAAAAATGCGGCTTGACCTGCTTGACTTTTCGTCACTCGTGCCGTACTTTGAATGGAAGACCATCTCACTACAAATTATAATTCATGAATTCATTGACATCAGGGCAGCCTTTGATCAAAGTCCAGGGATTAAAAAAGCATTTCATCTCGTCGAAACTTTTTTATTCAAAAAAAATTAAAA
Source organism: bacterium (assembly GCA_016788215.1). Classification (GTDB taxonomy): domain Bacteria; phylum CLD3; class CLD3; order SB21; family SB21; genus SB21. The sequence goes on along the minus strand of JAEUSJ010000177.1, from coordinate 3,882 downwards.
CGGTGAAAGCCGTTGACGGCGTATCCTTTGAAATTAAGCCTTCAGAGACTCTGGGATTAGTTGGCGAGTCCGGCTGCGGCAAAAGTACCACAGGCAGATGTATGCTGCGCCTCATCGAATCTACCGGCGGCGACGTGTTTTATGAAACAACAAACCTTTCGCGCATGGATCATCGGCAATTCCGGCCGTATCGGCGTCATCTGCAGATCATTTTTCAGGATCCGTTCAGTTCTCTGAACCCCCGCATGAATATTGAATCCATGCTGCTGGAGATTCTAAGCGTACATCGACTCGCCGAAGGCGAAGCCGCCGCGAGGCGGGTCAATGAACTATTAGAGATGGTCGGGCTTTCGTCGGCGCAGCGGCATAAATTTCCACATGAATTTTCCGGCGGCCAGCGGCAGCGAATCGGTATTGCGCGGGCATTGGCGGTGGAGCCTAAATTCGTCGTATGCGACGAACCCGTTTCTGCGCTGGATGTTTCCATTCAGGCGCAGATCATTAATTTACTCGTTGATTTGCAGAAACAGCTTTCATTGACGTATTTATTCATCGCGCACGATCTTGCCGTGGTGCGTCATATATCTAATCGTGTTGCCGTGATGTATCTTGGCAAAATGGTTGAAATGGCAAACACACAGCAGCTGTATGTAAATCCGCTTCATCCGTACACGCAGGCTCTGTTGTCCGCCGTGCCGTCGCCGAACCCGGCATTGAAGAAACAACGCGTCATACTGAAAGGAGAAATTCCAAATCCATCCGATCCACCGAGGGGATGCGCCTTTCACACACGATGCCCAATTGCCAATCAGGAATGCAGAGAAATTCAGCCTGAATTAAGAGAAATAGAAAAAGATCATTTTGTCAGTTGCCATCTGGCCAATTAAACTATGATCAAACGATTAAAATTCAAATGTTAAATGGAGCATGTATTATGGAAGAAAAACAAATCAATTTTACCGAGAAGGATATCAATGAAGTAACGGTGATGCATATCAAGGATGTGCGGCTCGACAGCCGGATATCTCACTTATACAAACAAGAATTCGTCAAAATGAAGGACGCAGGCATTCACGATGTCATAGTAAATTTGTCGGAGGTTGATTTTATTGACAGTTCGGGATTAGGAGCGCTTCTCCTCGGGCGACGATTATTTACTGCTGACGAAGGCGACCTGCGGATCGTCGGTGCGCATGAAAAGGTCTCCAAGATGTTTGAGATCGCTAAACTGGACCGCGTTTTCGAATTTTTCGATGATCTCGATTCCGCTGTCGAGAGTTTTAATGAAGCGGACGTCTAAGCGCGTCTCATCCGATGCGACAGCGGTTTTGTGTGTTGACTTTATATGATTTTCTGTTTATTTTGCCCCATTCTAAAATCATATCACTCCCTCGGTTAAACCTCATTATAACAGGTGGACAATGGAAGAAATTCTCAAGCGCTTAAGAAACGATACTCCCGGCGTGAGCGCCGTTGCATTAGTGAGTAATGACGGGCTCATCATCGCCTCTCTTCTTCCCGATAATATCGAAGACGAACGCGTTGCCGCTATTTCTGCGGCGCTGATCAATCAGGGTGAAACCAGCGCGGAGGACGCTAT
>JAEUSJ010000177.1:0-2184 GCA_016788215.1 bacterium | reverse complement strand
ATAATATCGAAGACGAACGCGTTGCCGCTATTTCTGCGGCGCTGATCAATCAGGGTGAAACCAGCGCGGAGGACGCTATGCTCGGTGAAATGTCGCAGATATCCATTCACGGCAAAGACGGGTATATTATTATTACCCGCGCAGGCAAAGACACGTTGCTCACCGTTTTTACCACCACCAGCGCCAAACTTGGCCTCGTGCTTTACGACATTAATTGCGCCATGAAGGAACTCAAATCACATGTGAATTAGCTAGGGGCTGCCATGATATCGCATAAAGACTTTTTTGATCAGGTTATTGCAAATATTGAAAAAATTGCCGCCGGAACTTCGGTAGCAATTGTTTCCTCTGATGGATTGGTTCTGCATTCTAACGTTAAAGATGAAACGGCAGAATCCCAGCTTGGGTCTTTTTCTTCTGTGTTTCTGGACGAAGGGAAAAAAATTTTTTCCGTTCCAGCAGCTAATTCAACCGAATCCACGAAGGAGGAAATTCAGACGACCGTTACCGTCGGCGGGAAACGCGTATTTGTTCTGACGCAACTGCTCAATGATGCCTTTTTAGTAATTCTGGGCGAAGATAAATCCAAGACCAATGAATTTCTCAAGAGATCGCTCGAAGAATCCGACCGGCTGCAGGCGATGATACAAAAACAAGAAATCGCTTTTTAATCTGCGTAAAATAATCCCAAATATAAACTCACCTACGGACGCATGAAATTTAATAATGTTATCGAAGTCATAGGGCGAACGCCGCTTGTGAAACTCAATCGGGTCGGCGCGCATCTGGAATGTAATCTGTACGCTAAATGTGAATTTTTAAATCCCGGCGGATCGCTCAAAGACCGTATCGGTAAATCCATGGTGGAAGCGGCGGAACTTGAGGGCCGAATTAAACCCGGCGATACTTTGATCGAGCCGACCAGCGGTAATACCGGTATCGGCATAGCCTTAGCGGGAGCCGTTCGCGGGTACCGCGTGATCATTACCATGCCTGAAAAAATGAGCAGGGAAAAACAGGTGGTGCTGGAAGCGTTGGGCGCGGAAATTATCCGTACTCCGACCGAAGCTTCGTTCGATTCTCCCGAAAGCCACATTAGCGTGGCAAGGCGACTGCAGTCGGAATTGCCCAATGCGCATATTCTCGATCAGTATTCCAATCCCAATAACCCCAATGTGCACTATAACGAAACGGCAAAAGAGATTCTGGATGACCTGGACGGGAAAGTCGATATGATCGTCATGGGAGCTGGAACCGGCGGTTCAATCACCGGCGTGGCAAAAAGACTAAAAGAGCATAATCCAAAATGTATTGTGATCGGCGCAGATCCGGTCGGTTCTATTCTGGGCGGCGGCGCGGACGTCGGCACGTACAAGGTCGAAGGTATCGGATACGATTTTGTTCCGGATGTACTGGATCGTTCGTTTATAGACGAATGGGTCAAAACGGAAGATCAACCGTCATTTTTATTGTCCCGACGTTTGATACGCGAAGAAGGCCTGCTGGTCGGTGGTTCGAGCGGGTCCGCTTTATATGCGGCGCTGCAAAAAGCGTCTAAATTGAAAACCGGACAGAATTGCGTCGTGGTTCTGCCGGATGGCGTACGAAATTATATGACTAAATTCGTTGACGATAAATGGATGCGTGAAAATAAATTTTTTGAATCCAAACCTATTCAGGGTAAGGTCAAAGATATTCTTGGGCAATCCGCACGGCCGGCGCTGGTTTGTTCCGACGATATGCAGACCATCCAAAAGGTGATTGCTGTGATGCGCGAAAAAGGCATATCGCAATTGCCGGTTACCTCCGGCGGTGTATTGGTCGGCATCGTTTCGGAAGCGGATCTGATGGAGTATTTGAGTTCTGGCGCCGGACAGAGTTCGTCGCTGATTTCCAAATGCATGAATCGGCAGGTTCCGATGGTAGCGCCGAATACGCCGATCTCGACTTTGCAGGAAATATTCCGCCAGGCCAATGCCGTCGTGGTCGTGGACGATCAGCGCAAACCGCTCAGCATCATGACGCGGATCGATCTTCTTGATTATTTAGCAGGTAAATAATTTCAAATAAAATAGACTGAGAAAGAAAAGTAGAATGGGTTTTTTAACGGATTCAATTCATGCCGGGCAAACGCCCGATCCGACTACCGGCGCAGTTATTACTCCGATCTATCAGACGTCGACG
>JAEUSJ010000176.1 GCA_016788215.1 bacterium | reverse complement strand
TGAATGTCAGTTCGCCCAACACGCCCAATCTCCGCGAGCTGCAGGATAAATCGTTTTTGACCGATATCATTCAGATTCTTACCGAATCCAACAGCCGACTGAGCAATTTATCCGGACAACCTCCAAAACCTATTCTTGTGAAAATCGCGCCGGATCTGAATTTATCTCAGATTGACGATGTGTTGCAAGTTATCGAATCAACCAAAATCAGTGGAATTGTTGCCACCAACACAACGATCGAAAGAAACAATTTGCTGTCCGAACCTCATCTATCAAAAGAGGCCGGTGGACTGAGCGGAAAACCTTTGAAGAAAAGATCTACAGAGATCGTTCGTCATATTTATGCTTCGACGCAAGGTAAAATTCTTATCATCGGCGTTGGAGGAATTTTCACAGGGGATGACGCCTACGAAATGATCAAAGCCGGCGCTTCTTTACTTCAGATTTACACCGGCTTTATTTACGAAGGCCCGATGATTTGTAAGAAAATAAATAAAAAGCTAATTGAACTGGTAGAGCGGGACGGATTTAAAAATATATCCGAGGCCGTGGGTAAAGTATAAAAATATCATTGAATTTAAAAAGTGAGGCTGGTATGAAACAAAAAGGTATGAAATCATTTTCTCTTTCGATCGTGCTTATTATTTGTCTTCTGATCTATACGCCGCTCATTGCCGACGAAGGCATGTGGACGTTTGATAATCTTCCCCTTAAATTACTCAAAGAAAAATACGGATTCGAGCCCTCGCAGGAATGGATCGAACATGTCCGTCTTTCATGCGTTCGCATCAACGACGGCGGCTCCGGTTCTTTCGTCAGCCCCAATGGATTGGTCATGACCAATCAGCATGTGATGCGCGGACAGTTACAAAAATTATCCACGCCAGAAAATGATTACGTGAAAAACGGCTTTTATGCTAATTCGCCCGCTGACGAACTCAAATGTCCCGACGTCGAACTTAACGTGCTTGTCTCCATGGACAACGTCAGTGAACAGGTTCATAATGCGGCTAAAAATTTAAATGATCAGGAAGGACTTAAAGCGCGCGCGGCTGAAATTTCAAAAATACAAAAAGAAAGTTTCGACTCGACCGGATTGCGGTCGGATGTGATCACATTGTACCAAGGCGGCGAATATTGGCTGTACCGTTATAAAAAATATACGGACATTCGTCTCGTCTTTGCCGCGGAACAGCAGATCGCATTTTACGGCGGATATCTGGATAACTTTACTTATCCGAGGTACGAACTGGACATGGCGCTTGTACGTGTGTATGAGAATGGCAAACCTATCGAGAGTAAACATTTTCTAAAATGGAATTCCAAGGGCGCTGTGGAAGGTGAACTCGTTTTCGTTGTAGGCAATCCGGGTTCCACCGACCGTATGATGACGATGGCTCAACTTGAAACTCAGCGCGAGATCGTATTACCGATGATTCTCAAATCAATTAAGCGCCGCTTGAATGTTTTAAAAAACTATGCTGCATCGGGCAGTGAACAGGCACGCCAGGTTGTTGCCGCTATCGCCGGAACTGAGAACGGGCTCAAATCCATTACCGGAGAATACAACGGTTTACTCGACAAGGATCTGATGAAACAGAAACAAGACGACGAAAATAAATTTCGTACCGCAGTCAATGCCAATGCTGAATGGAAAAAGACATACGGCAGCGCTTGGAACGATATCGCCAAAGCACAAAAAAAGTATGAAGAATATTTCAAGATCCAGCGGTTTCGCAGCGTTCCCAATGGCAGTATGGCCAATATGGCACTCCGCCTGGTTCGCTACGCGTCGGAACTCACGAAAGCGGATGCCGATCGTATGAACGGATACCACGATGCACAGTTGGAGTCATTTAAAAGATCGCTTCAGTCAACCGCTCCGGTTTATCCGGAATTGGATGAAAAACTTTTGATCAACGCTTTTGAAGAATCCCTTGAACTACTAGGTCCTAAAGATTTGTTTGTCAAAACAATTTTAAACGGACGTACTCCGGCTGAAGCAGCATCTGAAATTGTCAATGGAACAAAACTGAACGACCGTGATTTCCGTAAATCCCTGATCGAAGGCGGTCCGGCGGCAATAGACGCTTCAAACGATCCCATGCTCGTTTTTGCGCGAAAGATCGATCCGATTCTGCGTGAATCGGGAACGTCATTCCGGGATCAGATTGCCAGCGTAGAAGTTGCTTCCGGAGAAAAGATCGGCAAAGCTCGATTTGCGGTTTACGGAAAATCAATGTACCCCGACGCGACGTTTACGTTGCGCTTTGCATTCGGTACCGTAAAAGGATATCCGAGTAACGGGACATTAGCCGCGCCGATCACTACGTATTACGGCTTATACGACCGCGCCTTGGGATTTGGTTTGAAAGAACCATTTCATCTACCCGCACGGTATATGGAGCGTAAAGATAAACTCGATCTTTCAACACCGTCTAATTTTGCGACAACCTGTGACATCATCGGCGGCAATTCAGGTTCTCCTGTGATCAATAGGAACGGTGAAGTAGTCGGTCTCATTCACGACGGCAATATGGAAGGATTGGTCGGCAATTTCATCTACAACGACGAAACCGGACGCGCAGTAAGCGACCATAGCGCAGGCATGATCATGGCGCTCCGCAAATTGTACGACGCAGATAGAATCGCAAATGAACTGGAAGGAAAATAAAATTTATTTTATCATGAAAAAACCCGAACTATGAAGTTCGGGCTTTGATTTTAGTTCACATCAGAATCTATTCGGTTCAGATCAAAATCTATTCGTAGACCGAAAACCGAATTCAGCACTTCACTAATATCGTCATCAACAGGCGCTCTCAAGTATAAACCGGGACGCACGTTTTTAAATTTTGCAAAGAAATTCACGTCCATTTGATGCGTCATCTGCTCTGATAATTTTGAATTTTCACCCAGCGTGGGCCAAAATCTTCCATTAAATCCAATACCAATTCCAAATTTTTCAGCCTCAAGTCCACCGTGGGCGCTGTATAGTATAAATAATTCGAACTTATCCACTTCTTCATCATTTGTGGCAAACCAAAATTCTGGCCCGACACGTACGCGAGTAACAAAGCCGGAAGGATATTTTACATAATTATTAACCTTAAATGTAACCGGAATGATATCATTTACAAACCCGTCAAGACGATCCCAATCGGTTAGAATCCCTATGGACTGAGCGCCGCTTTTATTGCCTGAAACCGTTGGTAATCTCACGCCGAATTCCGTGAACACCGGATTATCTTTTTCGCCGATCTCCATACCCACATATATATTTCCCACAGTATTCTCGGTTTCAGAAAAATTAAAACCGCCATCATCATACTCAAAGCCATAGTGCGAAAAAGGAACTTCGACGATAAACGTGTGTTTATCATTCATAGGTAAACGCGCCGTTAAATTATAAACCGAAGTACCGAATGTATAATACTCATCATTCGAGAGACTCGGTTTCAGCCACTCCAGCGATACCGTGCGGGTACCTCTTTGGAGCATCCAGTTGGATTGGGCAGATACCATGCTGCTAAAATTACATGCACAAGCCATCAGCAATCCGCTTAAAACTTTTCTTGCCGTCGACATTTGTTACCTCCCTATTCTTTTTGTTTGATAGAATCATGACCCAACAAAAATTACCGTATCTTAATTAGATATTCAATATCTAAAAATATGCTACGTTCCGCTTGTGACTCTTGTTCTAAATTTTTAGATTATCCCAAAAAGAATTCTAAAGAGGATAAGGTATGGACCAGAACAGCGAACAAGAAAGCACAATACCGATCACACCGGACTCGTCCCCGTTTCTACCCGCAACTGCAACCGGCCTGCTGGTTGCCAGCGTAATTTTCGGATATATTGTAACCATGCTTTTTGCCGTGGCGGGTATTATGAGCTCGTCGATGGATACCGGGAAAGCGGTTGGCGATCTCATCTTGAAAATTGGACTGTTAGTGGGAACCATCTGTTTTGTCGTGCCGGCTTATTGGTATACGCGTAGGGAAAACAAATCCATTAAAGCTGTATTTCGTTTTCATCCCGTTTCATCCAAAACACTGATCTTGTCATGTGTATTAGCATTGGGCCTGGTGATTGTTACGGACACGATCGACCGCTGGATCGCGCCGATGATCAACAGTTATCTCGACAGCACGATCGGCGCTTTATCGCCGGAATTGATGTCCGACAAGATTCTTGAAAAAATGAAAGAGGAATTCAAGATCACGGGTTTCATTAGCGGCTCGTTGCTCATTCTCGCCGCCGTATTCGCGGCCGGAATTTGCGAGGAAATGCTGATCCGGGGCATGTTTCAGGGCGCATTGGAGAATAAAATGAACGCCGTTTGGGCCGTTGTGATTTCAAGCTTGGTTTTTTCATTTATTCATATTAACCCATGGGGCGGAGTTCAAATATTTATTATCGCAATTTTTCTGGGCGTCATTGCGTGGAGAACCGGCAGTATCATCCCATCCATTATCATGCACGCCATGAATAATTTTCTAGTTATCGTATTCAATAACCTTGACCCGGAATCGCTGATCTGGTATGGCGATGAAAAGCATATCGAACCGGCCATGATCGGCGTCGGCTTTATTTTATCAGTGATCGGGGCGGTCGGTTTGTGGAATACTTCAGAGAAGGCCTCCATCAAAAGCATCGTCGACGGTGAGTAATTACGTAAAATCATGTCGATATATGACTTTTGTCATAGATATCTATATCAAAGTTCGTTACTTTGTTTCGTTATTAAATAGAGGTGAGTCATGCCCGTATTTGAATATCGTTGTAAGAAGTGCGAAGAAGAATTCGAACAACTGGTGTTTTCCGCCAAAGAGACAGTGGAATGCCCTAAATGTGGAAATGTGGATAATGAAAAATTAATTTCAGCATTTGCAAGCACACATTCTCACGGCGCGGCGGCTTCGCCAACTTCCTGCAGTTCCAGCGGAGGCTTTACCTGAGCGTAGACCGTTTAACCGATAGGTTATCGGTTTTTCAATTACTCCTCTATGCCGAATCATAAGGAGGAATCATGATCTCAGCAATTGCGGGATTTGCCGCAGGTTCCATTCATGTATTGGCCGGTCCTGATCATCTTGCCGCGATCTCACCGCTTGCCGTCGAAGGAAAAAAATCCACCTGGATCATCGGCATGCGTTGGGGGCTCGGCCACACGGCAGGCGTCGGCCTCGTCGGCCTGCTTGCAATACTCGGACGCGAACTTATTCCCATCGACCTCATATCATCCTACAGCGAACGGCTGGTCGGGCTGGTTCTGATCACCATCGGCGTCTGGGGCATTCACAAAGCGCTTTCCAAAAACATTCACACACACCACCATACCCATGACGGCACGGAGCACGTTCATGTTCATACGCATATAAGCGCCGGGCACGATTCCGAAAAAGCGCACCGTCATTCGCACGCTGCATTTGTTGTCGGTGTCATTCATGGCTTTGCCGGCAGTTCTCATTTTCTGGGAATTCTTCCGGCGCTTGCATTGCCAACAAGAATGGATGCGGTCATTTATCTTGTCGCGTTTGGCGCCGGAACAATTTGCGCCATGATGGCCTTTGCATCGGCTATGGGAATTCTTGCCGCGAAACTTGCTCAGCGTGGCATTCAATTTTATCAACGATTGTTAATCGGATTCAGCACCGCCTCCATCATTATCGGTGGGGTCTGGTTTTTTATTTGAAATAAAGGTACAGGCATGCACGAACTTTCGGTCGCTCAGGAAATCATTGGTATTGTGCAGGAAAATCTACCGGACGGGAATAAACATTGTGTAAAAGCGGTAAAATTGAAGATCGGTAAACTGACCAATATTCTGCCGGAATCCCTTACGTTTTGTTTTGAAGCGCTGACCAAAAACACGGCTCTTGACGGCGCCCAATTGGATATTCAGCATATTCCCATCACCCTGCAATGTAACGGCTGCCGGGCCGTTTCTGAAATCGAAGGTTTTGTATTTGCCTGTCCGTCTTGCGGGAGCGCGGACATCAAAACTATTGCGGGGGATGAATTGCAGGTATCGGAAATCGAAATTAGCGATTAAGGAGCAACCATGAG
>JAEUSJ010000175.1 GCA_016788215.1 bacterium | reverse complement strand
AGAGGGCATTGTAGAATCTACCGGAAAAGACAATATTGGACACCTGAATCTAAAACGCCAATTAGAATTGTTGTTTACGGATTATGCATTTACGGTGGAAGAAAAGAACAGCGTATATACGGCAATATTAATGATAAATTTAAACAGCTATGTCTCAAATAAACTGCATCATCGTTGAAGACGAACCATTGGCAGTAAAGGTTTTGACTGATTACGTTCATCAAATTCCTTTTCTGACACTCAAAGGAACATTTAAGAACGCCTTGTTGGCAATTGATTTTCTGAAGAATCACAACATAGACCTCATTTTCTTGGACATACATTTACCCAAAATGAAGGGGTTTCAATTTCTGAAAACTTTGCCTTCACCGCCCTCAGTGATCGTGACCACGGCTTACCATCAATATGCGGTCGAAGGATTTGATCTCAATGTTACTGATTATTTACTAAAGCCTTTTGAATTTGAACGATTTGTGAAAGCCGTGAATAAAGTAGAGGGGAAATTAAAGGCCGCAGGCGGTAAATCTGAAACGAACGAGGATTATTTCTTTCTAACTGTTAGTAAAAAGAAAGTTAAGTTAGCCTTTGTGGACATTGTTTACGTTGAAAGTCAAAGGGAATATGTTAAAGTCGTTACTCATGAAAAAACTTATCTATCAAAAATCAGTACTCATGAGATAGAGAAACTACTACCTGCCAACTTCTTCAAGCGAGTTCATCGTTCTTATATTATCTCTACAAAATGGATAAAGTCTTTTACTTTTGATCAAGTAGACGTGGATGGCATTTCTATCCCCATTGGAAGAAATTACAAAAATGTTACGGATGAGTTTTAAAATCCGATGGCGACTATCTAAACCCTAAGACGTTTGCTCAGCTCGAACAATTTCTTGAGGTCAGCGATAAATAGGTTCGATATTTCTACCGTTGGGAGTACAATTAAAAACCCGAACACCAAAAGTGTCCGGGTTTTCTTTAAAGTCTTAACTTCTTTTTGAAAAGCCGCGTTAACTTGAATCTCATTTTAATGCAACATAAACGGCCAAAGCTAACAGCGCCAGGCTCAATATTTGAATAAGTAATAAGATGAATTTAGCAGTGCGCATAGTAAGCATCCTCTTCTATTTTTTTTCCCTTAGAACGCAACACCCAACTTGATTGAGAATGAGTTAACCCGTGCAAAATTGTATTCGGCAGCTATTCTCGCCTTTGAGATCTGCGTCAAGACGCCAATCATACTCTGCACGCCGATCGTGTTTTCATCATGCAGGTTTACGGCTGCTGTTTTTTCATGTGAACTTGATAGATACGTCGAAATTCCCGCATACGGCGAAACAGAGGCCCATCGCAATAGAGTATATTTCTTACTTGCCATAAGATCTACGCCGTAAATATTCAGATTCAGATCTTCGGGTCCATATAAAGACACGAGACTGAGGCGAGCCGAAGCTGCCCAATTTTTTTTCAGATCATTTATCAGACTGTATTGAATTTGCGCACCCCAGAAACCATAATTCGCCGCAAAGTTTTGTGTCCAATAAGCTCCGATGTCCAATCTTTCTGTAACCCCCATCCTGAATGTAAGCCCTGGAAAACCTAGCGGTTCTCCTCCCGTAAGGCTATGCAAAGAATCCGGATGAACAAACGTATTGTTCCATGCGCCTTCCGTTTCATCAATAGCTGTTTCCCATTTGAGGATGGAAAACTCATAGTTTCTTGTACCCAGCGGCATTGCGTCTGTGAGAGGACGAAAATAAGCCACCAAGCCCGCTTCTCTGGTAAATTGACGCCATTGTTTTTGCGTCAATGACGGGTCAAGTTGGAACGAGCATTCGTCCCACTTAGGGTTAACGTGCAGTTTGACATTTTTTCCACCGCCGTGAGCAAAGACCGAAGATTGAAGCAGCGCTAAAGCTGCTGCGATGAATGTCATCATTTTTGGCTTCATAAATCCTCCTTGGTTGTGTTACATGACCTTATTTTTTGTCTAATTTCTGAGGTCAATTTACAACAAAGAGCATGGTATATCGCTTCAGCTTGAAAGATGACGCAACAAGATCCGCCCGCCTTGCAGGCTGACACGTATGGAAACCGTAATTACAGGAACTTAATGCTTTGGGAGGGCGGCAAAATATTCAGAAGGAGTCTGGCCGGTGGCCTTTTTGAAGTAGCGGTTGAACGAAGATTTGGAGTTAAATCCGCATTCGAAGGCCAGCGCCAGCAGTGTAAGATGGCGGTTTTTGGGGTTTGCAGCTAATTTTTTGAATTCTTCAATACGATACTGATTAACAAAGTCGTAAAAATTCTTTTTCTCTCTTTCGTTGATCACTTGCGAAAGATAGTTGGGATGAACGTCAAGCCTGTCCGCCAGATCGTCGATCGATAGATCGTTTTTTTGATAGAGTGCGTCTTTATTCATCAGGGCGATCAGTGAATCATACAATTTGTCAGACAATTCTTTCGTCAATCCGGATTTGGAATATTTTTCCTTTTCAGGTTCGTCTGCTTTATGATGCGTAAAAATCCTGGCCTGCCGGATCCCAAAAAAACCGATGAGAAAAACGAATAGAGTTACTCCGGCAAAAAGAACTTCGTCAGAAATGAAAATAAGAAGCCAGATAACGCCTAAGCCCCAGGTGAGAATCCGAAGCCATTGCAGATCGATCTTATCCTGGTAGGAAAATTCGCTCAAGATACGCCGTTCATGCCGTGCCAGCATGACGGCGGTCCATCCGATATAAATAAATCCGGAGAGCACGATCGCAACTAACCTGACCGTCATGAATGTTTCGTATCCCGCTCCCGCGTTTTTATAGATTTGAACTTTCTGGTTGGCCGGAAGATCGAAGTAGAAATAGGTACACGTACGCAACAAGCGCAGGCAAAAAGTGCAGCGCGATAAATTTTCGATTCGCCGGTAATTGATCGGTCATGGTGCCGGCATACCAGTACAGAAAAACGCCATGCATGAGCGGAAGCGGCATCTCGATCCCCAGCAGAAATGAATACTTAAACATTTTATCGGAAACGTACAGGTGAAACATAAATAGATGAACCGTGATCGCAAAGATCCAGAGGGCAAGTATGATGTCCCCTTCGGACTTCTCCTTTTTGCTGATCAGGAGGAATTCGATGAATACGGCAATACTTATTCCGGCAATAAATAGCATACGTTTGTTATTGAATTAAGCGAATTCTCTTCATTGAAAAAGAGAGGGCATGTACTGTCGTATTTAGTACATACCCTCTTTTTGTAAAAAAAAATAGAAAAAGCGAGGCGCAAATTCACGGTCAGAGCGTTACATATCGTCAGCCGTTGGGCCGTACATACCCGGAACGCGCGCATCCAGAATGCGGAGTAATGTTCCGATCTGCGCACGATGATGGATTTCATGACAGACCCACGCCTGCGCCATTTCAATTCCCGTCGGATTCCACATGATCTTGCCGTTCATCTCAAAAGGATACTTCTTCGTTAAATTGCCCGGACGCACGCTTTTGGCGACTGCCGTAAATTCTTCAACCGCTTTGTTGTAATGTGCCAGGATCTCGGCCGTCGTGTTAATTGTCGATACATTGCCAAAGGTCAACTTCCCGGTCTTCAGCGTCTCAGCCAGTCCTAGGATCGAATCCCCCAAATGCGTCGCCAATTCTCCGGGCGTACGGAATTTAGGATGAACTTTTCTCCCGAGTAACTCGTTTGGAACCGCGCCGATCATACGCGCGGACGCCTGCGATTCCTGCGTATACCATCCCACCAGCCCTGCCAGAGGATTGGCAGACACTGCTTTCTTCGCCTTCGGTTTGCTAACGGTTTTTTTTACTTTCTTAACCGCCTTTTTCGCCTTGGGTTTGCTGACCTTTTTTGCTTTCTTGGCCGTTTTCTTCTTAGCTTTTTTTGCCATGGATCGATCTCCTTTTTGTTTTAGGTTTAGGAAATGGGTTATTTTATAGAATTATTAGGATATTCTAAAGTCTTTTGTTTATTCCTCAGTCCTTGACACAGCGCACGTAATATGAACTATATTCGTTGTTGTCGCTGAAAAGCCCCAGGCTGCGTTCACTACCGTGTACCTCGAGAACCCATCCGCGTTCGGGTCCTGCGTTGTCCCACAACCAGATTCCGGCATACCAACCAACGCCATCGAAATTACCAAGACTTCCGCGCGAACCTCCGAGCAAAATATCAAAGCCCGACTTTCCTTCTTCAATCAAAGCGTCAAACGCTTCCCGCCCCGGGCCGCCATAATTATTCAACAGCATTTCCCATTCCTGCTGTGTGGGCAAGTGCCATCCCGGCGGCGCAACAATCTTCGCATGTTCCCAGTCGTACAACCGCCCGTATTTTTCACATGTAGCCGCCTCGTTATCGTAACACCACGATGAATCCGTGCGATAGTTCAAATTCTCCGCCATCCAAGTCTGCAAACCGATCTTTACCGTTTTATATTTTTTCCCGTCGCGCGGATCTGTGAAACTTCCGCTGCCGGAATTCTTAGGTTCGTCCGGAGCCTTGATTCCCGCAAAAGCATTTCCTACATCGGTCATGGCCGAAAAAAGTCCGTCGATCTTTCCTTCGTGATCCCGCGTTTCAGATAACAGTATCTGCCCCGTCGATACGTCGATGATCCTAAGATCGACGGAGTACGTATTCCCCAACTTACCGATATCACCGGCAACCATGATTTCCACGCCGAGCAGCTGCCCCACCTGAATCGCGCATTCCGAGGAATTACAATTATCGGACATCACAAAATTCTGTTCCTTCAGAATATCGGACATCTTTCCCCGCTCCAGCACGGTAAAAGCATTCGTCTTCACTAGTATTGACCGGAACCGGTTGGATAAAGTGATCAATTCGTCCTTTCCAATTTCCCTGCTGGAGGAATTGAATTCAAGCACGGCAACGGTTTTCTTTTTGTTTTGCGCATGGGTATGACTCGGCGTTGGCGTCGCAAGGACAAACGTAAGCAAGCACAGTAATAACGGTCTCATATCGGGTTATCTCCAATGTGAATTCAGGGGCTGCGTACTTTTTATGTCGTCTCTATTAACCAATCTCATCACAGATTTTTTTTGTAACAGGCGTAGGAACATTCAACTCACGTCCAAGACGCAGAATGGTTTCACCGAATATATCGCCTTCATTTCGTCCGTTATTCATTGCCCTATCGCGCTGATAGGACGTTTGGGCTTCCGGTTGTAATTTCCCGCCGCGTGCCGTCAGCTTTTCAATAATATCTTCAGAAAAGGAAAAACCTTTTTTCTCCGCAATGCTTTTTATCTCGGACATGATTTTCATAACGATGGTTTTCAGTTCAGCATGATCATGAACGTACCGAATCGTTCGCTGTGAATGAGCTGTGACTAGCGCGTATGCCGCAACAAACATATATTTTTCCCAAATAGCCGGGTACGGATCGTCTCTGAATTGAAACCGCATATTCGGTACGGCGTTCAAAAACTCTATGATCTCATTCGGAATGCGATCAGAATGTTGCGGGTCTCTGCCGTAAATGACGAGGTCGTTATCGAGATGCCGGACAACCCCCGGACGTTTTATGAAGGCGCCCATGTAAACGCAGCCCGGCAAAACGTAACCCGTTTTGATGATGGCTCTGATCCGTTCATATATATCAACGCCGTTGAGTATCGGAATGATCGCCGTATGTTGATGAACTTTGGATTTAAGCTTTTCACATGCGTCTTCAAGGTCATAACTTTTGACGCAGAGAATACACAGATCCGGGCTGGGAATGTTCGTCAAATCCTCTGTAGCAAGGGCCGGATGCGATACGATCGTTTTATCTCCGGTTTCCAGGATCAGTCCGTTTTTATTAATCTCATCACGATGCGCTCCGCGCGCAATGAAGTAGGTTTTGATGTTAGGATTTTTTTCAGTTGCCGCAACAATTCGACTACCAATGTATCCTCCAACTCCCCCGACGCCGAATATGTAAACGGTTTGAATACTCATGACAAAGCCATTTGAATATATGTATGCATTTCCATTTTCGCCTTGTCGTCCACTTTGAGTAATGGCAGACGAGGGTCGCCGCCAAAATAACTTACTAAATCCATCGCGGCTTTGAGGCCCGCCA
>JAEUSJ010000174.1 GCA_016788215.1 bacterium | reverse complement strand
ATCACGACTTTAATCGTCGCCGTTATGAGCCTATGGTATCTCGGCTGTTACGAAACCAAATTGGATTATACGGTAAACCCCGACGGATCCGGAAAAGTGCTTGTTGAGGTCAAGGCTACACCTATGATGGAAACGAACCAAGCTAACGCCGGCGCCTCGCTGGCAAAGGATGTCCTGAAAAATTCCGTGGGTATTGATACATGGAAAGATATTGAATACAAAAAGACCGACGACGGAAAAAATTTCTTTAAAGGAACGGCCTATTTCAGTGATATTACCAAAGTTCGTTTCAAAAATATCAGCATGTTGGATTCCATTAATTTCTACAAGGATGCGCAAAATAACCTGATACTTGAGATGAATAGTGAAAGTAAAACGGAACAAAAGACATCAGCCAAAGCAACCCTCTCAAGCGAGGAGGTAGATAAATTTGTTACGGAACAAAAATCACAGTTTGCTCAGATGAAGCCGATGATGGGAGCTTTCTTGGGAACCATGAAGACGGATATTAGTTTTCAACTACCGGGAAAAATCGAAAAAGTAAATAATTTCAAAATGGATAAAAGCGGTCTGTTGCGGGTTTCGTTTAACGGACAGAAACTTCTGGATGCCCTTGATAAGCTTATGGCGAATGAGGAATGGTGGCGCGCGCAAGCCCTTGCAGGATCGGATCTCCAGAAAGGCCCGCCGTCGGGATTTGAAATGAACGAACAACTTTTCGGTGAAAAAGGACCTGTGCGCGCTTCTTCTAAGGGCAAATTTAAAGCCTTTTTTGACTATGCCACAGAGATGGCCGCAGCGCAGGCTGCATTCGATGCGATGATCACGACGCTGGGTCTTGTGGATGAATCGGCACAACCCGCAAAAAAAGTTGAAAACTACCAAGGCGGGAATTTCAATAACGTGAAAATCGTCCGTACCACCTTATCCAATTTATCCGATCCGGATTATAATTTATTCGGGAACGATCAAAGTTACCGTTTGTCTCTTTTGGGAGAATTACCGGGCGCTTTATTAGCGGCAGAAAAGGCGGTGGTTACAAGAGCCATAGCTGATAACGGAGACGACCTTCTGCCAACGGACGAATGGAGCCGCGAAACAACGTATTTGCAATTATCCCAAAGCGCTTCTCATATATTATGGGACGTGACGCTGTTGGTTCCGGATCAAAAGGTCAAAGGAATTAAAGAACTGTCAGGATTTGTTTATGCCAGTTCGGCATCGGGCGCCAAATGGGTTGACACGGGAATAAAAGAATTGAAAGAAGGCGCGCGAGGCACTTCGTTTGATGTCACGGTCGAAACTATCACGCAAAATGAATCATCTCAGGAGATTAGCCTGAAATTTGCCGTCTCCTATACCATGATCAAAGATATTCAAATTCTCGATGCCACAGGCAAAGTACTCAACACTCAAAAATATTCCAGTTCCGATTTCGGTGACGGCTGCACGATTGGTTTATATATCGACGGCCAGTTTCCTCCGAAAGGTTCCGTTAAGATCGAAATGTATGAAGACGTTCAAAAGCTCGAGATCCCTTTCAGTATAACCAACGTTTCTCTTCTTGGACATCCGATGAAATAAGGCGCATGAACGAAATAGCATTAAATCAAATCGGCACGCTCTATCATAAACTCGGTGAAGACGCCATTCAAAATCTGGTAAACCGGTTTTATGATATAATGGATTCTGAGCCGAATGCGGCAGGTATACGCGCCATGCATGAAAACCTTGACACGTCGCGCGAAAAGTTGTTTACGTTCTTAATCGGACGGTTCGGCGGTCCGCCCTTGTACGTAGAAAAATACGGGCATCCTATGTTACGCGCCAAACACGCGCCGTTTTCGATTGGGACGGCCGAACGAGATCAGTGGCTGTCGTGCATGCAGAAAGCGATGGACGATTGCATCGGCGACATGGAACTGATCCCGGTCATGAAAGATTTTTTTATAATGGTCGCCGATTCGATGAGAAATAAAACTGAGTGATTGAAATTGGCTTTCTGAAACATTAGATTTATAAAAATTCATCCGATAGGTTTGCCATGTACAAATATCTTCTACTTGCTTTTGTTTTTTATCTAACCGCTGGCTGTACCAGCAATTATTATCTCAGCGAAAAAAAGGAACTGGATGAGTCCGATAGGAAAAACCGGTATGCGGAATTGGAACAGATTATCCAAACCATCAAGCCGGGCGACGAGGTTACGCTTGTCTTGTATAACGGCGAGACGTTTGACGGAACGTTTTATTCGAATTTAGATGGGATTGTTTCACTGCGTATGGGCGATGCGTTTCGAGACACGGAATTAAGCGACGTTCGCGGAATCGCTCTTAAACCGCAAGACCGGATGAAAAAAGTCATGATGGCGCTCATGTTCGCGACTATAGCCGGTATCATAACAACTTTTGTAGTTACTCACTAATTTCACTTTAATCTGAGCAGGACTTTGATGGCACGAGAAATATCTGCAAAACCCCTACCCCGGCAGCTTCTGTTGAAAAACGCGCGGTTGATCGACGTTTTAAATCGCCGCGATGAAGTTACGGACATTCTGATCAAGAACGGTAAAATAGAAAAGATCGGAAAAATCACTCAGTCCGGCGCCGACACGATAGACCTTTCAGGTAAAATAGTTACGCACGGTTTCATCGATATGCATGTGCATCTGCGCGAACCGGGCCGCGAGGATAAAGAGACCGTTTGGACCGGATGTAATGCCGCAATGGCAGGCGGTTTCACCGCGATCGCCTGTATGCCGAACACTACGCCTCCGATCGATTCTCCCGATACGGTGCTCTTTGTAAAATCGCGCGCAGAAAAACACCTCGTGGACGTATATCCTGTGGGCTGCGTCAGTAAGAATCGCGAGGGCAAGGAATTGGCGGAAATAGGTAATCTTGTTGAAGCGGGCGCAGTGGGCATATCCGACGACGGCGATCCGGTCTACAACACGGAAATTATGCGCCGCGCTCTTGAATATGTAAAAATGTTCGACATTCCGGTAATAGAGCATGCGGAAGATAAACAATTATCCAATCGCGGATCCATGCACGAAGGTTTTACGTCCACGCGACTGGGCATACGCGGCATCCCGAGTATATCGGAAGAAACTATTGTTGCGAGGGATATTTTATTAGCAGAATATACCGACTCCCGCGTGCACATTGCCCACATTTCATCCGGCGGAACGGTTCGGCTCGTGCGCGAAGGAAAAAAACGCGGGATCAAAGTCACGTGTGAAGTCTGTCCGCACCACTTCACTCTCACCGATCTGGCCGTAGAAAACTATAATACGTTTGCAAAAATGAATCCGCCGCTGCGCGAGCAAAAAGATGTGGACGAGATTAAGAAAGGTTTGCAGGACGGAACCATCGATATTATTGCAACGGATCATGCACCGCATACGGTTGAGGATAAAGAATGTGAGTTTGACCGCGCGGCATTTGGTATTACCGGATTAGAAACGTGCGTGGGTATCACGCTCTCCGATCTCGTACACAAAAAGGTTATATCCCTTGAATCCGCGATCGACAAATTGGCCATTGCACCGAGGAAATTACTTAATTTACAGCTACCTGAAT
Source organism: bacterium (assembly GCA_016788215.1). Classification (GTDB taxonomy): domain Bacteria; phylum CLD3; class CLD3; order SB21; family SB21; genus SB21. Next base: position 2,674 of record JAEUSJ010000174.1, on the reverse strand, counting down.
TTACAACAGGCGCTTCCGCAACATTCACCATTCTCGATTTAGAAAAAGTATGGAAATACGACGTCTCGCAAACTTGTTCCAAATCCGTCAATACGCCCTACCATAATTACGAAATGCGCGGCAAAGCGATCGGCGTCATTCATAAAAATAAAATATTTATGGAATAATTTCTAGTCCAAGTTGGCAATATAGCGTATCTTTGAACGCCGTTTGATTTCTTTCCACGAAAACCATACCCATGATTACGGATGAATTTTATACGATCAAAGATGAAAAAGAATCTGAAATCAAAGTAAAAGGCTCCACTTTTATCGGAAGCGCCTGCCCGATCGAATCCCGTGAACAAGCGGAACAATTTCTTGCCTCTATTCAAAAAAAATATTTTGATGCAACTCACCATTGTTATGCCTATCAGGCCGGATACGAGCCCAATCTGTCTTTTCGCTACCACGACGACGGGGAACCGTCCGGCACCGGCGGAAAGCCGATATATCAAGTAATCACAGGCCGGCAGTTGACTAATCTCATTATTGTGGCGACCCGTTATTACGGAGGAACAAAATTAGGTACCGGGGGCCTTGCCCGCGCGTATTCCGACTGCGCCGTTGACGTAATTACTCGCTGCGAGATCATCAAACGAATAATTTATAAAAACGTTCGCGTACAGTTTCCATATGACGAAACGAGCGTGGTCATGCGCCAGATCGACTTGTTCGAAGCGAAAATAAATGAGACCAAGTACGATACACAAACTGAAATGCTTATCTCCATTCGAGCCAATGAAGCCGAGCGATTTTGTTCGCATCTGATCGACTTAACCCGCGGAAAGGCCGTTTTGGTTGAAGAATAGCACTACAAAATCATGCCTTTGGAATGCAGCCTGCGTCGCTATACTGATCTTTTCATTGCCGGCATTCAGCCAATCAGAGTCAAACTCAATTGAATCCCCGGCAACAATCAAGAGGATCAGCGTTGAGGGCGCCGCGCAGGTTTCAGAGAGTTATATTCTCGAAAACCTCCGATCACGTAAAAACAATTTTTTTGATCGAGCTGCGCTTGACCGCGACTTACGACAGATCCTCCGCCTGTATAGCCTGAAAAATTTGTATTTGATCCAAATTGATTCCGTCCATTATACTTTTTCCGAAGATTCTTCAGAAGTTAGCATTCGAATCTTTGTTACAGAAAATAAAGTGATTACCATTGGAAATATCGAATTTTACGGGAACTTTTCATTAACTGCTTCCGACCTGCTAAACGTGATGAACTCGGATGCGAATAAATCTTTCGATCCAAAAACTCTTGAGATGGATATAGAGGAAATCCTTCGTTTGTACGAAGACTCCGGGTATCCGTTTGCGAAGGTCATTGTTGCTGAATTGAAATTGTATGAAGAAAAAGGTCAACCCAAACTCGCCATGAGTCTCCATGTGTCGGAAAATCAAAAAACAATGTTGACTCACATAGAAATGAGCGGTCAGCAGCAAACAAAAAGTAATGTTTTGCTGAGAGAAATGAGACTCACTCTACCCCGCCTATTTCGCAGATCCGATATTGAAACAGGCCTTGCGCGAATACGCCGATTCCCTTTTATTGCCGAAGCGCGGGCCGGTGAACTTGCGGCGAACAGCGACAGCAGTTACCGTCAGCAAATTATAATAAACGAGGGTCCGTCAAATATTATTGACGGCGTTGCGGGGTATGTTCCAAAAACCGCCGCATCAAAAGGATATTTTACCGGCATTGCCAATTTGTCTTTTCAAAATCTTTACGGAACGGCAAGGCGTCTTGATGTACGTTGGCAAAAAAAGAACAGGTATTCCCAGGAATTCCTGATTGCATATACCGAGCCGTGGGTATTGAATTTTCCGTTAAGCCTAAGCGGTTCATTTCAGCAGTTGATACAAGACACAACGTATGTGGAGCAGCAAATAACTCTGGACGGAAGCGTGTGGCTGGGTTCGTTCGGGGCCGGTCTTTTCGGATTTAAATTAAAATATGTGGACGCCGCAGATCCCGTAACTTCTTTTTTGTATAATATTCCCGCGGCGCAGTTTGCTTCGGCCTACGTCGGATTATCTTATGATACCCGTGATAATCCTTACAACCCAAGGAGAGGCACATTCTACAAAGCGCAGATCGAATACGGAAGAAAAAACGAAGACCGACTAACTGCAAATAACAGCGCTTCCGATACGCTGATTGTTAATGGACTTCCCGTGATCGTTGAAAAAAGCAGCCGCACGCTCTCTACCCAGAAAATTACTTTAGATTTTGAATCGGTCATTTCCGTCACGAGACAATTTGTACTTTATAATGCCCTGCACGGCGCCGTATATAAGTCGCCGCAAACCCTCGTGCCATACAGCGAGCAGTTGCGTTTCGGCGGACTCAAAACCCTTCGGGGCTACACGGAAGATTTTTTCAACGGCACCCGTGTCGGATGGAATAATTTTGAACTGCGCTGGCTGACGTCGCCGAGATCACGTATATTTACTTTTGTTGATCTCGGATATTATTATCGCAACGCTTCATCGCCTGAGGATCCTAATAAGATCATCAAGGAAGACGGCTGGCCGATCGGATACGGGTTCGGCATTCGCTTCGAAACGCAATTAGGGCTTTTCGCTTTGGATTTCGGTTTAGGAAAAAAAGACTCTTTTGGAAACGGTAA
>JAEUSJ010000173.1:1826-6277 GCA_016788215.1 bacterium | reverse complement strand
TGTAAAATGGGTTCACGCCCTGATGACGATGTGCGGATTGTATGATGCGTCGGGGGAATTTGCCTGTACGGTCGGATTGCCAGGAAAAAGCGGCGTCGGCGGCGGAATATTGGCCATTGTGCCTGGGAAGATGTCGATTTCGGTATTTGGCCCGGCGCTGGATGGAAAAGGAAACAGCATCGGCGGTTTGAAAATATTGGAATTTTTATCGAGAGAACTACGCTTATCGTTATTCTAACCACATTTTATTTATCAGTAGATCACCTCTTTCAATTAATCACACATGAAATTTCTATCCATCGGCGGCGGAAAATTCATCGGCGCAAATTCCCACTATCTGGAAATTGACGGCATGGGATTACTTCTGGATACCGGCCTGGATCCTCATCTGGACGGAATAGGAAGTATGCCGCGATTTGATCTCATCCAAAACAAGATTGTGGATGCAGTATTTGTTTCGCATTGCCACCATGACCATGTGGGCTCATTACCTCTTGCTATCAGGAATTTTCCACATGCCCGGGTGTACATGAGTTATGTGTCGAGTTTTCTGTATACCACACTTTTGCATAATGCGGTATCCGTCATGAATATTCTTAAGCATGAGAAAAATATAAGTGAATATCCGCTCTATACGCATGACGATGTAGATATCATATCGTTTATTATTCAGGGAATGAAATTGGAAAAAGAATTCAAATTATTCGGACATAATAATCCACAACACGGGATCGTTTGCACTTGGCATCACGCGGGCCATACGCTGGGCGCGGGAAGTTTGTATATTCACGCGAAACAAGGCAGCGTGTTTTTTACCGGCGATATTTGCGCGTCGAATCAATTCCTGATCCAAGGCGCTCACTATCCTAAAAAACCTGTAGATGTTCTGATCGCAGAATGCACGATGGGAGCCAACGAAGAAACGGAAACGATCAAGCGCAAGAACGAGATCAGTAAATTCACAATCATACTTAACGAAACTTTTGATAAACGCGGATCGGTTCTGATTCCGGCCTTTGCGCTGGGAAAAACTCAGGAAATGTTATGGCTGGTCAATAACCTCAAGAAAAAAAAACTCATACCGCATGTTGACATTTTCGTTTCCGGCCTCGGCAGAGCTGTTTCCAGAATTTATGACCTTACGATCGAACACGCCTGCCGCATAGACGACGATTTCTTTTTTGATGATATGGAATTTTCCGTGATCGATTCGCGCGACCTGCTCAGGGAAGGACTGTGGGTCAAGCGTCCGTCGGTGATCATCGCCAGTTCCGGTATGATGATGGAAAATACGCCCTCGTATTGGCTTGCATTCAAAATGATGAGGGAAGCGCGTCATACAATCTGTTTCGTAGGCTACACCAGTGAAGATTCACCTTCACGGGTGGTATTGGAAAGTAAACGTAACTCAAAGATCACTATGCCGGGAATACAAGAATCGGTTGACCGAAATTGCCGTGTGGAACGTATTCATTTCAGCGGCCATTCTAATCGAACGGAGATCGTAAACATGATACAGACCATTAATCCTTCAAAACTTGTTTTGGTGCATGCTGGAAGCGTTGAGGCGTTGGCCTGGACGGTCGAGAAAGTTCGGGACACGCATCCTAAGATGGAGATCATTTGCCCTGAGGTTGGGGTGGAATATGAAATGTAATAATCAGGATGGTTCAAATTCTTTAAAACCGCCCCCTTTATCCCCCGCCTTGGTAAGGCGGGGGCGTACAAATTAAATTTCTACGAATTTGACAGTGTTGGGGGCGGTCACAATCGAAAAACAAACAACTGAGTAAATTGCTTCTAACCTTTAACTTTGATATTTTAAGACAGACTTACGTTACTTAAGCGATTTTCTATAAAATAAATTTATGCGACAGCATCAGATCATAGTTGCCGGCAACCAGCGCGCCGAGAGGCTTGACGCATTTATTTCCCGTCAGATCGTGAATCTTTCGCGTTCACGTGTGCAGCAATTACTTGATCAGTCAATGATCCTTGTTAATCAGAAATCCGTTTCAAAATCCTACAAAATAAAGCCGCACGACGTCATTGATATCACGTTACCTATCCCTGAAAAAGTTGAAATGGAAGCGGAAGACATTCCGCTCAATATCGTATTTGAAGACGCAGATATTCTTATCGTGAATAAGCCGGCCGGCATGGTCGTTCATCCGGCTTATTCCAATTGGACCGGAACGATGGTCAACGCACTGCTGCATCATGTTCAGGATCTATCGGGGATCAACGGGGAACTGCGTCCGGGCATCGTGCATCGTATTGACAAAGACACCAGCGGCCTTCTTCTGGTTGCAAAACACGATAAAGCGCACCGATTTCTGAGCAGCCTTTTTAAAACGCATACGATCGAGCGCGAATACTGGACGATCGTGTGGGGCAAACTCAAAAAGAAAAAGGGTACGATCGAAACTTTGATCGGCCGCAGTCCGAAAGACCGAAAAAAATTTGCCGTAGTGAAGGAAGGAAAAACAGCCATCACGCATTACGAACTCATCTCGACGTACGATTTTTTATCGCTGGTGAAACTGCATCTGGAAACAGGGCGTACGCATCAGATAAGGGTTCACATGGCGCATCTCGGACATCCCGTTTTCGGAGACAAAACGTACGGAGGCGATAATCCGAATCTCGCAGGAGCTGATAAAAAGAAAAAACAGGCGCTGAAAATTCTGGAACTCATGCCGCGGCAGGCTTTGCATGCGAAGACACTGGGTTTTGTTCATCCTACAACCCGGAAAAAAGTTACGTTTGATTCGGAATTGCCGGAGGATTTTAAACTTGTAATTAGACAACTTGAGTAGTTCAGAGCTTTTATGACGGACAAATAATTAGCGTTGTTAAAAAACACTAAATTGATATGAATTATCAATCAAAACACACGCCGAATTGTATAATATAGTTCGTAAAGATAGTTATAATAGCCAAGGTGCAAAAAACAAAAATATGATGAATCCCCTACTTCTGACTCTTGGTTTGTCTGCCATGATATCGGTATCTGCTATGGATTCCGCTTTGATTTCCAATCCACTGCCCGTTGCCAGTCCGCCGACAGTAAGTACTGAATTACAAGATACACTATTAAACAAGAATTTTGGCTCTGTTTTCATATCCTATCTGTTCGATAATTTTACAAAACCAGGCGGCTTTCCTCCTTCACCGCCTTCGCCGTTCAGCGTTACTGCTTTAACGCCAGGCGCTATGCCATTCATTTCCAATGACAGCCTGTACCTTATGGACTCATTGAATTTTGTAGGCACCGTATTAATTCGAGTTACAGCCAGCGATGGAATTGATTCTGTCGCGGACACTTTTCAGGTTGTTGTAAGGGAAACGGCTCCGTCAGTCAATCACGCAATTCGGGACACGTCATTTCTGGAAGATGCGGCCAGTGTAACCATAGTAGAGAATCTCGATTCTGTTTTTCAGGATGCTGACTCACCGGAACTTTTCTATTCAGTCATTGTTGTCGGAAACGGCATTACTTCTGAGATCATCAATGACAAGCTCTTGCAGATTACAACCAAACCCGATTCGTTCGGCGTATATCAACTGATCGTGACGGCCACCGATGAACTGTCTCAGTCAGTCAGCGACACGGCGATGATCACTATCATTCCGGTGAATGATCCGCCGCGCATGGTTGTCCAACTGCCAGATGGATCAATCGGTGAAGACTTCGGAAAACTATTTATTGCAAAGATGACAAATATATTTCGGGATCCAGATAATGACCTGTTAAATTTCTCAACTTCTACATCGATTCCAGCTAAACTCGCTTCATTGGTATCGGGAGACAGTTTATATGTCATATCAGTGAAGGACTCCAACGGCGTGGTGGACGTATATGTTTCCGCGACAGATCCTTCATTTGAAACAGCTCGTGATACTTTCAGGTTGACAGTCAATCCCATCAGCGATCCGCCCCATGTATTTCAACAACTGCCGGACACAACCTTTTCGCAGGACTTTGGAAGGGCGTACGTGGCTAAGCTTGAAAACTATTTCAAAGATATTGATAATGCCGTGTTGATCTATTCCGCTTACTCGCTGTCTGACGGAGTTTTTTCTGATATATCAAATGATAGTTTGTATTTGAATAGCCAATCTTACTTTTTTGGAAATGTTCAAATTGTTGTGGATGCATCGGACGGAGACGGGTCCATTACAGATACATTTTCTGTGGCCATAACTAATATCAACGACGCCCCGGTCAAGTTGATTGCGTTTACAGACCTGGCTATTCCTGAAGACACAACCGCATTCTTGATTGGCAATTTGAATGATAATTTCACAGATCCCGACAATGACCCGGTAGATTTTACAGCCGAAAGTTCAGATAATTCCAGGTTATCTGTCTGGATATCCAACGACAGCCTGTATGCCGTTCCGGAAAAAGATTCTTCAGGCGTTGTTCAACTATTTTTGTCGGCAAC
>JAEUSJ010000173.1:0-1726 GCA_016788215.1 bacterium | reverse complement strand
ATAGATATAGACAGCCCGTTGTTAACCTATACGGTGGATAGTTTGTCCGCGGGTGTTTCCCGCCAAATCTCTTCAGACAGTTTATATATCAAAAGCATACCCGGTTTCTTTGGAATCGTAAATTTCAAAGTAACGGCAAGCGATGGAAGCTTGTCCGTATCGGATACGTTTAAAGTCATTGTTAACGATATTACCGGCCCGCAGGCCTTCGTCAATGCGTTGGCCTCGCCGATATTAAATGTTGTTCGGTTTGTGGCGGGCGCAGACGAAAATCTCAGCGCGCTATCGCTCACGGCCAATAGCGTTCCCGTTACGATGACCAAACAGGGCAGCGTTTATTTTGGTGATTATAATCTCACCTCAACCGGAAGTCTTGTTGTATCGGTGTCGGCAACCGACGTATCAGGAAATCAGGACACGGTCAATCGGCAATACCAGGTTTCGCTTCTCAACAAACCGGCATCATTCGGGAAATACCATTTCGCGAGTTCGTCGGATGGATACTTGCTTCTCAGCAATGGCGAAAATGTCGCTGCACCGTCGGGCTGGATAAGATACGGCGAAAATATTGAGGTAATCATCACAGGACTTCAAACAAACTTACAAATTGCCGCAATGTATGAAAGTTCACTATCGATAGATGATGAACAAAGAGTCGGCTTGTATGAATTTCTCAACGAGGAATGGAATTATATCGGAGGAGAAGGCATCGGAGGCAAAGTGGCCGCGCAAGTACAAAAGAGCGGGCAATACGCCGTATTCTATAATCCCGATCACGTAGTAATTCCGAGCGAATTTGTTCTAAGTCAGAATTTTCCTAATCCGTTTAACCCGTCTACAACGATCCGGTATGATATTCCGGTTGAATCGCGCGTTACGATAAAGATTTACAATCTGCTCGGCCAGGAAGTAAAAACGTTGGTGAACGGCGTCAAAGGCGTTGGTCGTTACGAAATTCAATGGAATGGAAAAAACGAATCAGGGAATATCGTTGCAAGCGGCATTTATTTATATCGCCTGCAAACAAATAAATTTGTCCAAACAAGAAAAATGTTATTAATAAAATGATACATCGCAAAAACTTAGCAAAAATCAACAAATCTAATAGCTAGAGTCCGTATGAAAAGAAATGTTCTTTGGTTCATCATGTTCACTATACTTTGGATCAGCGGTTGTCCCAACGATAGTAAGAAAGACGCAAGCCTGACACAGGCAAAGAATGTCTTTAAAGACGGTGACTATGAAGCCGCGCTCGTTTTATATGAAGACCTGATCGAGACAGAAGGTTCAACTGCGCGCGTGGGCGCCGCATGGTGTTATATCCGGCTAAACGATTATGCCACGGCAAATACTTATTTCTCGTTATCGGCTGACGATTCGTTGATGGACGGGTATGCAGGATGGACTTTTACTGCGTGGGCGGCGAATAGTCCGCAGGTGGCAATTGAAAGGGCAAATTTTGTTCTGAGAAAAAACGCTGCCTACGTGCTTTCTTTAGATTCACGAGTTAACGCAAATCATTTAATTTGGATTCAGGCAAGCAGTTATTTTCAGTTGGGAAACTATACGGCGAGTGTGGAAAAAATTAAATTACTCGACGCCTCTTTTAATCCGAACTTAAATGCATCGAATATAAGTCAATTGATCGCGGAAAAACTGCAGGTTCTGGGGGCGGTTCATTTTTGATATAGGTTACTTTTTAGGAAACAGCAGGCGTACGTCAATA
>JAEUSJ010000172.1 GCA_016788215.1 bacterium | reverse complement strand
TATTTCAAAATTACAAATCATAAAGCAAATTATGACTTACGACTTCATTCCGATTATTCTTAAAGGGCTAGCGTTAGGCTGGTCCGTGGCCTGGCCTCCGGGCCCGATCAATACGGAAATGATCCGCCGCGGATTAAACGGAAGTTTCTGGGGAGCTTATTCCGTTGGACTCGGAGCTTGTTGCGGCGATTTTATCTGGGCTGTTGCTACGGCGCTGGGCGTGGGATTACTCCTCGATCAGGAAAATGTGCGCCCGATTCTTGGTATCATCAGTTTTCTCCTGCTGCTGTATCTCGCCTACATATTTCTGAAAGGCGCATGGGTTCAGTGGCGAAAACAAAAACGAGGCGAACCGATTGTATTTGATCCGAAAGACCGATCGACACGGCGCGGTTTTTTTCTGGGCTGGACCATGGCGATGCTCTCGCCGTGGAATCTTGCATTCTGGCTCGCAGTAATGGGCGCACAAACAGGTGATGCGATGAGCCTCGGCGAATCGTTGCTGCTGGCAACCGCCGTGGTCACAGGTGCCTCGGCGTGGGGATTGGTCTTGACCATTTCAGTAAAATTCGGCGCACGATTTACCAGCCCGGCATGGGAAACCGTTACTCGCGCTGTCACAGGCCTGTTGATGCTGGCGTTTGCCGGTATGCTCTTGTGGAATATATTTGAATGAAAAAAGCTCCAGACAATGTGAACTTGTTTGGAGCTTGAGTATTTTTGAAGCCTGTATAGAATTTTATTGAATCGCTATCCCGAATCAAAAGGGTTACTATAATATCTTGCACAATTTCAGATAGGACGAACTGAACGCATGATCCAGGCTTTTCAGTTTTTCGAGATTGACAAGCGGTTTAACTTTGCCTTCCTCTTTGATCACCGATAAACACGCATACCCGTCTTCAACGAATTTAGCCACGCCGGTTGCGCTGACAATTTTGTTTCTTGTGCAAAATTGATTTAACTGAGCTAATTGCACATTGGTCAGATCGTTGCACAAGTACACAAGATCAACTTTTATCTGGCCATTGACAATCGGGTCTAGAGAACTCATGCTGACGAATTCAAGCTGAAAGAGCTCGACCGGAACCTTCTTGATTGATTTCCCTGATAGCGTAGAGGCTACGTTGTTGGAATTAGCATTGCTGCCGCTCCTTGAAATTACCAGAACGGTGCCGCCATTGATCTTAGAGTCGTAAGAAAGACTCTTGATTATCATCTCCACATGGGTCGCTTCATCCACATCCATCGGGTTTTGCGCTGGAAACCACGCTAATAGCGACAGAATAAACCCAATTACTAATTTCATATAATAAATCCTTCCTTAAATACAATTAACTAAGGGCGCTTAATTTATTATTATTTTTGTTGTATGCAAGTAAAAAATGAACATTTTTCACCTGCTTAAAACAAAAGAAAGGTTGAATTTTATCTCATTTTTTATTATTCACATAAAAAAAGGAATATAAAGACATGATACATCCATCGACCTTACGCGGATCCGGCGTTGCAATCGTGACGCCCTTTTTAAAAAACGGCAGCATCGATGAAAAAGCGTTGCGTAATCTAGTCGATTTTCAGATCGGGAACGGGACCCATTTTATCATTCCATGCGGAACGACCGGAGAATCGGCCGCCATGGAAGCAGACGAGCGCAAACAAGTTATTCGAATCGTGATAGATCAAACTAAAAAACGCGTGCCGGTTATAGCAGGTACTGGAACCAACTCAACCGCCTCTTCAATCACTTATTCTAAACAGGCGCAGGATCTTGGCGCTGACGGCGTTCTTCTAGTAGGGCCCTATTACAATAAACCGACTCAGGAGGGTTATTTTCAACACTTCAAGACGATTGCCGAATCGATCTCAATTCCTGCTATCTTATACAATGTGCCTGGACGCACGGGAGGAAATATCGAGCCGAAGACGATTTTGCGATTAGCGGAAATAAAGAACATTATAGGCGTAAAGGAAGCTTCGGCAAACTTCGGTCAATTTATGGAAATTTTAGGGCAACGGTCAAGAGATTTTTTAGTTTTGTCCGGTGACGACGCTCTTACTCTACCCATGATGCCTTTAGGCGCGGACGGCGTAATCTCGGTTGCGGCAAACCAAATTCCACGCGCCATGAGCGATATCGTCAAATATGCGCTTGATGGAAACTTTGCGAAAGCCAGGGAAATTCATTATCAGTATCTGGAGCTTATGAACTTTAATTTCGTTGAGTCCAATCCAATTCCGGTTAAATGCGCGCTCGCGCTGATGGGCTTGATAGAAGAAAATTACCGTCTCCCCCTTGTTCCGATGCAGGAGGCCAACAAACAGAAAATGAAACAATTGTTATTCAAATTGAAATTGATTTCCCAATAAGTTTTCGTTTTGAATTTTATGCATCACTCCGTGTGTGTTCAATTCAAACTGACTTTCGGAAACTTAACTGCCCGGTCACCACAAAATGTCGGCTGTGTCATGCTGCAAGAATCTTTTTGTATCAAAAGCCGCACGGTGTAAAGAAAAAAGATTCTTACAGAATGACAATGGTTTAATCCTCGATGGATTGAAAAGTATGTTTCCGGCCAAGTAACCACTCGGAAGCGCATGTCCGCGAAATTTCCATTTTCTTCTTCCCGTAGCATCTTAATAATAATTTCACTATTTTTACGGCAGCGATAGTCATTTCAAACTGAACAGGAGCTATTATGACGTATTACGCGCTATCAAATCCTTTGTGCAGGTTTCTCGATAAAACCCCGGATCAATTCACCCGCAACGATATGATCAACGTGATCGAAAAAAAGAATATCGAACGAATCACGTTCCACTACACCGCTCTCGACGGTAAATTAAAAGAACTAAAAATACCTGTCACCGGACGCGGCATTGCCGAACGCATCTTAGCAGAAGGCGAACGCGTGGATGGATCTTCATTATTTAAAGGAATGGTCGATACGGGTTTATCCGATCTTTATGTTGTACCGGTGTACAAAACGGCATTCTTAAATCCGTTTGACGAAAACAGCCTTGATTTTATCTGCCGATACCTCGGGCCCGACGGCAATCCGGCTCCGTTTGCAATGGACAATGTGCTTCATGCGGCGTATGAACTATTTAAGAAAAACTGCGGCGTGGAACTGCATGCTATGGGCGAATTGGAGTTTTATCTTTTAAGCCGCGATGAAGAGTTTATGTATCACGCGTCGAAACAAAAAGGATACCATGCCTCCGCCCCTTTTATTAAGTGCGGGCCTATTCTGAATGAAATGATGCGCCACATTTCGCAGATCACCGGCGCGGTAAAATATGCGCACAGCGAGGTCGGCTACGTAGAACACGTATTCAGCCAGTCCGATGAGATTCGTGGAAGACAAGGAGAACAGCTTGAGATCGAATTTTTGCCCAGACCCGTCACGGATGCGGCGGACCACTTGGTTCTGGCGCGCTGGCTAATCCGCAATATTGCGCATCGTTATGGCTGCGTTGCCACCTTTGCCCCGAAGATCGAGGAAGGCGTCGCGGGCAGCGGTTTGCATGTTCACATGGAATTGCTCAAGAACGGAAAAAATATCATGCGCAACGGGCAGGCGGAATTGTCCTCCGAAGCGAAACAACTTATCGGAGGGCTGTGTACCTACGCGGACACATTGACCGCATTTGGCAATACGACGGCCGCGTCGTACTTACGCCTGGTTCCTGATCAGGAGGCGCCGACGCGCGTATGCTGGAGTGATCTGAATCGCAGCGCGATGATCCGCGTTCCTCTCGGATGGGGCAAGATGCACCATCTCGCCCGTAAATTGAATCCGAACGAATCGGAAGCTGCGGAAGTTCTGTCCAACGCGCAGACCATCGAATTACGTACGCCGGACGGCAGCGCGCTGATTCATTTTTTACTTGCAGGTATCACGCTCGCCGCAGAATGGGGATTGACCAACAAGGAATCGATACAAAAAGCCGAGTCACTGTACGTCAAAGGCAATATCTTTAAGGATAAGAGTTTGTTGGAAAGATTGCCGTCCATACCGCGAAGCTGCGTGGCATCGTCGCTGCTGCTCGATGAGAAAAGGACGTTTTATGAACGGAGCAGTGTATTCCCGCCCAGCACGATCGATTATGTGACCAAATTACTGCGCGCGGAGAATGACGAAATATTAAATAAATCCCTTAGCGAATTACCGCCGGATGAACGGCTTAGCGAAACACGTAAGATCATGCATAAAGATCTGCACCGGCATTAAAAATTTGCTTGTTTGTATTTGTCTTTTTATGTAATGTCAAGTAGTCATTAACAACAAAGGATAAACAGCATGCTCAAATCGTTTTGCATTTGCGCCGCCGGCTTTTTATTATTCAATCATGCGATTGCCGCCCAGGACATTTCCAAAGATCTTGCCAAATTGGACCCGTTCACCGCAACTGCCACGTTGGATAATCTTGGGAAAACGCACTACGACCAATTGGTCAAAGGACACGAAGCAAAACTTGCGGAACTTGCCAAAACAGATGTTGTAATTATTAAAGCCGATGTGGTCATGTCCGTCGATAAACCTGTAAAAATCGCATTTGCATGGCCCGTATCCTACGGCCAGAAATTATCGGACAAATCCAATGTCAAACGCGATCCTTACATCATGACGCTGTATCCGGGTAAAGATTCGGCCAATAAAGACGTGGTTCAAAAATGGCAGATATCATATGCCGACGGTTTTGTGAAAGCGATACAGTAAATTTCCGAAACGCTAGAATAAAATTTATTAAGCATGATGCGCGCGGTGAAAAAAATAACAGCAGTTAGTCTGACGTCTATTTACGTCACGCTGGCGCTGTCTGCGCCTTTTGCGGTTTTCCATCACCATCAAATGCCGGTTCAGGATGCCCACCGTGACGCCACTCATGAGTTACACGATACGTCATGCGATAAGCATATCACCGCACACCTCCATCTGTCGGATCATTGTGCCGGGTGTCATTTTACTTCCGCAAAGCAGTCCGACTCTCATTTACACCGGGCTCTGCTCGACAATAACAACATAGTTCATCTCCTGTTATTTTATCGCCCACTTTCTTCTTCCCAACCTCATCTTTCAATAGCTTCCGAACGCGCGCCGCCATCATCTCTTTCCTGATTTGATCAAAATCATTTTTCCGATTCATGTTGTACGATTGCGCGGTATTTTTGCATAAGCCGCAATTTCAATCGAAAGGAAATCATGTATGGCAAAGATCTTAAGCGCCTTTTTTATTCTATTTTACATATCCGCACTGGTTCCTGCTCTTTTAGCGCAATCCACTTTGAACCCTGATATCAGCGTCATTCCGGATTTCAGTATGTTCACAACTTCAGAGAAAGACGTGCCGGAAAAAAATAGGATTAATTTCAGTCTTGAAGAAATTGAAATGGCCATCCAGGGGCCTTTGAATCCTTATGCGCGGGCAGATATTTATATCGCATTTGCCAACGACGAATCGGCGCCTGTTGACATTGAAGAAGCTTATTTTACAATCCAAAAAGGACTGCCATGGAATCTAAACGTCAAGGGCGGAAAATTTCTTGTAGATTTCAGTAAACTAAATACAGCTCACCCGCATATATATCCTTTTGTATATCGTCCTCTGTATCAACAGTATTTCTTCGGCGAAGAGGGCTTAAAGGATGTCGGTATTGAGTTAAACACGCTTTTGCCCACCGGCGAAATATATACAAAACTCAGCGGAACTATAAGTGCCGGAGATGAACGGGATGGAGAACGCAAAAATCTTTTTTATTCAAGCAGGATCAGTTCTTTTTTTCAATTGTCCGATCTTACTGTGCTTGAAACCGGCGTTAGCGGAGCTACCGGTATCTATGACACCACCGCGAAAAGATTCAAGTGGATAAATGCGGACGTCAAGTTCAAATGGAAAAAAAATCAATATACTTCCTTAACGCTTTGGACAGAAGCGTTGTTGAATCAATTTAACGGTATTAAATCCTATGGCGGATACATTGCGGCTAATTTTCAATTTAAACGTCGTTTCGAAATAGGCGGGAAATTCGACCTGACGCAGTCAATTGACAGTAAGGACAAAACACGCCTTATCTCGGGTAATTTTAATTTTCTTCCGGCTGAAGAAACTTTGGTTTTCCGCCTGGTCTTTTCCAATACGAAAGCTGCGAACAAAAAATCGTTTAACACGCTCCTATTGCAAACGGTTTTTTCGCTCGGACCGCACAAAGCGCACGTTTTCTAATTAGCAACAGAAGACCTATACAAAAGTTTATTTAATTGAAAAAAGGATAAATTATG
>JAEUSJ010000171.1:2203-6304 GCA_016788215.1 bacterium | reverse complement strand
CATAGCAAACGGAGAATTCATACTTTTTTGAACTTCTAACATAACGAGACTGCAGTGAGAATGAAAGGGCTTGGAAATGTGATAATTGGAATAGGCATCGGAACGATATTAAACTCTTCCGGTTGTTCAAAATTACAAAGCGAGAAGTCAAAAGAAGAAATTCAAGTTAACAGGACTTTGTATAAAGCTATTGATAGCATTGCTAAATATTATGTTCGTAATTTGAACTATTCAGGGGTTGTTTTGGTTGCCGATACAATGCGAATAGTATTTCACAATGCATATGGAAATGTCAGAATTTCCGAAGATACTGTTACCGCTTTTTGGATTGCGTCGGGGACTAAATTTCTGACAGCGGTTTGTATACTTCGACTGCATCAAGAAGGAAAATTGTCAGAAAACGATCCTATCCAAAAGTATTTTCCTGCACTGCCGCCAGACAAACATGGGATCACAATTCGTAATTTACTAGAGCAAACTTCCGGTTTATCAAGCTCATTTATATCGGAAGGAATTGAAGATCGCGAAATTGCGGTTTCAGAAATTCTCAAGCAAGAGTTGCTTTCGCCGGCAGGGCGGCAATTTAATTATTCAAATGATAATTATATCTTGCTTGCAGCCATTATAGAAAAAGTTACCGGGGAATCATGGGAAAAATACGTTAAAGAAACAATTTTGCAACCGGCTCAAATGAATCACACCGGCTTCTGGGGCTATGAGCATCAAGCTCAGGTATTTATTGACTCGATTAATGATTCTATTAGATTTCAAACGATGTTTACTAAAATATTTAGGAACGGGAAACCACACCCGAACTGGGGGCAGAAGGGCGCAACGGGAATCTTTAGTACAACCGGAGACCTTCTTACAATGTTTAGGTCGATTCAGTCGGGAAACATATTAAACGATAGTTGTAGACAAATACTCCTCCATCGTGGGTTTCCTGTTTTTTCGGAGAACGACAGCGCTATATCATACGGTCATGGATGTTCTATTTTGAAAGCTGGGACACATGTTTATGAGGTCAGATTGAGGGGGCACGGGGACTGGCTGCACAACAATCAGGCAAGCATATTATCAAACGGTTACACAGTAATAACTTGGGCAAAAGACCTTGGACCAGACCAGACGGTTTTGGGTTACAACTTATGTAAAGATATCATCGCGGCTATACGATCGTATAAATGATATAGTTGTGAAACTATACATTAATTCTGTGAATTTGTGAATGAAGAAAAAAAATTGCGATTCGATGAATTATTTTGAAAAATCAGCATTATGGATATTCTGCATAGTTGTTTTGTACGCTATCGGTTGTTCGGATGACGGCGGCTCTAATAGTAATAAACCGATGAACGATTCAATTCCCTGTTCCGACACTTCGATGAATTGTGAGGATAGTATCCCTGTTGTTGATACGGCTAAGATCCGGCTAAAAGGGATTACCGGGTTCACTATCTTCGATATTAACAACAGAAATAATTCATCCGACATCCGTGTTTTTTTCGATCTGTTGGACAGCCCGAGTTTGATCGCAGCGGTTCGCCTTATCTTTGTAAAGTCACTTAACGCCGCTTCTTTTTCTCAAAGTCAGGCCGAGACCTTGAATTATTATTCTTTAATTTTGCCCATTCAGAACAATGTGAGGAAAACACTGCCCGCCGATTTGCTGGATTCCGATGGAGATAGTATTACAAACGGAAACGCGTATAATGCTTTTATTTATCTCGTGGGAAAAGACACTTCCGTTGTCAATAAATTATCCGGACCGTCTAACAGCTTGTTACTGGAAAACAAAACACTGCAGGATCTATACGTAAGCAGCCGCGGCAGCAATGCTGTGGTCCTTTTTGACGGAGTCACCGGGGAATATATTCGGGATTTTGTGACCAATGGCTCTGGTGGACTAAGCATTACTCAAGATGTACTTTTTGGCCATGACGGAAATCTATTGGTAAGCGGAAGAGGTAGCCCGCAGATCAAAAAATATGATTCGAATACCGGTACCTTCCTGGGGAATTTTTCGTCCGGCTATGATCTGGATGAACCAACGAAGATGAGTTTTAGCCCAACGGGAAATTTGTTGGTCAGTCAATGGGGGCAAAACAAATCAGGCGTCGCGGAATTTGACGGAACAACGGGAGTTTTTATAAGGGAAATTATTCCGGCATTAAATCTGGGTATGGATCATGAGTGGGACGCTGACGGAAATTTATACGTTGCCAGTTATGGTTCTCTGGATGTCAGAAAATATGATTCTTCCGGCGTTCTTTTATCCGTCGTTATATCTTCCGGGTTGCAGGGACCGGTCAATCTTTGGTTTAATAACGATTTTAGTGTCTTGAATATCGTCGATTGGACGAGCGGTTCGGTTCGAAAATATTCTCCATCCGGTACCTTTATTTCTATTTTCATATCCGGGCTGAATACGGTTGAAGGATTTGCTTTAGATAATGAGGATCACATTTATCTTTGCGAATGGGGCTCCAACCGGATAAAACAATACCAGTGGTCGACCGGAAGTTTTATAAAAATATTCTGCAGCGGCCATGTTGTTCAGCCTAACAGCATCGCCTTTGGGCCTAATGTGGATCCTTAAGCAAGAGACCAGCCCATACTAGTTCGAAAGGAACTTTATGAAAACATGTCTCGTTATACTTTTTATTCTAACCGGTTCCGGTGCATTTTCTCAGCATGTGATCAATTATGAAATTCCGTCGGAAGGACTCTCAAGGTAAAAATTTTTGATTCAATAAATAAAGCACAAAAAGGGGAAGATGTATGAAATTTATTTACACATTCGTCATAGTAACGTTGGTTGGAATTTCAGCTTTATTAATTTCCAAATGGAGCGAAAAATCCGTGCTCAATATTCAAGAAGATCCGGAAAGCAAATTACTCAATGAACTCGAATCGCTGACGCCGGGTAGTGATTCGTATGCACGAACCTTCCGCGCCTGGCAGACTGTCAGAATCAAAAAAGATATAGCGCATATCCATGCGGAAGCCCCGGGTGTATTTGAAAATGCATTAGCTGAAATAAAAATAAATCGTGCGGGTAAGACCTACGCGCCGAATTATAAAGTGACCCAGTTGCAGAAAGCCATTAATGCGCGAAGAGAATTAAGGAGTCTGAGCAAAAGTGCGGCCGCGCTTCCATGGGTAGAACGTGGTCCTGGAAACGTCAGCGGCCGTGTTCGGGATATTTTGGTTGATCCCGATAATCCTACAACCCACTGGTTTATTGCGTCCGTTGGGGGCGGCATTTGGAAGACAACAAATGCAGGCGTAAGCTGGCAAAATAAAACCCCTCAGCTTACTAATCTTTCTACCATGACAATTGGCATGGCGGCGTCAAATCCTAATATCATGTACGCGGGAACCGGCATGGGGTTTGGACGGCTGGTTGATCTTGCAGGCAGCGGCGTTTGGAAATCAACAGACCGCGGTGAAAATTGGTTTCAGTTGACCAGCACAGCGAACGGAGAAGTTTTGCGCGCGATCAACAGATTAGTCGTCGATCCCAATGATCCGAATACGGTCGTATTGTGCAGCAATGACGATTATACTTCATTTGGCCCCAATGGCGGACAGCGTGTTTCGGGTATCTTCAAAACAACCGATGGCGGGACAACCTGGAATCAAACGTACGATCCTGATGCTGCACTTGGGACGACAACGGACAACCGGGTACAACAGATCGTTGCCAATCCGCTAAATTTTAATACGCTCTATGCGACGGTGAATGAAGTTGGCGTGATCAAATCGGTCGATGCCGGTCAAACATGGTTCGTCTCTGCAAACAATTTTGCCGATCCCAACGATATCGGGTTTGGTGAAGGAACTTATCAAGGCATCAGCACACGAACGGAGATGGCAATTGCCCCGACCGATACATCACGTTTGTATGCGGCAGTTGAACGTCGGAGAGGAACGGCTAAACTATTTATGAGCACGAATTCAGGTGCGACCTGGCAGGAAGTGACAGATACAGGAACAAACCCAAATTGGTTTACAAGCGGAGGGGCTTCGGGTTCGACTGGCGCTTATACTGCAGGCTGGTTTGATAATACGATCGCTGTAAATCCGTTTAATGCCAAT
>JAEUSJ010000171.1:0-2103 GCA_016788215.1 bacterium | reverse complement strand
GATATTGTTCAGATTCCGATTAACGCCTTATCCGGTACCGTTTTGATCCTCGATGCGAATGACGGCGGTATTTCGAAGTGGACGAATGGCGGAACCTGGCAGCAGATCACCGGAATGACGACGACGCAGTTTTATGGCGCAGATAAGAAAAAAGGGAGTTCGGAATACATTGGAGGGATGCAGGACAACGGCACGTTTTTCTCACCTGCTGACCCGTCTTCTACAACGGGATGGACAAGAGCTTTGGGCGGCGACGGAGTCGAAGTTGCATGGAACTATCGTGATGGGGATTTGATGCTGGGTGGATCGCAGTATGGTGTCTACAGCCGTTCTACAGATGGCGGCGCGTCCTGGTATAGTATCCCGGAGGCAA
This sequence comes from bacterium, assembly GCA_016788215.1. GTDB lineage: Bacteria > CLD3 > CLD3 > SB21 > SB21 > SB21. The sequence continues at coordinate 1,730 of JAEUSJ010000171.1, read as the reverse complement.
CAGCCGGTGCGAGTCCATTTGTAAGTAAAATCGCATCATCGAAATCCGATCCGGATCTTGTATTTACAGTCGGCCAAGCCGGCGTCAATCGCTCGGATGATTTTGGCGCAACGTGGAGTCTGACGCCGATTACAGGTAACTGGCTTGGATTCCGTGCATTTGATAATGTGGACATATCCATAGCCGATCCGCAGATTGTGTGGGCAACATCCCGATTGGATCTGGCTTCATTTATCGGACAGAAAGGCGGAATCCATGTTTCATCCGACGGCGGTCTTAACTTTAACGAAGTATCAAATAATTTTCCAAATAACCTGACGGAGTCATCCGGATTTAGCACTCATCCTACCGATCGAAATACGGCCTATGCTTTATTTTCCGCGGCCGGTACCCCAAAGATCATGCGTACGACTAATCTTGGCCAGACATGGGATGACGTTTCTCAGTTTGACGGTATCACAGGCCAAAGTCAAAACGGATTTCCCGACGTAGCTACCTTTTGTCTTCTTGTAATGCCTTACGATACAAATATTCTGTGGGCCGGAACGGAAATTGGCTTATTTATTTCCAATGACGGCGGCGCAACCTGGGCCATTGCGGACAATGGAATACCGAACGTCGGAATTTTTCAAATATCCATCGTTGATGATGAAATTGTAGTTGCCACATATGGCCGAGGAATCTGGTCGGTCCAACTTCCCGAACTTGCCGGCTATACTCCGCTGGTAGTCACGCTGTCGCCGCGCTTGAAGGCATTTGCGCAGCAACCTTCGGGAAACGTCGAGATTCAAATCGATCTCAGGTCACCTTATGATTCGACGATCGTATTGTTTGGGAATGAGGTGTTGATGCGTTTGCCCGCCAATATTTCACCGAAGGACACGAGTGTATTTTACCCTGTCATGACATCACAAACAATCTCTGCATCGGTTCGATCTTACAAAACCGGGCAAGCTTTCGTTACGCCAACAAAAAGTATTCAGGTTTTTGCAGCCGCAACGCAAAACTCGTACTCGAATAATTTTAATTCTGCATCATCCGATTTTTTTGGCAGTGGTTTCACTATATCAACAGCGACCGGATTCTCCAATGGCGCTATTCATTCGCCTCATCCATATTCGAATAATACTCAGTACACATACCAACTGAAGATCCCGGTTATCGTTCGGGAAGAAAGTTCTGTACTGCAATATGATGACGTTGCGCTTATTGAAGAAGGATTGCCGGGAACGGTGTGGACCGATCCTAATTTTTTTGATTACGCTATTGTTGAAGGAACGAAAGACGGACTGAATTGGGTTCCTTTAACGGATGGCTACGATGCGCGATTCAATTCATCCTGGTCTGCGGCATATAATTCAGGTTTTTCCGGACAGAACAGCACTGGAGCAGGAAACTCGTCCATGTTCGTTCGGCATTCACTCAATTTGCTAAATCAATTTGAACCGGGAGACGCGATCTACATTCGGTTCCGTCTGCTGTCGGATCCAGCCGCATGGGGATGGGGATGGGCGATTGACAACATAGTGATCAACGGTGACGTAACACCGCCGGTATTGACGCTCGGCGCCTTGTCATCGTCGGTACTCAACCTGGTTCGATTCGGCATCGGCGCTAATGAGACGCTGAGTAGCGCATCCGTTACCGTTAACTCGCAAAATCTGTCCATGTCGAAACAAGGCAGTCTGTTCTTTGGAGATTATCTGATTCAGGGAACAGGTTTACTTACG
>JAEUSJ010000170.1:4849-6325 GCA_016788215.1 bacterium | reverse complement strand
CGTCAGCGGGCATGGTATTACAGTCATATCTATGCAGACCCGAAGAATTCCGAAACGGTATACGTTTTAAATGTACAGCTTTTTAAATCTATGGACGGCGGGAAAACTTTCAAATCTATGCCTTCACAGCATGGCGACCATCACGATCTGTGGATCAATCCGGAAAATCCGAATAACATGATTATCGCAGATGATGGGGGAGCCGTCGTTTCGTACAATGGAGGCAATTCGTGGACAGATCAGGATATCGCAACAGCTCAGTTTTACCACGTAACCGTTGACAATCAATTTCCTTACCACGTGTACGGCGCGCAGCAGGACAACAGCACAATTGATATTGTCAGTCGAACGAATAGTTGGGGCATTGATTTTACGGATTGGCATCCCGTGGCGGGCGGCGAAAGCGGATATATTGCGGTTCATCCGGATAAACCACACATCACCTATGGAGGTAGTTATGGCGGTTATCTCACAAAGTACAACCACCTGACAAAGCAGGAACAGAATATTTCCGTGTGGCCAGATTCGCCGATCGGTTCAGGTACGTTGGGTTTAAAATATCGCTTTCAATGGACCTATCCGGTCATCATTTCGCAACATGATCAGAATACATTGTATGTAACGGCTCAAAATGTGTTACGCAGCACCAATGAAGGCGTAAGTTGGGACGCTATCAGTCCTGATCTGACGCGAAATGATACAAATAAACAAAAAGCATCCGGCGGGCCCATAACGAAGGATAACACCAGCGTTGAATTTTACAACACGATTTTTACGTTGGCGGAATCGCCAAAAGAAAAGGGTTTGTTTTGGACGGGAAGTGACGATGGTCTGGTTCACATTCGACGCGACGAAAAATCTGATTGGAAAAATATCACACCAAAGGATCTTCCGGAGTGGGCTCTTGTCAGTATGATCGAAGCGTCGCCGTTTGAAGCGGGAACGGCGTATCTGGCCGCAACGCGGTATAAACTAAATGATTTTCAGCCTTATCTTTTCAAAACGAATGACTTTGGAAAAACATGGAAAAAAATAACCAATGGAATTCCATCCGGCGCGTATACGCGGGTTATTCGAGAAGATCCAAATCGACAAGGATTATTATACGCCGGTACTGAAACCGGAATATATGTTTCGTTTAATGCAGGCGAGGCGTGGCAGCCGTTGCAGCTGAATTTGCCCGTTACGCCAATCCACGATATCGCCGTGCATGCTCGGGATATGGATCTTGTGGTCGCCACGCATGGGCGTTCATTTTGGATATTGGATGATTTATCGCCTTTGCATCAATTATCCGATGCAATTGCAAAGTCAGATAAACATTTGTATAAACCGCGTTTTGCCTATCGTACGGAAGGTTTTCAATATTTGCGCCCGGGATTGGCATTAGGTCAGAACCCGCCCAATGGCGTATTGGTGAATTATTATTTTCAGGAAAAACCAAAGGATGAAGTTACTTTAGATTTTATGGATGAA
>JAEUSJ010000170.1:0-4750 GCA_016788215.1 bacterium | reverse complement strand
CCGCCCAATGGCGTATTGGTGAATTATTATTTTCAGGAAAAACCAAAGGATGAAGTTACTTTAGATTTTATGGATGAAACGGGAAAAACTATCATAACCTATTCCAGCATAAAAGACAAAAGAGGGAAAGCAATAAAACCATCGGAAGAATTTTATGAAAAACCAAAAGAAACGCGGATGGGCGTGGTTCCTTCCGATACGGGGATGAACCGTTTTGTTTGGGATATGCGTTATCCCGATGCGGAAGAAGTTCCCGGCGCCATTTTTTGGGATGGTTCCATAGCCGGCCCTAAAATGCTTCCAGGGACGTATCGTGTGCGCCTGACCTGCGGGGCATTTACGCAGACGGAATCATTTGAAATCAAAAAGGATCCCAGAGTTGACGCAAGCGAGGAAGATTTGGTATTGCAATTGGACTTGTTGTTGAAGATAAATTCAAAGCTTACCGAAACCCATAAGACGATAAATTCAATTCGGGAGATTCAAAAGCAGATCAATGAATTTTCAGGAAAAATAAAGGATACGATCATCATCAGACAAATCAAGGAATTTGCGAAACCCCTGCTTGATAGTTTGACGTTTGTGGAAAACGAACTCATTCAAACCAAGATCAAAAGTAATCAGGATGTACTCAATTATCCCATGAAGCTAAATAATAAATTGGCCTCGCTCGCCAGTGCGGTTGCGTCTGCGGATTCGAAGCCGACGAAACAATCGTATGAAGTCTTTAATTTTTTGTCAACTCAGATTGACAAACAACTATCAATTTGGATGCGGCTCAGGGAAATCGAATTGCCAAAGTTCAACAGTTACATAAAGAGCCAAGACATTCAGGCGGTAATTCTGGAAATAAAATAATAAAAAAACATGCTTATCGGGTTGGCTCATAAATAAGAAAAACCTTCAGCCTGAGCGCGAAGTCGAAGACTGAATTTACTATACTTGTCAGGGCTCGACTCCGCTCACCCTGACGTAGGTGAGTAAACCCGATAGGCACTTAAAAAAAAGCCGCCTTTAAAGACGGCTTTTTTTATCATCGAGGATTAATAACCCGTTTTTTTAGCAGAATAATTTGATCTAATGCCTCGCGGGGCAGGCCGATAAAGAGAAGCGTGTCGAGATCCATCTCCTCAACCGTTATTGTAAAATTATTTTCTTTTTTGTCTATATCGTACTGAATCTCTTTTGACGTGTCGTATATACACATATCCTCGCTGGTTTCGAATCCTTCCATATCCCTTTCCAGCAGATGTATCTCGCCGTTTACTTCATGATAGATGACATAATCGTTTGCAAAAAAAGGGTCCACGGTAACGCGAACCGATTTCGGCTGTATTTGAAATTTGATGCGATCAAACATAAGGCCTCTCCTCAATTTGAGCTTACATATAAAATGTACAATTATTTTTTTTAATTACAACCCGGATTTGGAAAAAATAAAAAAAGCGATTTCCGCAGAGAAATCGCTTTAGTAGGGTAAAAAATCAATTGTCATTTTATAACTTTAACCGTGATTCCCCATTTATCCTGCTGATAGGGTGGATCGTCATTCCAATCTTCAAACGAGTGAGAACCGTCGCTGATATACACTACCTCATATTTTCCGGCATCTAAATAGATCGTACCGTCGTAAATTCTATTCTTGCGTGCGCCGCCCGCATTCTGGCTCATACCGTACGTCATCTCCCATACGGTCTGTCCTGTAGATGCGTTTTTGATCCAGCCGTAATCATACATATGTCCGCTTTTGCCTTCACCTAAACATAATATCCGAACTTTGGTATTACTCTCGAGAGTAAAGTCTTTCGTGCGGTACTCGTCGTCGCCAACGTGAACGATCTGTGCAAGAAGGCTTTTATCTTCGCTTTCTCTGTATTTGGACAAATTTCTTGCATCGTTGTTATTGACCAAACTAAGCGTAATTCCCCATTTGCTTCGGTTATATGGGGGATCGTCGTTCCAATCATCATATGAATGAGTACCGTCGGTTTTGTAATTGACTAAGTAATTGCCGGGTTCTAAAGTAACCGTTCCTTCAAACAGCCGATTCTTTTCCGTCCCGCCGGCAAATTTGGTATCTGAATAATGCATATTCCAAACGGTTTGGCCCGTTTCCGCATTCGTGATCCATCCGTAATCGTACATTCGGTGGTCGCGGCCTTCACCCAGCGAATAAATCAAAATATCGGTAGTTTTAGAAAGCGAGAATCCCTCTGACTTGAATTCACTATCGCCAACTCGCGTAATAGAAATAATCTCCTGTTTTTTTGATTTTTTGTAATCTCGCACATATGCCAGGTCTTCTTCGTCCAGCACGCTCACCGTCACACCCCAATTAGCCGGGTCGTACGGCGGCTGCATATTCCATTCTGTGAATGAATGAGAATCGTCGGTAACGTATGTTGCGACGTAATTTCCCGCGCGTAAATTAAGAATACCGGAATAAGACCTGTTCTTCTCTGCGCCGCCGCCATGGGATGTGTTTTCAAAACGCATTTCCCAAATTGTTTTTGCAGTCTTGTCATCGGTAAGCCAGCCGAAATCATACATATGCCTATCCTGTCCTTCTCCGATTCCGTATATTCTGACCTTCATATCTTTTTCAAGCGTGAATCCTTTTTCAAGATAGTCGCTGTCTCGGGCGCCGGTCAATGCGCATATTACTTTTTTGGATTTCGATCCGTCAAACGATGCAAAATTATCCGCAGATGAATTGGTGACAATTCTCAATTTCCATTTATCCGCATCTCTGTAAATATCGCCGTCTTCAACAAAAACTTTTACCAGGTTCTTGAAAAATTCGCCCATATAACTGTCCGAACGGGATATTCTGATAATTTTTTGGCCGTATGTTGAAAAATAAGCTTCGTAATTTCCAGGCTGAAGCGTCTGGGTTCCTTGATAGACGATATTATTTGTACCCGATTCGGAACTGATATTATTTGGCCGCATTTCCCAGACAATCTCTTTGGTGTCGCTGTTTAATATCCATCCATAGGCGATCATGGGGTTCCATCGATTCCATTTCTCCGATCTTGACATCACGCCGACAGCATCAATGGTGACCGTAGCCGTACGCTTGACCGTAAAACCCTTAACATAGACCTTATCCATGTCAAAATTGCCAAGGTCGGCGATCACATGCTGTGAGAAAAGCGGCGTTGCGCAGGAAGCGGTCATTACAAGAATAGCGCAGAATTTTTTAATGTTATTACGCATAAAATCACCCGCTGTATTTTAAGTGAGCCTCAAATCGGAGGCAACCACATAAAAATACGCGACTAAGATATAATTGTTTCAATAAAATTGTAAATATATTGTCCTAATGAAGGATTTGATACAAGAAAAAACCCCTCTTCGAGTTCTCATAAAAGCATTCAATTAACCGCAAAAAGTTTCATTTTTCAGGATTCTCGGTCATTGTGTTACATGTCACTGGGAAGCCTCTGCTTTATCCGAGATTATCATTCGGGTCCGGTGGTTATTAACAACCTAAATGCTCCTAATCCCGAAGCTTGTCCAGCATCAGTAGCTGTAACTAAGATCTTGAGTTCACCCGCTTCTACCGGTGTTCCTGAAAAAGTTTTTGTAAGAGCATCAAAATTCAACCAAGAAGGCAAAGGACTCCCGTCGATTAAGGTTACAGAATAACTAAGCGTATTGTCGCTGTCTTCATCAAAAAATGTATCGTCCGGAATGGTAAAACTGAATGCATTTCCAACTAATCCGGTTTGGCTTTTTATTTTGTTTTTTACATAAGGCGGAATGTTAGAGTGTTTTAAACTGTCAATCAGAGCATCCACACGAACCCAATACACATTGACGTCTGAGTAATCTGGTTTGGTACCCGTTGTGTAAAAGAGGTACTTATTATCAGGAGTCACAAAAGGGCCCCACATGCCAAGCCCGAAATTTATTTTTCCACCCAATCCTCTTGGATTTGTCCAGTTGCCATCTTTTTTTGGATAACTGATACTTAGCCCGAAAGGTGTGGTTACAATCATAAATGTCTCATCTTTAGAAACAAAAAAATCTAAATTATCCCAAGCCGTATTCAATGGCATTCCTAAACCAACTGCGGTAGTATCAGAACCGTTAAACTCAAGCATACACCAGTCACTCACGCCGATGGTGTTGTTGGGCCGCGATGAAATATAATGATTTCCTTTACCGGTAACTTGCAGATAATGTGCCGAGTCGAGTTTAGACAATATTCTTTTTGGTTCAGTCCAACTCAAACCCTTTTTTGCAGAAAAAAATGTTTCAGAATTTTCATTTTCAAAATACATCGTATCGCTTGTAACGGATAATGCAGGAGCACAATAACCTTCAAATAAATTGAAAGGTCCAGTCCATTTACCGTCTACTAAGCTATAATTCTTGATTCTTGGAGTATTGAGCGGGTAATAACCTTTCAATTCAGAATAATATATTTCTTTGCCATCATTAGAAATTGTTATTCTTTCGGCGGCAAAGAACCCTGAGCTAACAGACAGGCTAAATATTTTAGGAGCGTCTCCAGGAGGTGTTTGCCCGAGGTATAAACTATCGGTAGGGATTGATTGTGCAAAACCGGTGCTTACCAAGAACAAAGAAAAGATAGAAAAGAAAATCATTTTCATAAATTTATCCTTCAAAAGTTGTAAATAAAACAAATATGTTTTTATGGCACAAGAATATTATATATTTGGTTCTAAGCTATTGCGATCAATTTTCTAATTTAGCGACTGCGGATGGGGTTGGCTATTTG
>JAEUSJ010000016.1 GCA_016788215.1 bacterium | reverse complement strand
ATTATCGGCGCTCCTGCATGTCCAAAATGCTGAAAATCCATTTGCCGGTTTAATCTTTCGCTGTACCATCCATAAGAATAGTGGTGCATCTTTTTCTCCTGAACAAAGCGTGGACTAAATTTTGATCTGATTATTACGTAGTTTTCAAATCATGCTTATCGGGTGGGCTCATAAATAAGAAAAACCTTCAGCCTGTGCGACGCCGAAGGCTGAATTAACTATACTTATACTTTGTCATAGTTCGACAAGCTTGTCCTGAGCCCTGCCGAAGGGCTCACCATGACGTATGTAAGTAAACCCGATAGGCGCTTTTCAAATTGAGCGATAATGGAAAAGTCGGTCTGTGTTTTATAGGCTTATTCAGCGGAAATGGATTCTAACTCTGCATGAACAGAGCCGATAATGATTTTGCTTTTCATAAGAACAGGAATACGCCTGACGTCATCGGTAAGCCAGATATTTAGATCAGATTTGTTGCTAAACGGGCCGATGGGCGTTTGAACAAGAATACAGTCAAACTCCCCGGCTTCGACGGAAATCCGCTCCTTCTTTATGACTTTGACTGTCACGTTCTTGTATCGCCCATTATCAAAGACAGACAGATGAATGTCTTGTCCTTCAACCATTGGCTGGGTTCTAACAAAATAGAAAGATGAAATGATATCCTGTAAATATTGAGGAATTTTTATCTCGCTATTCCCGGAATCGGCATCAGAAATCAATGCAACTTGAGATTCGTGATTAAAATTGACGTTAAAATTTCTTTCATAACCCCCTTCGTAAGTTTTTTTGATGTATCTTAGCGGAAAAATTCCGTCTACATCAACATAAGATTCCAGACGGTCTCGAACTTTATAGAGCGTTGAGAAAAAAGCATTAGAATTTGTAACTGCAGAGATGTGGTAGCATGGAATATCATTGATTCTAACTATCTTCTCCACATTCAGAATCGCTGTTCCGGCACTAATAAATTCCCAACCTATTGAAAAAGTCAGTTTTTCTCCAACTTTGAATGCGTTATTTTCAATTTTTCGCTGGTTTTGACCAATTAGCTGTGAAATTGAACAAGAGAGAAAAAAAATAGCACATAGCGCTATTTTTTTAAAAGAAATCATAGACTTAAATTATTTTTTTGAAATATTTTCTGTTGCGCTGCCGCTATAATCATTGGAAAAGCAGAATCAACCGCGTTTTTTATTTCAGTAAATATTTTTATATAGAATTCCATCGAAAAACCTATCGGGTCCGGAATCGAATCGGCGATCGTTATACTTCTTTCCTTTCCATAAGTTTTAAGTAATGTAGATTTATGCCTTGCCGTAGGAAAGTTCTCCAGAATGAAGTTCAGATGATCTATTGACAGCGCAAAGATTAAATCAGACTGTTCGATTTGAACCCGGTTGATCGGTTTAGACCTAATTTGTGATATATCAATAAAATTTTGCAATGCTACTTTAACTGAATTTTCTGACGGCTTATTTCCTTCGTATGCATAGATGCCGGATGAGTGGACGTAAATCTTGTCTTTTAATTCAACCGGCGCTTCTTCACTTATTTTTTTCTTTAATAAGCCCTCGGCGATAGGGCTGCGGCACATATTGCCAGTGCAAACAAAAAGGATTGAATAGATATCGGTAAAATTGTAATCTCCCATATAACTTTCTATAATATTAAATGGTCTTGTTAGATTTTCCTGCGGAGAGTTATTGAATTTCTTCTTCTTTTCATCCGGTTTTGTTTGATGAGATTTTGAGCCCTTTTTCTTTGTTATGGTTATTTTCTTTGCTGCTTTTTTCTTGGTTTTTGAGGGTGTTTTCTTTGTTGATCTAATGGGATTTTTTTTTGTTTTTTTCTTTATTTTAGTCGTTTTTTGTGTTTTTTTATGAGTTTTTGATGTTTTTTTTGGTTTTTTTGTTGTTTTCTTGATAATTTTTTTTTGCTTTTTTAAGTTTTTGTTTTTCATAATCGATGCCTGCTGTTTTCTGAGTTAGACGTGTGCGGATTCAAATGATTTGTATTTATTTCGTTCCGGGATATGCGGATTGTTTATATCCTGGCGTACGTTCTCTTTTTCAAAAACCTCAACCTCAAGGCCTTCGGAGCAATTGCTACAAATTGGAATATCCTTCCTCTTTGAAAAGATTTGTTGGCGAAACTTTGCATATTTCTCACTTTTCCATATTTTCTTTAAACCGCCATTGGAAAAGACGTTGCCAAGCCCATATTCAGCGTTTTTATCAAAACAGCAGGGGGACACGGTTCCGTCCCAATTTATAACGGGGCACAAAAGAACCCACCTACAAAAATTTACCTCTTTTTGCTTTGTCTTGATTTTTCCACTAGTATCTAATTCATATCGTCTATATTTTTCATTGGTTGGTAAAAACTCTGCAGCCTGTTCTTCTGTGTAAACTTGCGCCGTTTTAATTGATATAACTTGAGCGCCGCACTCGTAAGCTAAGTTACGGATCCTATCTGTTTCGTGCTCATTATGCTTCATAACAATAAATTGAAGTTCTATCTCCGGTGTTTTGCTGTTTAGTTTTTTTTTTGCTTCGGAAACCGCTTTCATACCGTTCTGGACTTTTTCAAAATTGCCGTTGACACGGTATTTTTCATAGGTTTGTTGTGATGCCCCGTCCATTGCAACGATAAGCACGTCTAAACCTGAATTGACAATTTTTTCAGCGTTTTCAATCAGAAAATGACCATTGGTGCTGGTCATTGTTTTAATACCTTTGTCCTTAGCAATACGTATCATTTCTGTAAAATTGCGATTCACAAAAGGTTCGCCTTGGCTCCATAGTGTGAGATGAACCAGATAGTCGCCAACTTCATCCATTATTTTTTTAAAATTATTAAGTTCCATGACGCCGTCTTTGCGTGTCATCTGATCGCTGCCTGTAATGCAGAGCGGGCATCTCAAATTACATATGTTTGTTGGCTCCAACATTAACATAAAAGGAAACCCAAGAACAAAATTTTTCTTAGTTAATTTACAAATGAAGTAAGAAAAAACGACAAGAAAAATATTCGGGAGTTTTGTAATAGTTTTTGGGCGTTGTAATATTTGAAAAGCTTCTTTAATTAGATAATTCATAACGGGAATATATTAAAACAATTGGTTTATAAAATCAAGCTTTATACTTATATCATATATATATATTTGTTAATTTATTTAATTAATAGTTGTAGTAGTATTAAGGAGTTAATATGTTAATAAACAACAAATTATGTTGTTTATATGTAGTTTACGTTTTGTGTTTTGTTGATTCTCTTCTGCTAAAATGTTAATATTGATTATTTTCGCCGTATCATAGTCTCGCTCTGCATTTTGCCCGAAGTATATTAACGTTAACTAAGAAGTTACCAACACATTAATAATTTGGTGGTAGTTATGTACCAATAGTAATATTTACAACAATACCAGCAAGGATTCTTGTGATTTTTCCCGTACGTAAAGTTTTTGAGCTTTCATATCTGAAAAAGCTGCCTCCGGTTATCCATTTTGTAAATGAATAATCAACACGGGGCTCAACCGACCAGGTTATGGAATCATCAATTTTTGTTTTATCCGAAGTTTGATCGGTTTTTTTGTTTTCGTTGTATGCGATTCGTTTTGTATATGAGGCAACAGCCCCAACTCTTATTTCATTATCAAGCTGCTTTTTTTTGAGGAACCAGATTGGAACTCTAAACCCTCCGCGTTTTGTGTAACTTAAGTTTGTTGTTATAGATTTCGTGTTTGAAGTTTGAATAGATGACTTATTTTCACTCGTTGTATTTGTGTTAGTGAATACTATGTTTTGGGTAATATTCCCCTTCCATATAATATCGTAGTTAATCTGAGGAAAGGTTTGTTGATTGGATATACTTTCAAGCTGTATATTTCTTCCGTTCAGCCTGGTAGAATCAATGCCGGTAAAGTTATTTCCAGTAAAGCTTATCCAGTTTTCAGTTTCTTTAGAATTAAAAGTAAACCCGAAACCCATATTATTGGTGATTCCAGTCATAAGATTGAATATGGGCCAGCGCCCTATATTATTTGCACGGATGGTAATATCATAGAACATAGGAATCGGGGAAAATTTCAACCATGGGAATAGAGTTGACCTGGAAACGGTTCGCCGCAAAATGTTTGGAGGGCTAAGAGTTCTATTTTCTGCATAATCGTAACGAAGGTCCACCGTAAAATAGACAAAATTAAATCCGTAGTTAAATCCATAATTAATGCTTTTACCGGCACTGTAATTGAATAGATTTTTGCTCGTGTCGAGTTTTGATTTATTGAATTGTTTGATCGTATCAAGATCAAAACTGAAAATATTATCAACAAAACCCGAAGTTTGAGTTGTGGTATAGCCAAACCATTGCAGGGAAGGATCTATTTTTTTGTCTGTGTTATTAATTTGAAAATTATTATCAAAACCTATTGTAAATCGAACATCATTAATCATCTTTAACGCTCTTTCGGTAGCCGAACCTACTTTTCTTGATACATCTAAAATAGAAGTTTTACCATTGTCTTTGGTTGTATCGGCCCCATCTCTTCCGGTTTGTGAGCTTGTACCTTGGTTAAGATTTTTAAATTTATCCCTTCGGCTTTTTTTGGAGTCGTCAGGTTTGGTCTGATCTTTACGTCCTTGTTGACTGAACGGCTCTTTCACAGATGAAATAAAAGATCTAATACTGAAGCCCATGTCAATTTGAACTCGTCTGCTTATGGAAGAAGACTCATTGTAGATTGAAATGGGTGGTTTTTGCCTTCTTCCTGTGTTTGAAAATGTATAGTTGAGCGTGTGTGTCAAAAAAGGAAATGTTAACGGATTATAATTGACGTTGAATGTGTTCGTTGTTGCAAAGTCGCGGTTGTAAAGAAGTGATTCTACTGTTTTTTCGCCAGTAGTTGAGTCTCGTCCAGAAAAAAGAGTGTCTATCGCGGTATCAAATACAAAATCGCTAAAACCATCGAATGGATTTAACCCGCTTGCAATACCTTTTAGGATTTGACCAGCAGATAGCCCACGCAGGTCGGTCTGATACTTTACGCCGAGAGATGAATTGAGGGTTTGCCATGGGCTTACAGATAAACCATAACCCCGCGTAGAGGACAAGGTAGCGATGGATGGTTTATTTATAGGATTTCCTAAGGGATCTCTCACCACCGTCTCTCGCTTGGTGGAGGTAATCGAAAAATCAGTCGTCGCCCCTGTAAAGAGCATATAATTGAACTCTGTTTCTTTGATGTTTTTGAAGACCGTGCCCAACATCGGCATACCGCTTAAAGGCATCCAGCTCAACGGTTTAAATGGTTTTCTTTTTAATCCGAGATTATAAGACGTTGCGCTGGTCCATGATTGGTTTCGGTCTAAAATTGATTCGGGGTTTTTCTGTTCCGACGTATTGTAATTAAAACTGGACGTAATATTGTCAACAGTGTAGCGAAGTAGCCAGAAATTTTTCTCATTTTTTGCTTTTGAAAAGTTTAGACTGAATCCTTTTGTAACGCTAGAAGTTCGCAGTGTTGATTCAAAATTTTCAGCTAGCGTAAGCAGATTGTTTTGACGAATACTATCTCTGACAAAAGGATTTATCAGAGCCGTATCAGATGTAACAGATCTTAAACTATCAGATCTTCTCCTTATTTCATCAGATTCCAATCGAAGTAAGATTAAATCCTTATCATTTTGGTCTTTTGCAGATTCAACTAATATATCATTTCCCGGAAGGTATTTTGGATCGGATCGACTATTGCTGATGTTGAAGGTAAAAGGTAAATTAATTCCCCAATTTTCCAAATAAAACTTATGCAGCGCAACGCTTGTATTAATATTCCAATTACGCGTGTCGCCGGAATTTGCATTAAATCTCTGATCCACGGTTCTAAATTCGGACGTTTGATATTGTACAAACCCATTAAAGGATGCGAAATCTGCAAGATTAAATGATAAATTTGCTTTTACAGCCTGACCGGGTTTATCATTTGCATCGGTCAGTCGTAATTCGTCAAACCAGATATCGCCGGTGTACGCATATACCGTTTCGTTATTAATCGCGCCTAAATATAACTGTGTAATACCGGCAATCGTCGGGCTTCCTTTAATTCGTAGGGTTTTACCGTCCGTTAATATAAATGTTCGTATGTCAGTCAAAGCGTCGGGTACATTCGTTTTATCAAACTTAAACGCTGTTATTTCATCAAAACTTAGTTCCACAAAATTTCTCTCAGCCCAGCCTGCAAAAAGCGGATATTCAATCTCATAATAATTTGTTGAATTATTGCCAAATCTAAAAAAGAAATTGATCGGACTATTGTTTGTGTTTTCATTTTCATCCGGAAGAAGCACATTTCCTTTAGGTATGATGTCGCCATGAACGAACATTTTCAGTCTGCCGTAATTTCTAAGATCAGACGATGAAATATTTTTTACAATAAGCGCAGTGGCTCCCGCAGGAAGCTCGTTGAGCTTCAAAGACAGGGACTGTTCTTTTACTTCCCTTTTGCGCCCGTCGCTGGATCCTTGTACATATTCTCGTCGAACACCGGGTGGTTTTTGATATTCACCACCTTCTTCTGTGCTGATGGAGGAAATTTCGACGATCTTCTTAATATCATTGCTATCAATTTGTTTCCCGTTGGGGTCAACAACGACACCGCTGGGGTTTTCTTTTGTAAAAGTCCATTCACTGGTCACAAATTGAAGCTCTGCGATCTGTAAGGCGATGACATCGTCTGAATTGTCTTCTGGATTAATCCATATGCGTGCGTTAGTAATATCAGGCAGAACAACGGCGTTAATGGCGCTATCCGGACTTAATATCGGTATCCTATACAAGAGCCAATCGTCCTTTCCTCTTCCGATAACAAAAGACGTATCTTTGCTATTTCTATTTGTTGAAAATGAATATCGAAAATAAGAATTGATCTGTTGGTCGATTACCCCGTTGCCGTTGAGGTCTTCGGTATCACCGATGCGCGTTGTTCCATCTTCGATGTTTTTTTCAAGGCCGTTAACTTTTATTTCAGAGATATCGTTATTCGTAATGGCATTTTCTATTTCTTTTATGTTTTGAGGCTGTGCTTGTTCCCTATTCCAGTTATCACCGAAAGGGTCCTCCGCACTTTTGTTTATTATACCCCAAGGATATCTAATTTGAAGTGAGTCAATGGTCGACAGCTGAGTTGGTGTTAAATTCGTGGATCCCGGCGTAATTCCCAGGGATAGCAATGTATCGGCTTCCTGTTGATCGTTAAGGCCGTCCAAGCCCACATCCTGCTCTTCAGTTACACCTACTTGCAGAGCTGATTTCACTTCGCGATCCGGTTCCCCGCGATTGCCGTTTTGATCTTCAGAAAGTGCTCCCAGATCAATATTGATGAGAGACGTTCCTTTAATGTTTTTTACCCATAGTTCTATAAATCGTGATTCAGATAGTTCTTTTGCGGCCGATGAAGAAAACCCCCTTATAATTCCACCCCATGAATTAATGGGATCATCGGATTTAGGTTTCAAAGCTAATCCGAGAGTTAGAACGTTATCGGTTGGGTTGGTCCTAATTAACGAAATTTTTTCGCGCGCCTCTTGTTTTATAAACCAGACAATTTGCCCACGATCAGACGCCTGTCTCTCAAGCGGCGTACTTGCTAATGACCAGGCTTTTCGGGTGGTACCGAGAGGAAATGTTCTTTTGACAGCCTCAAAGTCATCAAGATAGGCTACGCCGTTTTCATCGTTTTTCATTAATCCGTTACTGGTGTTCGGATTGGGAAATATTTTGGCGTATTCACCGCGAATATTTATTTTTGAAGGCTGGTTGCTTGAAACCAGGGGAATGTAGTTGACCAACTTAGTAAGAAATTTAGCGTTAAATTCAAGGCTGGTATTAACATCCCATACAAAATTGCTAAAAGGTTCTTCGCCCAGTTGAACTCGCTTGTTGATAGTGGATTGGCTTTGAAAAAGCGCCGTAGTTCCAATGAACGAATTCGCCCCCAATCCATAATCGGCTAAGCTATACTCTGCACGTGCGCCGAAAATAGTCCTTTTGTTAATCTGGAATAGCTGTGCTTGTTCGTATTTTATTTCAATGTCTGCGGACGGGAGCAAAGCTCGAGGGTCGAGCAATTCAATATTTCCTGAAAAATAGTCAATCGCATATCCTATATCTTTTTCCAGTTTTTCACCGCTCAATATAACCTCTTCACTGCCTTCAAGAATATTTATTCCTAATGATATGTTTGAGCTTTTTTTACTTGAGGACAAATATATATTAAAGGTATTTATATTCTGCAGCTGAGTAATATTAGTTGGCGTGCGATCAAGGTCGTAAATGGAATTTGTTTTCCATATTCTCAAAGTATCAGGATAAACTTCTTCGGAAAAGCCGTCCAGCTGTTGAATGCTGGGGTCAAAGGGCCTTAACTTAGGAAAAATCAAATACCCGTTTGAGAAATCAAGGCCGTATCCGTATTGGGCTTCATCCACTATATCATCAGGTTCTGAGTTTTGACCCTGCTCATCCACGTGCAGCATTTTGAGCAAGCCGATATCATTACCGTTTTTATCTTTTACAATCGTTTGATCGGTCCCGGTTCCGTTCGCTCTGTAGCTTATTTTTAGTGTTTTTGCATCTTCTGAGCTCAGCCCGGTTATCCCAAAGTCGTAAATATTTTTTAATTCAAGAGTCCATGATGAGTCGGCGGGTTTAGGCTTGTTGCTCCATAACATTTTTAACTTAAGGTAACTTGGAGTAAAGAGACCTACCGTTTTTGTGGCTGTCTGATATGTTACCGCAAGTAGATCGCCGTCTGCAATAGGAGAATGTAATTTAAGAATTCCAAGCCTAGTATCTAAGTCGTACTGCTCCTCACTAATTTCAAGAAAGTTGCCGTCTATCGTTTGGCCATTATCAAGCGTGTCAATTTCATCATTGGTTAGATTTGCCAAATTGGGATCAGTAAGGATTGACATCCTATTAATCGCAATGCCCGGTATGTTACCCGGAATAGACTGATTGTTGGGAGAGTAACGAAAAACACGGATATTCGAAATATCATTTTCGGGATTAGCAACATGAATTCTGCCGCTGTAATTTTCATAATTGTCTCTGTAATAGGATTCAAGGAAGAAAAATTTAGCTTTGGCGTAATCATACACTTTTTTGTTAATTTCCGATTTTAATGCGCCGCCCGATAATGACAATTTCGTTTTTTCGCCATTTTGAATACTTGCAATAGTAGTTATGTTCAGATTGGCAAGTTTGAATAACGCTTTGATGCCAAAGAGGCCTTTATTTTGTCCGCCGGTTGTAACAAACTCTGTTCCTGGAAGGGACAAATCAATATTACCCGCTTCTAATTTTTGGAGAACTTCATCGTCAAAGCCGGTATAGGTTATTTTGATGTTGTTTTCAAAATCAAATTCACGCTCGCTGTCCTGGTCAAACAAGATTTCGACCTTCTTACCGATGGTTCCGCGTAAATTAAATCGTTGGCGCTGTTCGAATTTTGGGGTAAAAGTGGAGTTCTTGCCGGTGTTTGAGTTTTGATTTGATGATTTTTCAGATGCACCGGACACGCTCAAGTTGATATTTCCGGTAGCGTCAACAGCAACTTCGTCGCCTCCAAATATTTTAGTAAAAGTTTCATTAGTTGTAACCGAAGCGGTAAATAAACGAACCGCACCGGAGGTTCGCTCGTCCTTTCCCGACAAATTTGCTAATACAGACTTGGAGAACGTGTTCCGAATCTGATTGTTGAAGTTTGATTCTATGTAAGTCTGTTTATCAATAATGGCTGGTTTTCGTAACGTTTGTTTCGAAGTGCCATAACTATCTGAAAAAACGTAATACCGCCCGGTTGAATCCAATTTTACTTTAACAATATAGTTTGGCAACAGCGTATGGGTTTGTGAATAATCGATGAGAGGGCCCTTTAGCAGTAAAAAATTTTCATTTGGGTTTGTTGAGATCGTTGGAAAATATTGAAATGGATACAATCTGAAATCACTTTGGATAACAGTGTCAGGAGGCATATATTGAGAGGCGGCCTTTACTGTTTCATTTGCCACATTTTGAATAGCGCCGTTGATTCCAAAAGATCCGGAGAAGTTCATTACGATCTTCTGAAAGAGGTCATCAATATATCTAATTTTTTCTAGAGAATCGGAAATAGACGGAGATGGGAGCTGAGAAGAGTCGGGACTGGATTTAGCTTTTGATTCTTGGTTGTCGGTCTGGCCGTGCAGAACACCGGGCGCGGCGACGCAGAATAATAAAAGAGAGAATGCAAATTTCTTTGGTAAGTTATTCTTTATAAAGAAAATGATCTCAGAAATAAATCCCACACCATCACCTTACTGTAATATGTAATCGGTAAGAATCGCGATTGTCCAAAATACATTTTGGAATTAACCAACACAATATGTTTTTTTCTGGGAAGGTTAACAGTAAAAAGGGTCTTTAGAGGATTCTCCACGATTGATCATAGGTGATAGAAAAAAGTAAGTAACTTAAATGATGATTTCAAGAGAATATTGCTTAATAGGCAGAAATAACCAAAAGCACACCGTCCTGACTTTCTGCAAAGGAACTCAATTTGTGAATTTTCAGTTGTCGGGGCTCAATCGCTGCCGCTGTTATTTCATCTGCATAACTTCTCCCTTTCAAGAACACCATATTTCCATTTTCTTTAAGAAACGGTTTTGACAGACCGACAAGATCTTTTAATGATGAAACCGCACGAGCAGTAACGTAGTTAAAAGATTTATAGAATTTTTTCAACGAAGATAATTTTTCTGCTCTATCATTTATTATGTCTATTTTAGTCAACCCCAGCTCCGTAATAACCAGACGTAAAAAATCTGTTTTCTTTCTCACAGAATCAATCAATGTAAAATAAGACTGAGGGAATAATATTTTTAGAATAATTCCCGGAAATCCTCCGCCGGATCCAATATCAATAATCTTATCTTCAGGATCAAATTTTACGATATGTGCGAGACAGGCGCTATTGAGAAAATGACGATCAACAATATTCTTTTCACTCCGTGAGACCAAATTTATTTTTGAATTCCATTCGACCAAAAGTCTAAAATAAGACTCAAATTGTTTTTTTTGTAAATCAGATGTTTCAAGTATTTGTTTATCAACAAGGTATATAAACTTAGCCAAACTTAAGACATTGTTCATATTATATTTACAACATTATGGAGTTCTTGTGAAAGACCTCTATTTCCCTTTTCGAGATAAACCATTAAAAGTGAAACATCGGCCGGTGTGATCCCGGAAATTCTGCTTGCCTGTCCTAAGTTATCCGGTCTAACTTTATTTAGTTTTTCTTTTGCTTCATTTGACAAAGAGGAAATAGTAGAGTAATCGAAAGATTTTGGAATTTTTTTCATTTCCATTCGAGTAAATTTTTCGATCTGCTCGTTTTGCCGTTTCAAATATCCGTCATATTTTATTGATGTATCAACTTCCCTCATGGTATCTCTGTAATTGAGAGAATCCAGTATTTCTTGAGGTATAATAGCCCCGTTCTTGAGAAATTCGGATAATGAAACTTCCGGTCTTTTCAATATGTGCAGTATAGAAACGGGCTCGGTAATTGGACTAGAGTTGATCAGCTCTAAAACTGGATTTATCGAGGCGGGGTGAACATTAGTTGTCTGCATCCAAACACCAATATTTTTTAGCGCCAGTTTTTTGCGTGTATATTTGTCGTATTGTTCATCACACAATAGGCCTAAGCTCCTACCAAAATCGGTCAATCGAAGATCGGCGTTGTCGTACCTAAGCAAGAGACGATACTCGGCCAGCGATGTAAAAATTCGGTACGGTTCAAGTGTGCTTTTATTGACGAGATCATCGATCAAAACACCTATGTAAGCCTCATTCCGTTTTATTATGAATGGATCTCTGTTCTGCACTTTCAGAGCAGCGTTAATTCCCGCCATCAGACCTTGTGCTGCCGCTTCTTCATACCCCGATGTCCCATTGATTTGCCCTGCAAAGAAAAGCCCATCTATGAATTTCGATTCCATATTCAAATTAATCTGATATGGAGGAAAAAAATCATATTCAACAGCATATCCGGGTCGCAGCATTTCGACATTTTCCAAGCCGGGAATTGTTCGAATAGCGGCCTCTTGAATTTCCTGAGGTAAGCTTGTCGAAAACCCATTTACATAGTATTCGATTGAATTGTATCCCTCAGGCTCCAAGAATATCTGATGCCGATCTTTGTCTGAAAAACGATTGATTTTGTCTTCGATCGAAGGGCAGTATCGCGGCCCGACTCCTTTGATTCTCCCCGTAAACATGGGCGATTGATCGAAACCTGATCTCAACAAATTATGTGTGTTTTCGTTAGTATAGGTTAAGTGGCAGGGAATCTGTTTATTCGTTATTTTCTCAGTTCGAGATGAAAAAGGTTCCGGCGTATCATCGCCATATTGCGCTTCACATTCTGAAAAATTTATGGTGTCTTTATGAACGCGAGGCGGAGTTCCGGTTTTCAGTCTGCCGCTTTCGAGGCCTAAACTTACAAGCGCTTCAGTGATCCCTTTTGCCGGAGCTTCTCCGTATCTGCCGGCACTCTGGTTAGTTAAGCCGATGTGAATGATTCCGTTCAAAAATGTTCCGCAAGTTAAGATTGCAGCTTTACATGATATTACATGGTCATCAGAAGTAACGACTGCGCATATTTTGTTGTGCTCAATTTTAAAGTCAACAATATTAGCGCTCAAAAGTTCCAGATTCTTTTCTTTTTTCAGGAGCATCTGAGTCGTTTTCGGATATCCTGCGCGATCTACTTGTGCACGAGGAGACCAAACAGCAGGACCGCGTGATCGATTAAGGATGCGGAATTGAACCCCTACGTGATCAGTAATGAAACCCATTTCACCGCCAAGCGCATCAATTTCTTTTACAAGGTGACCTTTGGCCGTCCCTCCGATCGCAGGATTGCATGAAAGAGTTCCAATCTTGGAAATCTCCATGGAAACAAGCAGCGTCTTGCAGCCCATTCTTGATGAAGCAAAGGCGGCCTCATAGCCAGCATGACCACCTCCAACTATAATAACATCATACATATTAGTTTGTTTTTAAATAATTTACATGTGTTTCACGTGAAACACAGAGTCAGAACAATGAGCCTACATGCTAGCTGTTTCACGTGGAACGATGTAGAATATAATGATTTCATCTTATTAAGATGATTTTATTATGAAAAACTCATTTTCCGATACAAAAATTAGAAAAAATATTATTCAGTACGTCGCCAGATGAAACTTCGCCAACAATTTCCGCCAAAGATTGAATCGCGTTATGTATGTCCAGTGCAACAAATTCAAAAGATAAATTATGTTCCAATGATTTTTTTGCCATTTTTAGACTAGCTATGCTCTTTTCCAATGCGATTTTGTGCCTCAATCTTGATATCATTGGCGAGCTAAACGAAACATCGGAATTAAATAAAACACCGATCTTTTTTTTTAATTCATCGATACCTGATTGCGATTTTGCGGATATGTTAATGAAATCTGATCCTATTTCAGAAGCGAATTTGGTTCTGTCGAATTCTCCAAGGTCCGTCTTATTTCCAACGTATATAGCCTTGACCGTTTTGTTTTGCAGCAGTGCGCCATCAAGAATGGTTTTGACCCTATGATCATCATCGTCTAATGGAGATGATATGTCGAACAAGGCAATAATAAGGTCGCTTGAATGAATGTTTTCTTTTGAGAAATGAATCCCGTGAATCTCAATATCATCTTTTGTATCTCTTATTCCGGCGGTGTCAACGAATGTAAATGGAATACCGTTAATATCTATTGTCTCTTCGATATAATCACGTGTCGTGCCGGGCAGATGGCTCACGATTGCCCTGTCCTTCTGTAACATAGCGTTCATAAGGCTCGATTTCCCAACGTTGGGTTTTCCTAGAATGGAAACCCTGGCGCCTTCACGAATGATATGTCCAGTATTGTACGTTGACAGAAGCCTCTTGATCTGATTTTCTACACCGGACAACTGATCGTTGATTTTTATGGCATCAATTATTAACAAATTTTCTTCGGCGAAATCAAGGTCAATTTCTAAGAGGGAACAAAGCTGAATGAGTTGATTGCGTAGACTAGAAACTTCATTTCGTAAATTGCCGATAAATTGAGACATGGAGGCTCTGCGTGCGCCTTCAGTTTTAGCATGTATAAGGTCGGCAATAGCTTCAACCTGTGAAAGGTCAATTTTGCCATTCAAATAAGCGAGCTTGGTAAATTCACCCGGTTCTGCCAGCCGCGCACCTTGTGACAAGACCAGATCAAGAACTTTCTTTGTGTTGACAATTCCCCCGTGGCAACTAATTTCAATAGTGTCAAAACCTGTATAAGACTTAGGTGAACGCATAACGCTAAGCAAGACAGAGTCAACTTTTTCTGAATTTTCCGGATCGATCAGATAACCAAAAAGAATGGAATGAGATTCTGCAACGGAAGGCTTGACTCTTCCGCCAAAAATTTTATCGGCAATTGCTACAGAGTTTTTCCCGGAAATACGTACCATACTTACGGCGCCTATGCCCAAAGGAGTCGAGATCGCCGCTATCGTATCTTCGAAGAACATACTATTTAATCACATGTTTTGCCATTAAAAGCTGCTGTGCCATTGTCAGCACGTTGAACATTGTCCAATATAGCACGAGACCGGAAGCAAAATTATTGAACAAGAAAAAGAACATGATAGGCATTCCATATAGAAGAAATTTTTGATTGAATTTCTGGGAAGGATCAGAATTGTCCATCGGGGTCATCGGAGCAATTTTTTGCTGAATGAAAGTCAAAACTGTCATTATGATAGGAAGCGGGTTTACATGAAAATCGCCGATAAACGGTAAGCCGGTGTGTAAGATCGCAACTGTATCAGGAATTGAAAGATCTTTGATCCAACCAAAAAAAGGCGCCTGCCTTAAATCGAGGGATTCATTGAATACCTGATAAATAGGAAATAATATTGGAAGTTGAATGAACATGATAAGGCAGCCCGAGAGAGGGTTATATCCAACCTCTTTATAGAGCTTCATCATTTCCTGCTGCATTTTTGTCGGATTGTCTTTGAATTTCTTTTGAATCTCTTTTTGTTTTGGCATTACCTCTTTCATTTTCTGCATACCAACAAAACTCTTATGTGTAAGAGGATATAAGACAATGCGCACTAATAAAGCGAACACAATAATTACCCATCCATAATTAGGAATTATTCCGTATAGAAAATTAAATGTGTAGAGAATAGCTTTTGTGATCGGGCGAATAATTGCCCATCCCCACTCCATAATCACCGTGAGATTTTCATCATATTTATTAAGCGTTGAAAAATCCATAGGTCCTATATAAAACTTGAACCGGTCCTTTTTGTTTGACTCAAATTTCATACTCATGGAGAGTAGGTATTCTTTTTTGTCCAGTGTCCCGTTTTTTGTAAACGCTTCACCTTTTAGTTTACACCCCGTGCCATCCTTTTCCTGCGGAATAATGAAGAGAACGAAATACTTAGTTCGAGAAGCCAGCCATTTTGTTAAACCTGAAAAAGCAAGTTCAGATGAATTCTCGGTTACATCAAACTCTTCTTTCTCATCACCCAATAATGAATAAGCTTTAAAATAAGTCAGATCGCCTTGCAAATCTTTTTCAGTTGAATGAAGGCCCGACAACCATTGCAACTGATATTCGGAGTTAATGACCTCATCGCCAAAATTTTTGAATTCAACATCAACATCAAAATCATAGCGGTCATTATAAAATGTGAACGTTTGCTCGATTGCCCGCGTTTGATCGAATACAAGTGTATAACTAATTGACCAATTACCTACATAATCCAAATCAACTTCACTCTGATTTGAAGAGGTTTCGAAAATAGCATCGCTTAGATTAATAACTTGATTGTGATAGTTGAAAGAAAAATTGATGTTTCTGTCTGATTCAACAAAATTAACTTTACTACCTTTGCCGTCCTTGTAATTTTGTAGAACCCATTCTCTGATCGTGCCGCCTGATTTATTGGAAATTTTTGTTGTGTATAGTTTGCTCTTTATTGAAATGACTTTTTCGGGAGCGTTGTACCATAACGCATTTTCTTTTATCGGAATATCGGTTCTTGTTTTCTGAATATCAACGGCGGTAACTTTTTTCGTTGTGACAGAATCGCGTTTTTCGGAAATTGATTTTGTTGTATCTATCTTAAAGGCAGCGCCTTCCTTATTATATTTCAAAGGTACGGGTTCCGGCGAAATAAGCTTCGTATAAAAAGGCCACGCAATAATTATGACCGCAATCAGGATCATTCCAATAATCGTTTTTCTGTCCATTTAATGAGACTCCTTACAAAATGAATGCACATTATCTTTAGTTGGAACCGGATCGTAGCCGCCCGGATTGAATGGATGACATTTGAGAATTCTTCTTACTGATAGCCAGGATCCGCAAATAACGCCGTGTGATTGAATCGCCTCAATTGAATAATGGGAGCAAGAAGGGAAAAAACGGCAAGTAGACGGAAGGACAACCGAAACGGTGTTTTGGTAAATTCGGATGAGGAAGATAAAAAGATGTCTGAAAATAAAACTCATATTAACTAATAAGGCTTCCTCCGATACGAAAGAAGCCTTACTTTCAGAATGATATTATAAAACTGATGCGACACTAAAACTCATCGCTAACAGAAAGTTTTTTTCTACCCTTTGCCCTTCGGGACGCAAGAACTCTTCTTCCCCCTTTAGAATTCATTCGCTCTCTAAACCCGTGTTTATTCTTTCTTTTTCTCTTGCTAGGTTGATAAGTTCTTTTCACTACATCTCCTTCATTCCATCAAAATAAATTATTGATTTATATAAACTTACAGTAATGTCGTGTTAATAACCTAACTTAAAATTAGGGTAGCAAATTTAACATAATTGACATGAAAAGTCAAGATAAAACTCAAAAAAAATAAAGAATTACAAAACCACCATTAATTTAATAAAATTAATAATTTAAACCTCACGATCGGGAAGACAATTTGACATAAGTTGGAATAAAAAAAATTTATTTGTTCAATAACATATTTATAAATATACAGATATGACACCCTAAAAATCCGCAGAAAGCTTTTTTCT
The DNA here is from genome assembly GCA_016788215.1 of bacterium. GTDB lineage: Bacteria > CLD3 > CLD3 > SB21 > SB21 > SB21. The sequence continues at coordinate 13,089 of JAEUSJ010000016.1, read as the reverse complement.
TGACAATCATATGCGGATTCGTAAATTAGGCTTAGTTCAACTTGCCGCGCATTAAATGTTGATAAAATGTTAATTGTTAATAATTTGTTGCATGATAGGCCATAAAAAAACAAAGCTCGATAGCTTTACATGAGTAACGACGGGCACCGTTTTCAAGATTAAATATTTGTTTATAAATGTTTTATAGTTTAAGATTGCCACCTAGAACACGATGTGTGTTAGCCCATATTTAAAAAATGTTTCATAGAGTTGATGCGTATTATAAAATGTGAATAAGCCAAAAAAAACCTAAATGATAGAGTCTCAAAGTCAAAATAAATTCAGTTTTTCTACGTTTTCAACAGCTGACAAGGATAAGGATCATCCAGTAGTTTCCCAGAAGTTATTGGATCCTAAAGAGATATGGAGCGGATGCTGTGAAATAATACAAAACCAAATTTCAGGACCTTCTTTTCGCACTTGGATAAATCCAATTGAGCCGATAAAAATTGAAAATAACAAATTAGTTGTATCTATTCCCAACCAGTTTTTTATCGAGTGGCTTGAGGGGCGTTATAGCGAATTTATACTGTCAGCTTTACATGAAATTGTGAATGAAAATTTTGGAATTTCTTATTTAATAAAAGATTCCTCGGGTGCATTTACAAATGATAAATCGAATTTTATACACGAAGCGACGGGACAAACGCAAACCGTTGTATTACCTTCCAAAACTCCGGCTGATCGATTTGAGACGTTTCTGAATGCGCGTTATACATTTGAAAGTTTTATTGAAGGAAACGGAAACAAATTTGCAAAGGCCGCCGCACTTGCTGTGTCAGAGAAACCAGGGCTAACGTCATTTAATCCGCTCGTGATCTATGGCGGGGCGGGTATGGGTAAGACGCATTTGATTCAAGCAATCGGGAATTACGTTAAAACAAACTATCCCAGTAAAAAGATTGCCTATGTAACGAGTGAAAACTTTACAAATGATTTCGTCGGCGCAATTCGAAACGATAAAATTCAGGAATTCAGCAAACTTTATCGTAATTTTGACTTATTAATGGTTGATGACATTCAGTTTTTTGCCGATAAAGGAAAGACTCAAGAAGAATTTTTTCACACATTCAATACGCTGCATCAAATGGGGAAGCAGATTGTTTTGACCTCAGATCGTCCGCCCAAAGAACTTAAGCAGGTTGAAGAGAGGCTCATTTCAAGGTTTCAATGGGGTTTGGTTACGGACATTCAACCGCCCGACCTTGAAACACGTATAGCGATTTTGCAGAAGCGTAGCGAAGAGGATGGCGTATATCTGCCTCCGGAAGTTTGTGAGTTTGTTGCGATGAATATCACAGCGAATATTCGTGAACTGGAAGGCGCATTGATCAAATTATTGGCTTACTCTTCCATTGCCAATACGGAATTGAATCTCGATCTGGCAAAATCGGTGTTGAAAGATACAATAGCGATCAAAAAGAAAAATTTATCCATTGATATGATTCAAAAAACCGTCGCGGCGTACTACAATATACCGGAAGACATGTTGAGGGCGAAAACGCGAAAAAAAGAAATTGTTGAGGCGCGGCAGATTTGTATGTTCCTGACGAAAGAAATATTAGGCTCGTCGCTAAAAACAATAGGACTACATTTTGGAGGGCGGGACCATTCAACCGTAATTTATGCTTGCCGTCTGGTCGAAGAATCGATGGGTTCTAACCCAAAAATAAAAGACGATGTGGAAACGATGAAACGCAAGATCGAATTAGCTGGTTACTAATTAAGATATTTCCTTTCACCTTCAGATAAATTAATAGAGGGGCATGAGCAATCTGCCCCTTTATTATTTATTATACAATAGGGGTAAGCATTTCACCTGATCATTGCTTAAAAGTAATTAACATTTTAACATACTTACCCTTTTCACCATCTACCTTGACGGAAGCCTGATATGGAATCAAAGCTTCAACAACCTGATCGCTGATCGCAGGAAACTCCATTTGGGATGTGAAAGCGGTAAAACCCAAAAGATATCCGCTCCCACCGGCATTAAGTGAAATCTGCATTGGCTGATCCGTTAATTGGCTTACATAGTTAATTGCGTAATTGATCACCTTAACCAAAGGCTTGTAATCTTCAACCTCCAATCTACAATCAAATTCCAACGCAAGGTTCGCATTCATTTCCTTCTTTTCTTTGATCATCATGATCAGGTCGCGTAGATCGATCATTTCTTTCTCCATCGGAATTGCCCCTTTCGGTAAGTTTAAGAAAAGCGTTAGAATCTACCATAAGTCACATAACTAAATCTTCAAAACCGCAATTCGATGGCGGTCAACCCAATATGCCCAAATAACGAATAACCAAGCGGCGTTGGCAACAACCGCTAATGCGAATTCGTTTGGCGGCGGCGGGCCAAGAAAATTACTAATGTAAATAAGCAGTAAGACGCTTAACAAAGACCAGAATCCGTAAGCGCCAATACGGTCTATAGATTTCGTCGCTCGAACATACATAATGGTGCCGGTTATAAACAAACCAAGTTCAACCACCACGGTTCCAATTGGCGAATTCCATAGTCCGAGGCCAAAGTACATGTCCTTGTCGAATGCCAAAGGAAGATCGGGCCGGTGCGTGATAAAATCAAGGATCCAATGACTAAAAACACACAACCCAACAATGAAAGAGCTTCTCTTGTCCCGTTTGATAGAAAAAATCAAAAGACCAAGCGCCACGGACCATACGATTGCGGCAACAAAACTATGCGAAATCGGATAATCGTAAAAATCTAATGGAGTAAGAATCGTATTTCCCGGATCGATACGAACGTGCTCAAGGCCGAAGAGCAGCAGCAAGGGCCATAGCAAATCGACAAATTGTGCTGCCAAAAATAAAGTGCCTAGCGAAACTTTGGGCGCTGCCTTTTTTGCCGCTAATGCAACCGCGTAATGACCAACAAACATCAATTACTCCATAGTTTCTAAAACAGAAAACTACTATACGTCTAAAAAAAATGTAACAAATAGTATCGAAAAGTTTAAGTTGGAGAAAAAGGATTTTAAATTAGAAATGTCAGGATGAACTTGCTGCCAACACCTTCTTCGCTTATGACGGTGATCTCCCCGCCATTGATTCGCGAAAGATCACGGGCAATATTTAGACCGAGGCCGGCGCCCTGTTGTTCCATTTCGCCGCGATTAACCTGAAAAAATTTATTAAAAATAAGCGGAATATTATCAGCAGAAATACCAATTCCGGAATCCTCGATAACGATTACAATTTTTTCCTTATCGTGAGATGTGTTAATTTTTACAAAACCATTTTCTTTGTTGAATTTAATCGCGTTACCGATCAGGCGTTCCATTACGTCTGCAATTTGATCCACGTCCAGGCTGAGCGACGGCATATTAGGTGTAAAATGAGAGGTCAGGCTAATATTTCTTATTTTAGCATCATTATCAAATCTAGGCAAGAGGTGTTGTATAATGAAATTCAGGTCCACATCTTGTTTTGTCTTTTCAAACTCATTTTTTGCTTCACCGGTCGCAACACGTACTGTTACCAAAAAATCTTTTAGTAGAGAATCAAGACGTTCACCGCTGCGTTTAATTCGCAGTAACAACTCCTGAAGTTCGTCCTGATGAAAATCCATTTTTTCGTCAAGCAGTAAATTTGATGTTAACTTGATAATAAAAAGCGGAGTATTGACTTCGTGTGTAATAGTTGACAGGATTTCACGTTTTAATTGATCAACTTGATTTAGAATTTCTGTTTGTGTAGAAGCCTTAATTTCATTGACGCGTTTGAGCTTACCGCGAATCGACGCCAGGAGTTCTTCCTGTTCGATCGGTTTGGTCAGAAAATCATCGGATCCGATTTCCTTACTGTGCCGCCGTTTTTCGGTGTCTGAATAAGCTGTTAAAAAAATGAAAGGAACCGATCTAAGGTGTGGAAAGCCTTTGACTTTATCGTAAAGCTCAAAGCCATCCATAAAGGGCATTGCAATATCGCTGACGATAAGATCGGGCGTATAATTTTGCAGTTTGTCCAGAGCCGCAGTTCCATTGATTGCCGACACAACCTCGTATCCGGAACGGCTCAGGTAAATGTTAATGAGTTGACGATTTTGAAAATCGTCTTCCACTACTAAAATTTTTGTTCGATCAATTTCCATAAACAAAGTAATGGTTATAGTTTAGCTGACTTTCGACCCGGATGCAATGAGATTTTCAGGCACCAATATTTTTACGTTTTGTCCGTCGCCAACCGTTAATATCATCCCGTTAGACTCCACACCGCGAATTTTTGCAGGTTTCAGATTAGCAACAATGATTACCTGTTTACCGATCAATTCGCCGGGCTTATAGTATTCCGCCAGTCCGGAAACAACTTGCCTCTTTTCACCGCCAAGCTCGAGCAGCAATTTGAGTAACTTAGACGTTCCTTCAACTTTTTCGCACTGAAGCACTGTTGCAGAGCGCATATCTACTTTTGCGAAATCATCAATGCCAATAGGGGTGGATAATGGCTGCATTTTTGATGGCTCTGCTCCATCGGATACCTTGTGTTCTGTAATCTGATTTAAAGCATTGGTTTCTTTTAATATCATGTCATCCTCGATTTTTGTAAAAAGGATCTCTACATTGCCTAAGATATGTCCTGCTGAAACTCTATTTTCTGAAACCTGATTCCAGTTTTGACCTACAACTTGTTCCTTCATGTTAAGCATTTTCCATGTTTTTTCAGATGTAAACGGTATAAACGGATGCATGATAACGGCCAGCGCCTTTACAACCTGAACGCTGACATACAGCGTATTCTGACATTTTGCACGATCCGCTTTCAATGTTTTCCACGGCTCGCAATCGTTGAAGTATTTGTTTGCATTACGCGCTAAATCCATGAATCGGCGGCATGCGTCCCGGAACTTGAAATTTTCGATGAATTCACCAACCTCAATCTGCGCACGGCGAATCTCGTTCAACATTTCATTGTCCATGGCGCTAAATATGCCTGGCGCGGGAACCCTGCCATCAAAATTCTTGATAGTAAACGCTAGGCTACGGTTTACAAAATTTCCCAAAATATCAGCCAGTTCATTATTATTTTTAGCCTGGAAATCCTTCCAGGAGAAATCTGAATCCTTGTTTTCAGGCAAATTAGACGTCAACGTGTATCGTAGCGGGTCCGGGGGAAACTTTTCCAGATAATCTTTGACCCAGACGGCATAATTTCGACTTGTCGAAAGTTTCGCGCCTTCGAGATTCAAAAACTCACACGCGGGAATTTCGCTGACCAAAACAAAACGATCGACGTTTTTATTTTTATTGTATGCCATCATGATTGCGGGAAACATGATCGCGTGAAAAACAATGTTATCTTTTCCGATGAAATGAACCAATTTAGTATCCTCCTGCTGCCAATATTCTTTCCATTTATCCGGGTTACCGATCTTTTGTGCCCATTCCTTTGTTGAAGATATATAACCAAGAACCGCTTCAAACCAAACGTATAATACTTTTCCACCAACTCCTTCAATAGGTTTTCCATTTTTGTCTTGTTGAGGAAGAGGGACTCCCCAGTCAAGATCACGCGTAATAGCACGATCGGCCAACTTTTGAGTAAACCATCCTTTGCAGTAATTTATGACATTGTCTTTCCAATGAGTTTTACCCCCAATCCATTTTTCTAGTTCCGGCTGAAAATCGCCCAAGGGCATATACCAGTGTGTTGTTTCCTTTGCAATCGGGGTTGAGCCCGACACTTTGCTGCGTGGGTTTATCAACTGCATTTGATTGAGATATGTTCCGCATTTTTCACATTGATCGCCTCGGGCGTCTGTGTTTTGGCAAATGGGGCACGTTCCTTCAACATAACGATCGGACAAGTACATGTTCGCCGTTTCATCATACCACTGCATTTCCGGTTTTTTTCGGAGAATAGCTTTTCCTAAAAGATCCAAAAAAAATTCCTGTGCGGTCTCGCGATGAATGAAGCTGGATGTACGGGAATAGTGGTCAAAACTGATTCCCATTTTGAAAAACTCATCTTGGATCATTGCATTATAACGATCCACAAGTTGCTGCGGCGTAACGCCTTCCTTTTCAGCCTGAATGGTAATCGGAACGCCGTGTTCATCGCTTCCACAGATATAAACAATGTCACGTTTCATCATGCGTTGATAACGGACATAAATGTCAGCAGGTAAATAAGCGCCGGTAAGGCGGCCTATGTGACTTGGGCCATTGGCATATGGCAGTGCGCTGGTAACCAATATTCGTTTGAAATCTTTTTTCAAGGCAACTCCGTTGTGATCAGGATAAAATATAGTTGATGCATCAGTAATATGCACAAGATCAGATAAAAAAACAAATTACCGGCGGGAAACGTGAAGGAGCCTATGAAGAGTATGTTACAACCTGTTGCGCACAAATCAGATCCAGACCCGGGTATTTTTTCTTTAGCTCCGATTCGATTCGATCGAGTTCTTTGTCCGAGCGCAGAGGTTCATGATGCGTAAGAAGCAGTTTTTTTGTTGCAATTTTTTTTGCGTTTTCACAAGCCATATCAAATGTGCTATGACCCCAACCGATCTTATGCTCATATTCGCTATCTTCATACATGGCGTCATGAATGAGAATATCACAACCCTTTGCCCAGTCGATAAAATCCCGGTTTACCTGATTATTAATAGCCTCGTGATCGCTTGCATACACAACGGATGAATTCCCTTCGCTAATTTTATAAGCATAACACGGATCGGTGTGATTGACCGGCATCATTGAAACGGTAAATCCGTTAATCTCAATGTCACCGGCAAGTTTATGAAATTCAAATTTGGAGTTCAGAGCTTCCCATCCGTTAAACGGGCCGTAGGAGCCGTCAAAATAAATATCCATGACTTCCTGTAGCTGCTCAACTTTAAACGGTGAATAAAAATTATTGGTACTTTTCGGATGATGAACAGGGCCGAAATAATTCAAACCCTGAATATGATCCCAATGAAAATGAGAAATAAGGACATGAAAACTTCCCATTTTATTAGCGAGGTGGTCTGAATAAAAGCCAATTCCAAAACCGGCGTCTATTACAATACTACGATCACCGCTTTTTACGACAACACAGGATGTGAGCGATCCGTATCTTAAAATGTCTTCGTGCGGGGCGCTGATGGAGCCGCGCGTTCCATAAAACACGACATCTAAAGGCATACTTCATCTCCTTCACTAAGGGCGACAACCTCAACCGAATTCAACTTACCGGCGGATTTCAAATAGTCCCTGGCCGATTTAATCTTAATTTCAACGTCATGGTCTTTATCTTCAGGTGCATGATGCCCAAGAACCACTTTTTTGACATTAGCTTTTAAAGCCAGATCCACGGCCATTTCAGGAGACGAATGCCCCCAATTTTCTTTGCCTTTGATTCCTTCTTTCGTAAAATGCGTATCATGCATCATTAAATCGGCGTCTTTTACAAATCGAACCAAGGTATCATAGAAAACTTTTTCCTTAGCGGTAAAGTCGTCTTTTTTCCATCCTTTCATTAAAACCCCCAGATGGTTGTTTTCTATAGGCGCGTGGTCAGTAATGATACAAATAGATTTTCCGTCGTGTTCTATTCTATACCCCAATGTCAATCCTTGATGATTAAGTTCCACTGTTTTAATAGTTGCATTTTCTATCATAAACTCTTCATTAGGATACAACTCTTTGAAATCGATTCTTTCCTTGAAAATTTCAAACGGAATGGGAATGAGCCCTTTATTGTGTTGATGTTCGAAAAGAGATTTTATATCATATTTTTCAGATCGGGGGCCCATGATCGTGAGTTTTGTTCCGGGCATGAAAAGCGGCGCGAAAAACGGAAAAGCAAGAATATGATCCCAGTGCGTATGTGTAATGAGAAAATGCGCATGAAGTCCTCGTGTATTCGCTTTTGTGATGGCGACGCCTTCACGAAAAATTCCCGTACCTCCGTCTACATAAATAGGATCCATTCCGTCGATAGAGATTTTGAAAGCAGTAGTGTTTCCGCCGTATTTAACCTGCTCATTAGTCAAAATGGGTCTTGAGCCACGTGTTCCAAGAAGCGTGAATATCATTGCATACTCCTCTTGATTCTAACGAAAAGAGATGTATTAGTTCTTTGGTCTCGGGAAGTTGTGCTCGTCGAAATAAGGATCGTTCTCCATAAAATTTTTGAGAGGGTTTTGCATTTCCCCATCTTCCACTTTGTCATGTGTGCTGCATTTTCCGGAACTGCAACCGCCTCCATTTACAGAACATCCGCCAATATCATCGAGGTTAATTCCAAGTATCTTGGCCACACCTTCCAGCGTCAGAGTTTCCCATTCATCGTCCTTATGGTGGTGCACAAAAATCTTGTTTCCTATGATATCAATATGCTTGATCTCACCGGCGCCTTTGGAAGTCTTTATAGGCGCACCGACACCAGGAAATTTCGATAGAGTATTGACGTAAAAATCGCGTTCGTAAGCGAGGCAGCATTTTAGACGGCCACAGAGACCTGTTAATTTTGTAGGATTAAGCTGCAATCCCTGATCTTTGGCGAAGTCGGTTGTGATGGGTTTAAATTCAGTCAAATGCGAAGAGCAGCACAGTTCTTTCCCACAAGGGCCGTAACCGCTAACGCGTTTTGCTTCATCACGAACTCCGATCTGGCGGAGTTCGATTCGCGTTTTAAAAAGACCGGCAAGATCGCGCACCAGATTTCTAAAATCGACGCGTTTGTCTGCAGTAAAAAAAAAGACAAGGCGCTTACGGTCAAACTGGTATTCTGCATCGACTAATTTCATTTTTAGTCCATGCTCGCCGATCTTTTGTTTAACTATCGACTTCGCTCTTTCTTCTTCATTCCTATTTTCACTGAGTCGGGCGATTTCATCCGGATTGGCCACGCGGACAAATGCCCGTAATTCCCGGCCTTCGATTTCATGCAGTGGAATTTTTTCAGGGGTCAGGCATATTTTTCCGAGATCAACACCGGATTCAGCCTGTACAACAACGTGCTCGCCGAGTTTTATGTTCAGATTATGTTTGTTATCGAAATATTCTTTGCGCAGGGCTTTAAATTCAACTTGTATAGGGTTAGTCATATATTAAAAAATCTCTCTAAGGTCGTCAGTTTTTTGGATCAAAAATGATTTTTCTTAGTTGTAAACCTAAATTAATCAAGATTAAATTAAGATAGACATTTCGCGAAATAAGGTCAACAGCTTTTTCTATCTCATTTATTGCTAAATCCAAATTTGTTCGCGGGAAATTGGAAATGAATTTTTCAACACGGTCGATTTTATCGTGATTAATAACAAAAGATTCTAAAAGCTCCGGCTGACTTTGCAGATTATTTACATAAAATGCATCTTGGAACCAAGTGGCCATGATATTCAAAACATCAATTACCATTGCTTTATCTTTCTTGTTTTCAGCAAGAAGTGCGTCGACGGCTTCAACGATTGAAGATGGCCTGGTTCCTACGACCCCGAGCAAAAAGCCAATCATCAATTCGCGTTTATTCTTAAGATCACCCGACAAAAGCTGAAGAGCTGTGGCATAATTTCCATCCGCTAGCTTTGCAATGATGCGGGATTCTTCAATTTGGACATGATTTTTTGTCTGCAAAGCGGTTTCAATTATTTCAGATTTGATTTTATAAAGTTTGACTAATTGGCACCGGGAAACAATGGTTGGAAGCAATGTCTGCAAAAACCCCGTGGTAAGAAAATAAAGCGTATTTGGTGGAGGCTCTTCCAGGATCTTAAGTAACGCATTCGCCGATTCCTGATTCATCTCTTCAACAAACGTAACAATAAAGACTTTTATATTTCCCTCATACGAGCGCAGGCCAATTTCGCGTAATAATCCGCGGATTGAATTTTTTTCCGGATTATCCTGATCGCCAATATGAAGGCTTCCACCGGCAACTTTCACCCTGAAATATAATTCCTGCGATTTTTCTTCCAGCATTGTGAGAATTTCGGAGTTGTCGGTTGACTTCAGAACGGGAAAATAGTAATGAACGTCCGGGTGTTGAAACGTAGAAATTTTTCGGCAATTAGAACATGTGTGGCATGGCTCAGAATTGGTTTTGTCAGGCCGGGAGCACATAATAAACTTTGCCATTTCAATGGCAAGTTCTTCAGCGCCTAATCCTTCTTCACCGGTAAAAAGATAGGCGTGCGCAAGTCGTTGATGATTAAACGCGGCGAGTAATTGTCTCTTAGCCGATTCCAGGCCTATTATATTGGAAAGCATGATACTGTTTTTTTAAAAAAGGTAAGGAGTAAAGACAAATTAATATACTAATAATTTTGAATTATAAAATATTATTAATAATCTTTAAATAAAAAGGAGACATGAAGTGCTGGAAAACAGAATTTGCATAGTGACCGGTGCATTAGGCGGCCTGGGGCAAACAGTTGTAAAAACACTTTTACAAAACGGGGCAAGAGTCGTTGGTGTAGACAGCGAAAAGGCCTTAACTGATGCATTTCAAAAAAGCCCATTCTGGCAGTCAGTTAAAAATAACAACGAGTGGATGTTCAGGCCCACCGATGTCTTGAGTGATTTGAACGTTAAGGAACTTGTTGAAGATGTTATCAAGAAATATTCAACCGTTGACGTTTTGATAAATCTTGTTGGCGGGATTTATCCATGGTCAGAAGTCACGGAAGTGGAAACCGAAACATGGGATTTTACGATCAAACTAAATTTAAAGTCAACTTTTCTATGTTCGCGAGAAGTATTAAAAATAATGCAAACAAAAAAAAGCGGTAAGATCATAAATGTTGGGGCACTTGCAGGGTTAAAGGGCGGGTCAAAGGCCGGCCCGTACGGCGTCGCCAAAGCGGGAGTGATCAATTTGACTGAAACGATGGCGGAGGAAAACAAAATTCACAATATTCAGATAAATGCCATTGTTCCAAGCATCATTGATACGCCGGCCAATCGCAAATCCATGCCGGATGCGGATTTTTCAAAATGGGTCAAGGCGGAAGAAATCGCAGAATTATTTTTGTTTTTAGCTTCTGACAAATCATCGGGTGTTACAGGATCGATTATCAAAGTTCCAGGCAGGGTTTAAATTGGAAAATATACATCCCACGGCCATCGTTTCAACTAATTCGCAGATCGATCCTTCGGTTACGGTGGGGCCATTTTCGATCATTGAAGAAAATGTTTCTATTGGCGCTGGAACAGAAATTTCTTCTCATGTCCGAATCGAGAAGTTTACGCGCATAGGCACTGAATGCAAGATCTTCAACGGCGCAGTTGTGGGGGCTATTCCGCAGGACTTGAAATTTAAAGGTGAACAATCTGTACTTGAGATTGGTGATCGTACAATCATACGTGAGTTGGTCACGATCAGCCGCGGTACAGCCGAGAGCGGCAAGACCGTGATTGGGTCGAATTGTTTGCTGATGAATTATGTCCATGTTGCGCATGACTGTAAAATCGGAAACCACATTATATTATCCAATTCGGTTACCTTGGCTGGACATATTGAAATTCAGGATCATGCAGCCATTGGCGGGCTGGTTCCGGTTCATCAGTTTGTTCGAATCGGAAAACACGCATTCATCGGCGGCGGTTATCGCGTTGCTCAAGATGTCCCGCCTTATATATTAGCCGCAGGCGAGCCGTTAAAATTTGGCGGATTAAACTATGTGGGGTTAAAAAGAAATAATTTTTCCGACGACCAGATTAAAACGCTTGAGAAAGTATATTACATAATATATCAATCACACCTCAAGCGATCGGACGCAATAACAAAGATCAAAAACGAAATGGAATCGAGCTTAGAAGCGAAAACGGTCGTCGACTTTTTTGAAAACAGTGAACGAGGAGTTATAAAATAGGAAATAGGTGCTGACAAAAAAACTAAAAATCCTCTATTTTAAATCCCGCCTCCTTGACTTTCGACACTACCATGTCTTTTGAGATCTTTTCGCCTTCGACGGTCAAAATTTTATTCGGATTTTGAATATCTACTTTCCAGTTTTGTATAGTTGTTTCGGAATTCAAAAATGGCGTAACGGTCGCGATGCATCCGTTACAGTTGATGTTAGTCTTGAATTTGAACGTTGTCATAACACGGCTCCTATAACTTTTGATTTTTTAAACGCAAACTGTTTGACACCACCGAAACGGAACTCATAGCCATAGCTGTTCCAGCGATCATCGGGTCGAGCGTGAATCCGAAGAACGGATATAAAGCTCCGGCGGCAATCGGAATTCCGATGAGATTATAAATAAACGCCCAAAACAAGTTTTGACGAATCGTAGCCACCGTCGCTTTTGACAATTTGATCGCGCCGAGAATGTGCTCTAGGTCGGATTTCATCAGCGTAATTTTAGCGACGTCCATCGCGATGTCTGTTCCTTTACCCATCGCAATACTCACATCCGCCTGCGCGAGGGCTTCAGAGTCGTTGATCCCATCGCCGACCATTGCCACAATTTTACCCTGCGCTTGCAATTCACGAACATATTTAGCTTTTTCTAAAGGCAATACTTCCGCGAAATAGCGATCAATACCTGCATCTTTGGCAATCGCGGAGGCCGTTTTTTCATGATCTCCGGTAATCATATAAACTTCAAGCCCGATATTCTTCAAATCAGCAATGGCTTTTTTGGAGGAATCCTTGATCACATCAGCGATAGCCAGAATAGCCAATACATTCTTCTCATCGGAAAAATAAATTACGGTCTTTGCATCGACTGCAAATTGATTCGCACGGATTTGCAATAGATCGGATATTCTAATGTCGCTTTGCTCAATCCATTTTTCGCTCCCAACCGAAAAGCTGTCTCCATCAAATTTTCCTTGAACACCCTTTCCGGTTATTGATCCGAAGTCAGTAATCAACACATTCTGTGAATTTTGTTCACCTAATTTTTTCACTACTGCTTCAGCAAGCGGATGTTCGGAATGTTTTTCCAGACTCAATAAAATAGATTCATGCAGCTGATTGTTGGTCGAATCCTCCCAAACAAGATCAGTTACTACCGCTTCGCCCTTGGTGATGGTTCCGGTCTTGTCCAAAATAATCGCGTTGACCTTATACGCGAGCTCAAGGCTCTC
>JAEUSJ010000169.1 GCA_016788215.1 bacterium | reverse complement strand
TACTAATGTCAATGTCGGGGCAAAAATTTCCGGCAATAGATGTGATACTGCCGTCGGCGTCCATAGACACCGTGTAAGATCCGGAGTATACTTTTATACCGCGGAAGGTCTGCGCAAGGTCAATATACTTCATTCCGGCATAGGATTGTCTCGTTTCAATAATCCACTCATCATGGATATTGCGGATCTTGAAAAGATCACAAAACGTAGAAAGAAATTTGCGGGCCACTTTTTCATCGCCGCCGGATGAGCGGATGTCCTCGTCGGGCTTGGTCTTACCGCCGTACATAATGCTCGGCGTCTGAGCTCCCGGATGCCAACGGATGATCCAGCCGGGTCCATGCTCGTCCTTGAATCGTTTGACGGACTCCACTTGTTTTTTACTTTGCTGAGCACGCAACGTATACGGAGAGAGGAAAATGCCGAAGATTATTACCCCCCAGCATATAGCGTGCATTCCTAACTTGCAGGCCATAGCCACCTCCGTGGTTTGGCTTCATTAATGCTTTTTAATTAAGCTACATTTAAATGTACGGAATTTTTTTTTTAAGTCAATGATCTTCGTCATGATTCCTGTTACACATTGTGCTAATATTTATTTGACATTGGAAATGAATTTTAGTATACATAGGGCGTTACAAAAAAATAACGAAAGGAATTTGACTTGATTGAATTAGTTTTTTTGCCGGTGTTAATATTTGCCGTTGTGATCCATGAGTGCGCGCACGGCCTTGTTGCCAAATGGTGCGGCGACGATACGGCCGACCGTGAAGGACGTATTACACTCAATCCGATTAAACATATTGATTTGTGGGGAACGATTATCATTCCGGTTATGCTTGCAGTTACCAATGCTGGAATCCTATTCGGCTGGGCTAAACCCGTTCCGGTGAACCCTAACAACTTCAAAAATTATCGTCGCGATGATATATACGTTTCCATGGCAGGACCGGCTTCAAATTTTATTCTGGCCGTCATTTCGGCGCTCCTTATCGTTATGATATCACTTATTTTTCAGAGCGTTTCTCCCACATCGCAGAGCAGCGTGCAATTGACCGAGTTTGCACTGGAATTCATGAAGTACAGTATTCAAATCAATTTAATTCTCGCGCTGTTCAATCTGTTTCCTATTCCGCCTTTGGATGGTTCGCACGTTGTGGCGAGCCTTCTGCCGCCGCATCTCGGCGATCAGTACCGAAGCCTTGGATTTATGGGTATGTTTATTCTAGTTGCCATGATGGCGCTGGGCATCATTGGCCGCGTCATGAGTCCGATCTTTGCATTTCTGCTTGGCCTGCTGAATAGTTTGATCGTTGGTCTGTTAAATTAAATATATGCAGCTGAGTTATGAACTAAAAACCCTGCGCCTGCTTCATCCTTTCATTCTTTCCGATTCCCGCATTGAAACCAAAGACGTTATCATTATCCGTATTGAGCACGAAGGCACCGCCGGAATAGGCGAGTCTTCGCCTTCGCGATATTACGGAGAGCCGCCGGAAAGCGTGTTGGAATGTCTTGGCAAGGCGGCTGTTCTGCTAAAACGATTCAAAGACCCATCTGCGATCGACGATATCATGCAGTGGCTTCTACAGCATTTTCCGGAAAACAATTCCGCACGATCCGGTATTGACATCGCTCTGCACGACTGGCTCGGGAAAAAACTGCAAATGCCTCTTTATAAATGTTTTAGATTGGATAAAGCAAAAACTCCGTTGACCTCTTTTACAATCGGCATTGACGAACTAAACGTAATTGAAAAAAAAATTCACGAAGCGGAGTCTTACCCAATTCTTAAAATCAAACTGGGCGTGGGTGATCTGGATTATGAGATAATTAAGTCCATTCGAAAAGTTACCGATAAAACGCTTCGTGTGGATGTAAATGAAGGATGGAACAAGGAAGAAGCCGCGCTTAAGATCGACTGGCTAGCGCGGGAAGAAGTCGAATTGATCGAACAGCCTTTACCGAAAGAAAACTATGACGATATGATCTGGCTCAAGCAAAGATCCGTATTGCCGTTATTTGCAGATGAAAGCGTCAAGACAAACGAAGACATTTCGGGGCTGCGGGAGTGTTTTCACGGTATAAATATCAAGCTGGATAAATGCGGAGGATTACGCGAGGCCATGAGAATGATCAAAACTGCGCGTAAACATGAGCTGAAGGTCATGCTGGGATGTATGATCCAGACGGCTATTGGAACAACAGCTGCTGCGCATATATCGCCGATGGCGGATTTTGCAGACTTGGACGGACATCTATTATTGACAGACCAATCATTTAAGGGCATGGAAATCAAAAACGGGAAAATTATTTTGAATGATAAATACGGAATCGGTATATTAAAGTAGTATGATATTCAAGCAGAACAAGAATAAGTCGTTTAACTATACGCCGTTCTATTATAAACCGGACAAAGATCCCGAAGTCCAGCGTAAAAAACGAATTCACTTCAAGCGTTCCACCAGGGCTTCTTTTCCTTTTACAAAGAAGTTCATTTTCCTTTTTTTGTTTATAATCTTCGTTCTGTTCCTCTTAAAAAAACTTGCTATCTTGTTCTAATTTTATTAGTTTCTCGATGATTCTAACGATTCAAAGTTGTAACTGAGCTCTTCGGAGGCATGGAATGATTCAAATTGGCGAGATTCTCAAACAGGTTCCTTTCTTTCGCTCTCTGGGCCGGGAGAGCATTGACTTCATCACTGAAAAGCTGAAATTCAAACAATTCAAGTCCAACAGTACGATCTGCAAAACGGGCGACCCGGGCGACAAGATGTACATCGTGCTGAGCGGGAAAGTTGCAGTGACGGCCACCAACGGCGAAATACTGGCTCATATCGGCGCCGGAAATTATTTCGGCGAAATGTCGCTTTTGACCGGAGAGCCGCGATCCGCCACCGTGAATGCGGCTGAAGACACGGAAACTTTTGTTCTGGAAAAAGATGATTTTGACGTGATCCTCGAGAAGTATCCCTCGATCTCCATAGCCATGAGTAAAATCATGAGCCAGCGTCTGCGCGATACGAATGCAGTCGTCTCGGAAAAAGCAAAACAGATCAAGTCAGGCGCTCCGTCGGGACCGTCGGGCAGTTTAAAAGATAAGCATATCACCGAAGTTATTGGATTCTGTGAATCCAATTCTCTCACCGGAACGTTGGAAGTAACTCATGAAAGCGACACTGCGGTTATCACGTATGATAAAGGCGTTTTGCAGAATATTAAGTTGAAAAATTTTAATGACGACGAGGCGCTCGACCAGATGATGAGTTGGGAAGACGGCCAATTTGTCATCAAGCCGAAGATCATTTCTTTTGAAGGATCAAAGGACAAGCAGGCTGAAATAACTCCGGCGAAAAAGACAGGCTCCATTTTGGTAATTAATCACAGCATGGTCGTGCGGAAAGTGATCGAGAAAAATCTGTCGAGCCTCGGCCATACGGTCAAGACGGTCGACAGTATCACCGAAGGTATCGCCTCGCTGAAAAGTTTGAAACCTAATGTGATCATCTCTGATTTTAAATACGATGAAATTTCCGGCTACGAATTCTGTCAGCAGATTCGTGAAAATTCGTCGAATAATGCCATACCGTTTATATTCATTACGGATTCCAATATCGATTCGGATGTAATAAAGCAACTTAAGACAGTGGCAAATTCAGCGATAGTCGACTCTCAAGATGTAAATCACATGGCGGCAACAGTGGAAAAGATGCTCGGGTAGAAATTTCTACAATTAGAATAATGTAAGGCTGCTGGATCGGATATCCGGCAGCCTTTTTATTTTGCGTTAGCATGAAAGATCGGCTGGCCGCAGGCCGCGCATGATTCCAGCGTTTCCAGTTTCTTCAAATATTCCATGACGCACATGACCACCGTTGCGTGGCTCCAGGTAAGCGGAGAAACGGAAAGCGGCGCATTGGAGTAGGGGTGAACTTGCTCCGCAAGTATACCCGATCTGAGCGCATGGGAAGCGACCCACTCCAATGTTGGCAACGCTTCTTTCAGTTCGTCTTTGGTTTTGGCCTTAGCAATTTGATATTGCGCCAGCCACATCGTACATATAAACCAAGGATTGCCGGGAACGTTGGTTACATCCTGACTCACCTGGTGGTAATAGTCATTTTCGTATCGTGCGATACCTCCTACGTCCGTCTTGCACGATAATCGATCTTTGATCGCTTTCATGGTATTGGCCACTTTCTCATCCATCGGATCGTAGGTTCCGAATGCAAAAATCCCGTACATACTGGCATCGATCGTTAGATCGTATTCAAAAGTTCCGTCCGTATTCTGATTGGCCATGCGAACAAATCGGTTGTGTTCCGTGCTGTATAAATAACGATCCATTCCGGCTTTCATGATATCCGCCGTTTCTGAATATTTTTGCGCCTTGTCTGTTTCACCGAAAAGATTTGCAAAATTGCTTGCTGCCCTGAGCCCGGCGATAACGGCGGCAGTAGTAAAAGTGAGAATACCGTGGCGCTCTTCCCACAAGTCATACGACGGATGCGGAAGCCCTGTTTTCTCATTTCTAAAATGACACATAAAATCTGCCGTACGAATAACCAGCGGGCCGTAAAGGGGTTGAATAAATTCCACGTCGCGGTATTTCTGATAATGATTCCACAGCGACCATACGACGAGCGCCGTTTCATCCTCCTGTATGGGTAGCTGCGTATGCCCGTCCTTGACCCAGGGGTGCCATGAACTCGCCAAGGTACCGTTCGGATTATATTTATGCAGTAAATAGCCGTTATCTTTGATCACGCGCGCGCAAAACTCAAAAAACCGGCGCGTGACCGAACCGTATCCGGCGAGGTCCAGCGCGTAGGCCACCAGTGCGCCATCGCGGGGCCACATATAACTGTACGTGTCGCGCCCCTCAAATGTAATGTCGGAATCATTGGCCGCGATAATTGCTCCGTTATTATCCACTTGAGAGCGGATCGTGATCAGGCTGCGTTTGAATAATCGGGTAATGGACAACGGCAGATCGTCAAAATGAATTCTTTCTTTTTCGATCCAGAATTTCCAATAGTCCCTGATTCGTTTCAATACACGGTCGGGATTGTATTGCCGGATAAAACTGTTGTTATTAGCGCATTCGCCGTACGTCTTTCCCGCAATGATCCAGTAATAAAAATCATCCGTTCCACCGGGCGGTAAAGGTTTTAAAAACATACCGATGGTGGAATCCACCGAACCCTGCGCAATTGCGTGCATTTCCAGTTGACCGTCTTCGGCGTCGCGCCAGGTGCCTTCCATTCCACCGCCCTTTTTCCCTATCGCGTAGTGATCAACTCCAAAATGATCGTCATTGTAAAAATTCATCAGAAAAAACCGGTCGCTTTTATAATGCAGAATACAGCCGATCTTAGGGTCAAATAATGCCGTATCGCCTACGTCCGATTCCGATATATTGAATCCGTGATGAAAGAACAGGCGCACGTCGCGCGGTTTGTTCAGAAGATTCTTAACGCCAATTTTCCGAAGATAAATATTTTCGTAAAAATCTACAGCGTCGTTGCAGATTAGTTCCAATCCCAGCTTACGGTGGGTCAACTTGACCTCAGTAACCATTGTGTCGTCAATATAATTAAGTTCTTTTTCCCAACTATCGTTCATCCATGCAAATTGCCCGTCCGCCCAAACGCCGAATTTGCATTCGTTGCCTTGCACGTGATTTTCCTTTCCGACAAAAGGGAAATACAGATCTCGAATGTAATAATTCTTATCAAATCCGATCAACAGACTTCCATTACCAACGGGGATGTCTCGCGGCATATTATTCTTCCGTAAAATGAATTTAGAAAAAAACTCAAGTGAGTATTAGCTGCGCGCTCTATGTAGATTTATGATACTAAACGTTTTCCGCGGGAGGCGTAAAAACTTTAGCGGCCAACTCGTTATCGATCATAAGTAAGCCGTGTCCGTCTCCGTCAATAAGCTTAAGTTTATGTAAGATTTTCCCGACGGTTGATTCTTCCTCTACCTGCTCATCCACAAACCACTTCAGGAAACTGATCAGCGCATGGTCTTTTTCTTTAATGGCAAGGTCCATGAGTTTGTTGATCGACGCGGTTACCAATTTTTCATGGTCCAGCGTTTCCTCGAAAATTTCGACCAGGGATTTGAAATGTACTTTCGGCGCGGCGAGTGCTTTGAGTTCGACTTTCCCTCCACGGTCGTTAACGAAATTAAAAAATTTCATCGCATGAAAATGTTCTTCCTGCGACTGCACCAGAAAATAATTGGCAATTCCGTCCATATTGATGGTATTACAATGGGCGGACATGGAAAGATACAGATACTCCGAAAAGAATTCTTTATTGATCTGATC
>JAEUSJ010000168.1 GCA_016788215.1 bacterium | reverse complement strand
CCGATTCCGGCCTTGATATTGACGCGCTGAAGATTGTATCCAACGGCGTTAACAAACTGCGTTCCAAAGACAATGCCGCAATTGTCGTGACCCATTATCAACGCTTGTTGAATTATATCATACCGGATTTTGTTCATGTTCTCGTCGACGGCCAAATTGTCAAATCCGGCGGAAAAGAACTCGCATTACAGCTTGAAGAAAAAGGTTATGACTGGACTCGGGAAGCCGAAGGAGCAGCGGTATAATGGCGGCGATCACCAATAATAAAGAGTGGTACAAAAAACAGTTTCACTCATTTGAAGAGAGCCTGAACGGCCAGAAATCCCTGCCGATTCATGATTTCAGGAAACTAGCTTTTGACCAGTTTATGGCCCTGGATTTCCCCAATTCAAAAAACGAGGATTGGAAATATACGAATATTGAGCCCATCCTGAATAGCGCCTTTGAATCATCGTCAGGTAACTCTGTGAACAAGATTACATCGGAAGCCATTGAGCCGTTTTTGATTACGGATATGGCTGCACAATTGGTTTTTGTCGACGGACGATTTTCCGAGGCCTTGTCCAAAACAGGTGTTCTACCAAAAGGAATTACAATCAGACATTTGTCCGACGCTTTGTCTGCGAATGCTGACAAAATTCAATCCAGGATACAAGACGGACTTAAAACAAACAAGAATATTTTTACCGCTTTGAATTACGCATTTATAATGAATGGCGTTTATATCGAAATTGGAGACCATGCGGCATTAGAAAAACCTATTTATATTCTGCACTTATCGGCATCCGATAATAAGCCATATCTCAACCAACCATATCATCTTATTACAACCGGGAAAAACTCACAGATATCGATCGTCGAAAATTCTGCAAGCTTGATAGACGGATCTGTTTTTACGAATAGTTTCACGGATATCGCTGTCGGCGCCGACGCAAGAGTTGAGTACGTTAAGATACAACAGGAAAACACTAAAGCATTTCATATTGGTTCAACCGAAATTCATCAAGACCGTAACAGCCACTTTACTCACAGGCTGATCACGTCCGGCGGAGCGCTTGTTCGTAATGTCATACAGGTTCATTTGAATGATGAAGGTATTGAAAGTACACTGGACGGAGTTTATTTGGCGCAGGGCACGCAGCATGTTGATAATCGTACGATTATTCATCATGCCAAGCCCAATTGCAACAGCCACGAGCTCTATAAAGGCATTCTGGACGGCAAGTCAAGCGGCGTTTTTAACGGCAAGATCATTGTTCATCCCGATGCGCAAAAAACGGACGCCAAGCAGTCCAATAAGAATATTTTATTGTCTCAGGATGCCGTCATGAATACAAAACCGCAGTTGGAGATTTTTGCAGATGATGTTAAGTGTACACACGGTGCGACGATCGGACGCCTGGAAGAAGAATCGTTATTTTACTTACGTTCTCGCGGTATTGGAAAAGAACAAGCAAAAAATATGCTGACCTACGCATTTGCAGGAGAAATTGTCAGCCGGATCGGCCATGAGCCAACCCGAATTTATTTGGACGCATTACTATTAGATCGTCTAGAACATTAGCATGATCACCCATGATTGTCGCCGAGAAAATAATGCCCGTTAATATCAGTTCGCCACTGGATGTTGAAAGGATCCGGCAGGACTTTCCCATTCTTAGGGAACGCATCCACGGTAAACCTCTGATCTACCTAGATAACGCCGCCACGACGCAAAAGCCTCTTTTTGTCATTGATGCCGTCCATCATTATTACCGCGCCCAAAACGCCAATATTCACCGTGGAACCCATTACCTCAGCCAGGTAGCAACTTTCGAATATGAAAAAGCGCGCGGCAAGATCCGCCAGTTCATTAATGCCAAAGATAATAAAGAAATCATATTTGTGCGCGGCACCACTGAAGCTATCAACCTCGTATCCAGTGCATACGGACGAAAATTTATCCGCTCAGGCGATGAAATCATCATCTCCGCCATGGAACATCATTCGAATATTGTACCGTGGCAGATTTTATGTGAACAAACCGGCGCAGTTCTCCGCGTCATTCCGATGAACCAGAGCGGCGAATTAATCATGGAAGCATATGCAAAACTTTTGAACGACAAAACAAAATTGGTATCTGTTGTTCATATCTCAAACGCTCTTGGAACGGTAAATCCGGTTAAAGAAATCATTCGTCTTGCCCATGAGCGCAATATTCCGGTCATGCTTGACGCGGCTCAATCCATTCCGCATGCCCCGGTTGATGTTCGGGATTTAGACTGCGATTTTCTTGTTTTTTCCGGCCATAAGATGTACGGTCCTACCGGCGTCGGCGTTCTGTACGGCAAGCAGCAATTATTAGAAAGCATGCCGCCATACCATGGCGGAGGAGATATGATCCGGACGGTTAGTTTTGAGAAAACCACGTATGCCGAATTGCCGAATAAATTTGAAGCGGGCACGCCGAATATAGCCGGAGGTATCGGACTCGGCGCTGCCGTAGATTATATCAATCGAATCGGCATTAACAAAATAGCGGAGTATGAAGCCGAACTGATGGCGTATGCAACGGAACATTTGTCCGCGATAAACAAATTAAGAATTATTGGTACGGCAAAAGAAAAGGCCGGCGCGATCTCCTTTGTGATGGAGAATGTACACCCCCACGATGCGGGCACCTTATTAGATCTGGAAGGTATCGCTATACGAACTGGCCATCATTGCGCACAACCCGTCATGCAGTTCTACGGCGTTCCTGCCACATCCCGCGCGTCCTTATCTTTCTATAATACCAAAGAGGATGTTGATGCACTCGTTAAAGGCCTGCACAAGGTTATGGAGGTGTTCAAGTAATGTCTAACACAAACGAACTTTATCAAGAGATCATTCTTGATCATAATAAGAACCCGCGTAATTACCACAAGATTGAAAACCCCACGTGTTCTCAGGAAGGGTTCAACCCCTTGTGCGGAGATCATCTGCATTTGTATCTAAAATTAGAGGACGGGTTCATCAGAGATATCAGTTTTGAAGGAAACGGATGCGCCATTTCAAAATCATCAGCATCTTTAATGACCTCCGTATTAAAAGGAAAAACCGTCAAAGAGGCGGACGAATTATTTGAAAAATTTCATAAACTGGTCACGTCCTCGATGGATGAAGAACAGCAAATTGAGGAATTAGGAAAATTAGCCGTATTTTCGGGTGTTCGGGAATTTCCTGCGCGCGTCAAATGCGCAAGCCTCGCATGGCATACTTTAAGGGCGGCGCTTGATAATAAAGATAAGATCGTTACGACGGAGTAGAAAATTATGGATAAAGAAACGATATACAGCGGAATGGAATTACAGGTCATCGAAGTTTTGAAGACATGCTTCGATCCTGAGATTCCCGTTAATATTTACGAACTGGGCTTAATTTACGAAGTTAAGGTCGATGAGAAGGGATTTGCACATGTTAAGATGACGCTAACTTCGCCTATGTGCCCCGTGGCGGAGTCCCTCCCCCCGGAAGTGGAAAATAAGATACAATATGTTCCGGGTATCACGGACGTAAAAGTTGAGGTCGTATGGGAGCCAACGTGGAACCCTTCGATGATGTCGGATGTCGCGCGCCTGGAATTGGGTATGATGTAGTTACCTGAACCAGAAGGTCAGAATAATCTTCTGAATTCCGCTTATTGTTTTTTAATGAAAAAATTCATTAACAATTAAATTAACCAACAGAATGAAATTCAGCACGCAAGAAGAATACGGTTTACGTTGTCTTATTCAAATAGCCCGGCATCATGCGTCCGGCGGTTTGAGCATTCCCCAGATCAGTCAGGCGGAAGGATTGAGTGAAGCGAATGCCGCAAAACTGTTGCGCGTCTTGCGCATTGGCGGATTTGTGGACAGTTCACGCGGCCATGAAGGTGGATACACCCTATCACGCCCGGCCGATCGCATTCCCGTTGGCGAAGTATTGGCCGTTCTGGGCGGCAGGCTTTATGAATCGGATTTTTGCGAAAAACATACCGGATTTGAAAAAATGTGTACTCACAACACCAGTTGTTCCGTTCGGTCATTATGGCAAACAGTTCAAATCGCAGTTGATAAAGTTTTGAACAAGATTACGGTGCAGGATATGCTTGGGTCCGAACAAGCGTTTCAAAGTCAAATCAGCATTCCGATCCTGCAATCTCTCGATGTTTAAGTCACCTGCGCTGTCATTTCATGCTATGGTATGACCGACCGGGGAAAGAGAAATCCAAACAAACAACATTAACCAGCCACGTAGCTGCCTAAGTGATTTACTCACCATGCACTCATGTTGTTGAATTCCAATTCGCGAAATTACTATTTTTTTGTTCTACGCAGAATTATGAAGCCTGCAAGACCTGAAACTCCGGACGCGACCAATATTGAAATTTTGGCAATGGTTTGATACTCGGCCTGCTGAAATGAGAGGAGCGATATAAAAATAGACATCGTAAATCCAATTCCGGCCAAAAAACCAATGCCGCATATGTGCCTCCAGTCAGCATCCTCAGGCAGTATCGAAATGCGTGTAATGACTAAAATCCATGAGAATATCACAATGCCCAACGGTTTTCCTACCAAAAGTCCAAGAAGAATACCAATCGATAATGGCGATCCAAAGCCATCTATCGCATGGCTTTCCAGTATCACCCCGGTATTTGCCAAAGCAAAAATTGGCATAATAAGATAATTAACCGGCTTATGCAGCAAATGTTCTAATTCTTCCAGCATAGAATCGCCGGTATTTCCCTTGATAGGAATCGCTACTGCCGCCAATACACCGGCAACCGTTGCATGAACTCCTGACTTGTAAACGAAATACCACAAGAATGTTCCTGCTATGAGATAAGCCAATTGATTCCGCACGCCCAACCTGTTTAGAACAAGGAGCAGTAAAAAAATAATCCCGGATATGAATAAATTTGCCCAAATAACCTGGCTCGTATAAAAAATCGCAATGACAATAATAGCGCCGAGATCATCGGCAATTGCTAAAGCAGCAAGAAACACCCTAAGCGAATTTGGAACCCGGTTGCCAAGCAGCGATAAAATGCCCAAAGCAAACGCTATATCGGTTGCCATAGGAATCGCCCACCCGCGTGCGGTTTCTTCATTTCCATTAAAAAAATAAAAGACAACTGCCGGGATGGCCATACCGCCCAATGCGGCTGATATCGGAAGGGATGATTGTTGAAAGGAAGAAAGTTCACCCTTGATGACCTCCCGTTTGATTTCCAATCCGACGAGAAAGAAAAAAACCGTCATTAACCCGTCATTGATCCAATGCTCAATGGATTTTTTTAGAACAAAATCATCAAATACGATTCCGACCTTGTGCTTGAGTATCCCAAAATAAAAATCCTGAAGCGGAGAATTCGCCATAATTAACGCGGCGATCACACAGCACAGTAAAATTATGCCGCTGTTTTTTTCTGAATCGAAAAACTCCTTAAACGGATTACGATCTTGAAGATTAATCATGACAACATACCTCTGATCATTTCAAATCTGATGCTAAGAATTCAACCATTCTTCGTTCCGACCAATAATTTCTGTTATGGCCAAAGCTGATAAATCCTACATGTCCGCCGGATTTCGGCATTTCAAGAAAAAAATTCGGGTTAACAATTGCCTCGTCTATAGGATAACAAGGAGGAGCAAAAAACGGATCATTTTTTGCGCTTACAAGTAACGTGGGTACGGCAATATTTGGAATAAATGGCTTACAGCTGCATTTCGCCCAGTATTCTTCTGCGTCTCTAAAGCCATTCATCGGCGCTGTATACCGGTCATCAAATTGACGAAATGTTTTTATTTTATCAAATCCATCATCATCCAGTTGACCCGGAAATATTTCCATTTTAGCTTTAATTTTTTCGTGCAGCATTTTCAGAAATCGCTTCATATAAATTCTGCAATCGGGCGCTTCCATACGAATAGCTCCTGCCTTGAGATCGCATAGAACGGAATAACAAACCGCCTTTTTGATTATCGGATAAATTTGTTTTCCCCGTTCACCCAGATACTTCAGAATAACATTGCCGCCAAGACTAAAACCGATCAACACAATTTCATCATATTTATTTTGCCGAATAACATGCTGCACAACGTTTTCCACATCTTCGGATATTCCGCTGTGATAGGATCTGACTTGTTTATTCGGCTCGCCGCTGCAACTGCGAAAATTTACCGCCAGCGCATCACGCCCGCTGTCGTTCAGCGCCCTGGCCATTCCGCGTATATAATGCCTGTCCGTGCTGCCTTCCAAACCATGGCAAAGAATTCCAACCGTTTTGGAGCTTATTCTCGACCAGTCAATGTCAAGAAAGTCTTCGTCAGGCGTGGTAATGCGCTCTCTTTGGTACGTAACGCCTTTTACTTTTCTAAATACTGAAGGAAATATGGTTTGGACATG
>JAEUSJ010000167.1 GCA_016788215.1 bacterium | reverse complement strand
TTCGGTATTCACCACCCGCCCGGATACGATATTTGGCGCAACGTACATGGTTCTGGCGCCGGAACATCCGCTGGTTGAAAAGATCACGACTTCAGGACAGAAAAAGGTTGTCGATGAATATAAACGCAAAGCCGCGCTTAAGAGCGACATGGAGCGTACGGAACTTGCAAAAGAAAAATCCGGTGTGTGGACGGGCGCATTTGCCATCAATCCGGCCAATCAAAAAGAAATTCCGATCTGGATCGCGGATTACGTTCTGATCAGTTATGGCACAGGCGCGATCATGGCTGTTCCCGGGCAGGATGAAAGAGATTGGGAATTTGCTGAAAAATTCCAGTTACCGATCCTTCGCACGGTACAGCCGCCCTCGGGTTTTGACGGCAAAGCGTATACCGAAGACGGCCCGGCAATCAATAGTGATTTTCTTAATGGGCTTATGATCAACGATGCCAAGAAAAAAACCATTGAATGGCTTGAAAAGCAAGGTATTGGCAAGTCAAAAATAAACTACAAATTACGCGACTGGCTTTTTTCGCGTCAACGTTATTGGGGAGAACCATTTCCACTAATTCATAGTGAAGATGGTTCGATCAAACCGTTGGAGGAATCTGAACTGCCGCTGATGCTGCCGGAAGTAAGTTCCTACAAACCGGCCGGAACCGGTGAATCGCCGTTGGCCGCGATGGAATCATGGGTGAAGGCCGTTGACCCAAACAGCGGAAAAACCGCTCGCCGCGAAACCAATACCATGCCGCAGTGGGCGGGTTCGTGCTGGTATTATCTCCGTTACTGCGATCCGCACAATGAGAAAATGTTTTGCGACCCTGAAAAAGAAAAATATTGGATGCCCGTTGATACATATATCGGCGGCGCTGAACATGCCGTGCTGCACCTGCTTTATGCTCGTTTCTGGCACAAGGTTTTGTATGATATGGGATTAGTTTCAACGAAAGAGCCGTTTGTTAAACTTGTAAATCAGGGGCTCATTCTTGGCGAGGACTCCCAAAAGATGTCAAAGTCTCGCGGCAATGTGGTCAATCCCGATGATATCATTTCCAAATACGGAGCCGATGCGGTTCGATTATATGAAATGTTCATGGGTCCTCTGACCCAGGTGAAGCCGTGGAGTACCAACGGCGTTGAAGGCGTGTATCGTTTCCTCCAGCGCGTATGGCGGCTTTATATGGATGCGGAGGGCAGGATCAGCTCACAACTGCAGGATATCGAACCGTCGATGGAACAGAAAAAAATTCTCCACAAAACGATTAAGAAAGTCAGCGGCGATATTGAATCATTGAGTTTTAATACGGCTATATCGCAAATGATGATATTTGTAAATGAGATGACACCGATGGAGGTGCGTCCGAGAAAAATTCTTGAGGAGTTTGTATTGGTTCTCGCGCCTTTCGCGCCCCATCTTGCGGAGGAACTCTGGGAAAAATTGGGGCATAGGACGTCGCTGGCAAAGGCGCCGTTTCCGGAACACGATGAAACGTTAACTGTGGATGATGAAATCACGGTGGTTGTGCAGGTGAATGGAAAATTGCGCGATAAACTTTTCGTTGAAAAAGGTGCCTCGAAAGATGTTCTTGAAAAGATGGCAAGAGAAAAGGCAGGGCATTGGATCGAAGGAAAAGAAATTGTGAAAACGATCGTCGTGCCGGATAAATTAGTTAATATAGTAATTAAAGGTTAATGGGCATGATATCAAAAAGTCAGGGAATGATGAAAAACCTCAAGTTTATTTTTCTATTCGGATTCATAATGATAATAGGCGTTTCCTGCTCCAAGAAAAAAACGGAATCAGAAGAAGCAAGACAGCCGGGACAGGAAATTGAAATTACAAATGAATTCCCTGTTATGCCGGGGCGGAATTTGGATTCATTAAGGGATCAAAATTACGCAGATCGGATCTTAGCTTTTTCTATAGAACTCGGGCACCGCAGCAATGATTTTAACCTGCGGTTTGCGATGATGTTGAGGGCCGGAGCAAATGCAGACTGGAAGGCGGCAATAAAGAAAGTTCTCGAATCGGAGAATTATAAGTCGGCCGAAAAATATAACATGAATTATCTCGACAGCCTTCATGTGCTTATATTAAAGCCTTCTTCAGAGTACCTTGTGCACTTTTCCGCGTTAACGAATTCATACAATAGGCTTCGGAATAATTATACGCTAATAAAGAATTATTCAGGATTCAGCAACACGCCGGCAATCCTGGATTCTGTTTTGAGTAACGAATTAGTGATCAAAGGATCGTTAAGAAATTTTGAAGAATTTATGAGAACGGTTATAAATAAAAAACTCCCGAACTGAACTATTCGGGAGTTTTTTAAAGCTGCCATGAGAATAGATTTATTTCTTTACGCCGACCACCTTCATTTTCACACCGTTTTTGAAATTATCAGAAATGGTCTTTCCTCCTTTTTCAACGTCACATATCGATGACCACCCGTCTTCTGCTACGGTTTTTACGGATAATTTGCCCAGATCAGTAGTCTTCTTACGCATCTTGCCTGCAACTTCTATTTCCGTTTCAATATAAACTTTGAACATGTCGTCTTTTCTCACGCCAATATCTTTGCCGCAGGTAATATTGACCCGGACGGCGCCTTCTTTTTTACTTTCCTTCAAAATTTCAAAAATTTCACCTTCAACCGGGAATGCCGATTTTGCCCATTCGTAGACCTTGTCTTCAGCTTCACCCAACGCCGCAAAAGCCGCATTAGACGGCGTATTGGAACCGCCGAGAGTTGCAACAACATTGGTTGCGGCTCCCGATTTCTTCATAAAGCTGCCCAACATTCCAGCAACAGCGGCTTCGGCGCCTCCTTTGTCGCCTTTAAAGTCCTTCGACGCCGTGATTTCACCCGTTGCAAGATCCACGATGCGAAGCTGCATTTCTACATTACCGGTGTACGAATTTGTAGCTTTCCCTTTTGAGTCTTTGATTTCTGTGGCGGACACATTCTGCATTTGTCCCATCACCATATAAGCCGCTCCGAGCATGTTGCCCATCTGGACGGCAGTTTCCGTATTCACATTATCGGACATTTGAAAATTCTGTTCGTTCATGATCTTTTCAACGTCCTTGCGTGAAAGGACTTTGAATCGTTTCAGTTTAACGAAGGCATTGGTCACTTTCTCTGTGGCCGCATCGGCAAAGGCCTTGACCTGGTCGGCATCGGAGAAAACATCCGAACTTCCGGCTCTCCACTGTACTGATCGCGCACCCGTTGCGGAATAGGATTCAGTTGCTCCGTAATTCTTGCTCAGCGCCACGTAATCGAAAGGGACAATGGCAATTCCTTGTTTTTCTGCATCCATCGAGGCCTTTCCCTGAGCCCACAACGGTTCCTGAGTTAATCCGGCCAGCAGAATAGCCAAGCCCGCAAATTTTAGAATTTTCATGTAACTCCTCCTGTTCGTTTCGTTTTTATAATATGTTTTTTGAAAGAAAGACTTTTCGATCCTGTACGATCACTTTGTTTTCTGCAAATAACTGGACCGCCTGATAATAAGTCTGATGCTCCAAAGCGAGTACCCGCTCCGCCAGTGTTTGCGGTGTATCATTGTCACTTACTTCCAAAACCTTTTGCATGACGATCGCTCCGTGATCGTATTCCGGATCAACGAGGTGAACGGTGACGCCTGTTATTTTTGCTCCGTAATCAATAATCGCTTTGTGAACATGCTCGCCATACATGCCTTTCCCGCCAAATGCAGGTAGCAGAGCGGGATGAATATTCAAGATCTTATTTGGGTAAGCTTCAATCAACGGCAGTCCTATCTTTTTCATATAACCGGCTAACACAATCATTTGGATCCGATGTAATGCCAGAGTTTTTAGGAGTGTCTCGTGAAACTGTTTTTTATCTTCAAATTGTTCTGAAGCAATACAGATGTGGGTGAGTCCGTTTTCAAATGCCCATGCGAGCACGCCGGCATCCGGGTTGTTGCTGACAATTAATGCGATCTCGGCGTTGAGCTTTCCATTTACAATGGCATCATGAATGGCTCGGCAATTAGAGCCCTGCCCGGAGGCAAATACGGCAATTCGAAAACTGGACATTTTAAATATCGCTGAAAGCGTGCTTGTAAATGGGTGTTCAGAAGGTAAAATAATATGAGGTGGAGTGCAAGAAAAAAAATCCCTCCGCCGAGAGGCGAAGGGACTGAATTCTTAGCGCTTTTACCTATTACGAAGCGAGCTAAAAATTAACTTTTCTTTACAGCCATTTTGAGAGCTTTGCCGGCGCGGAATTTAGGAACTTTGGCGGCAGCAATCTTCAAGGTAGCGCCGGTCTGGGGATTTCTTCCCATACGGGCTTTTCTTTTTGATACGCCGAAGGTTCCGAAACCAACTAACGTAACGGCTTTACCTTTTTTCAATGATCCGGTGACGGCGTCCACAAACGCATTCAAAGCTTTTTCGGCTTTGGTTTTTGGCACGTCGGCATCTTTTGCCATTCTGGCAACGATCTCTGCTTTAGTCATTTTAATGACTCCTTTGTTTGATTAAAAAGCGGCGTATACAACTATTATTATACGCGCGCATACTTGCCATGCTTCATTCCGATTGCGCGGAATTCTCTCGTGAAGCATGAAAAGACAGGGTAGAAAAAATATTGTGCTTATCCGCTTTACTCACATACGTCAGGGCTCACTTGTCGACCCTAACAAAGTATAGTAAAATCAAACTTCGACTTTGCTCAGGCTGAAGATATTTTTTTCCATTTGTGAGTCAAACGGATATGCACGAAAAATATTGTAAAGGAACAAAAAGACTGATTTTTCCGGTTTGCGCTTTTCTGATTCTGACGGTTGTTGCGGAAGCTTAATCAGACGGCGTTTAGAGCAGGCTGTCCCTGCAATCGCAACACTGTAAATATAATTCACGAAATGTGGTTTGTCAAGTAGTATTTTGCGGAAAACGCTTATTTTTGCACGTTTTGAGCCACTATACCCAAAAAAGGTTGAATTTTAGGTGTTTTGCGGGGTGCAGAGGTTCGAGAAAATGCTGATCGCGCAGATAGCGGCTGTTTCAGCCCTTAAGCGCCGCCGTCCTAAGGAGAGACTTATAAAATCACGGCTGACAACCGTACGGTGTTCCGATTCGGTAAACCCGCCTTCCGGCCCGACGAGAACAAGTATCTTCGTCCCGCTCATGTTCATATTTTTTGTAAAATCAAAAACGGGCCGATCCGACTTTTCATGAAAAATGATTTTCACGTCGTAATTGTTGCTTTTTTCTACAAGTTCATCCAGTGGGGTTACGTCGTCCAATCGCGGAAGGACAGATCGTCTGGATTGTTTCATCGATGACATCATAATTTTTTGCCAGCGGCGAGACTTATTCTTGCCGGGATCGGCTAAACTGCGTTCGGTCTCCAGTGGAATAAAGGTGCTGACCCCAAGTTCTGTGCATTTTTCAACCACTAGGTCAAAATGATCGTGTTTAATTAGGGCTTGTGCCAATGTTATATGCATCGGTAATTCCGTGAGCCGTGTGCTGCTGTCTATAATCCTACACGATACCGTATCCTTGTGCGCCTCCGCCAATTCAACGAGATATTCGTTACCCAAACCGTCAACCGAAAAAAAACGATCACCTGATTTTTTCCGCAATACTTTAGTGCAATGGAATGCTTCTTCGCCTCGCAGTATTACCGATTGGCGGTTATCAACGTCTTCCGGCATCACATAAAAATATTGATCGTCATGATTTGGAGTTTTCATGAGGGTCAAACTAAAATTTAGGGGTGAAGCGAAGGTAGATTACGTAATCGCCGCGTTCGGTTTTAACACCCTTTCTCAGTGGGAAAGCGGCTTCGCAGCGAATCCATTCCGTTAAGGCCAAACCGAAACCGGCATCGGCGCGAATATCTTTCATACCGATACCGCCCATACGGACCGCCGGCTTGGTATGATCAACCTTCCAGACATAACCGGCATCTGCAAAAAGCATGAGGTCGGTATTCTTGAAAATATTACCTAAGCCCCAGATTTTTGTCAGGAAAGTCTTTGGCAAAAAAGACCCGTTAAAAAAATAATCCCAACTAAATATGGCAAGACGGTTGCCATTCTGAAATTCCCTGTACGAGTATCCGCGCAAACTTCCATATCCGCCGATGTCGTATAGGAATTGATCCTGTGGCAGCGTTGTGCCCGCCGTATCCGCTGTAAATTGAGTTTTGCCCTCATACGATGCTAATTTCAGCGTAAAAAGTGATTTTTGTTTTGTAAATAATCGTTGATAGCGATTGAACTCGAGATACACACGCTGATAAGAAAAATCCGATTTGGCAATATTCCGGAGCAATATTGAATTTTCGTAACGGCCGCGGAGATGCCATGCATTCACAAATGAAGTCGGCGAAGGCCTGAAATCAATATCATAATCCAATGCGACATAATAATCTCTCCC
>JAEUSJ010000166.1:3931-6435 GCA_016788215.1 bacterium | reverse complement strand
AATCCCTTGATCGAATCCTTCCTGAACGGCATCTCCAAATTCACGCATATATTTATTTCCTTCGCCGAGAAACATGTCATCACGAATTCCGATCACTTCCGCAAGAAACGAGATCATATTCGCTGTTTCACGAACGGTTTCCCCATGGGCGATTTGTGATTTTTCCTCGTCTAATTCCGACAACCCAAGGCCCAGCGCATTGGCCGCTGAAGCGTAACTGAAACGTGTGCGGGTCGAATTGTCACGAAAAATAGAAATGGCAAGCCCGGTGTCGAATACCCGCAGCGACTTCCCGGCTTTATGCATGTCTTTCAATAATTGCGCAACCGTAAGCACAGCTCTTAATTCCTCTTCCGATCGTTCCCACGTCAAAAGAAAATCTTTACTGAACATATTGGTTTTATAACCGGACAATGCGTCGAATGACGTTTGAAATTCTTTTTGCATCCTAATCTTTCCTTTTATTGTTAATCTAATTTCTCCCGCAGATCACGCTGATGTACGCAGATAAAATTTCTGTGGGAGGTGAATTCATAAACTCTATCTTCATTTTCAAAAACCGTTTGGCTTCAAATTCGGTAATAGATCGGGCGAAGCGGACGTGTAAGTCACTTGTAATGCGACTGGATAAGAATCACGTTAATTTCCAGTTCGGATTGAATGAGCCGTCACCTAAAGAAGATGAATGAAAGTATTGAACATGTCCACAAAAATCACAAACAAGAATTAAGTACTCGGAATAATTAGATGGCTTAAGACCAAACGAATCCGTCAAATTTCCATACTTATGATTTGGTGGGGCAACCTCAATTCGGTATATTCCACGTCGGCAAAAGAGACACGGTTTTTTAGCACTCTTGTTAAGCACACGCCCATCATGTTCTAGTACAAATATGGTTGTATCTATAGCTGAACATAATTCACCTATTGACGAATATCGCTGGGCAGGCTCTGTTATTGTCTTATCTAATAGATTGTAAACTAGATATAAATACCCTTCATCTGAACTCCCCAGAAGAAAATAATTAGGATCACGGTGTTTTTCGCGAGCAAACGTTACCTTGTTAGCAAATAGCCAATACAATATTTTTCCCATTGAGTAAATATCAGACGTTTGAGTAACTGTTTCAAGTCTTCCGTCCTCATACTCAGGAGCAATAAAGTGTCGCGAGCCTACTACTTCATCGGTTATTGTGACTCGACCGACATTTGTTTCAAGAAAACACAAGCCGAAATCAGAAACAATGGGCGTGTGGTCATCTTTCATCAGAATATTGTCAGGCTTAAGGTCCCGATGTATAATATTATTGCCATGTGCGTATTTTACTGCATTGCATATTTTTGAGAATAGCTTAAATTTGTCAAGTGGGCTTATCTTTTCAAGATCGAGTTCTGATAGGCTGCCTAGTTCATAGAATGGAATTACGAGATATGGCTTAGGTTTTGAAAGGTTGTATTCAACGACTTCAATAATATTTGGATGACGTAATTTTAGGCAGGATTCGATTTCATTTTTAAATCGTTCGATTCTATCAAGGTTTTTCAGTCTTTTCAAAGCGTACTTATTGGGGTCACCGTCTCGTTGGGCGACGAATATACGAGACTGACCGCCTTCCGTTAGGCTTTCGGTTTTCCAATCATCTAAGGCCATTCATTCTCCTGTTGTCGTTTGTGGCCTTTCGCATAACGCACAAATATACACAGACAAAACCTCTCTGCGCCAATCTGCGAAATCTGCGGGAAAAAAGCTACTTGACTTTATGTCAGATTTGACATAACGTGAGTTTAATGAATCAGAAAGACAAACCTCTTCTTTGGCTTCATGGTGAGGTAAAGTCGCCGCCGCTGACGAGTGATGCAAGAATAGAAACCGGTTATCTGTTGCGCCGGCTGCAAATGGGTGATGATCTATCTTTGCCTCATTCAAGGCCGATGCCATCCATCGGGCGAAGATGCCATGAACTCCGAGTTGACGATCAAACCAAAACATGGCGAATTGTGTACAGGCTTGATTCTGATGCGGTTCTGATTCTTGAGGTTTTTGAAAAGAAAACACGCAAGACGCCAAAGGAAATAATAGAAAACTGTAAAAAGAGGATCCGTTTATACGATAAGTGAAGGAGACATCATATGAATAGTGCAAAAAGAAAAAAATTGGAATCGAAGGGTTGGAAAGTTGGAACCGCGAAGGAATTCCTGAATCTTTCGCCTGAAGAAACTGCTTATGTAGAGATGAAGCTTGCCTTAAGTAAAGTTTTGTATGAATTTCGCAAACGAAAAAAACTGACTCAGCACGAACTGGCGCGTCGATTGAAATCGAGTCAATCGAGAGTTGCAAAAATGGAAGCCGGTGATCCATCCGTTTCCTTGGATTTGTTATTTCGATCATTGTTTGCATTAGGCGCTTCCAGAAAAAATGTTACACAAATGCTTTCTTGAATCGTCGATACCACTATTCGGTCCAAATGGCGTATAACCAACAAACATACACCGACAAACTTCTA
>JAEUSJ010000166.1:0-3835 GCA_016788215.1 bacterium | reverse complement strand
ACAAATGCTTTCTTGAATCGTCGATACCACTATTCGGTCCAAATGGCGTATAACCAACAAACATACACCGACAAACTTCTGCGCCGATCTGCGAAATCCGCGGGAAACAAATATTATTTGACTATCGCTTTTGCCGCCGGTGAATCTCTCATCGGTAATTTAAAACGTCGAATTCCGTCAAATTTGTACAATGCGCCGGCAACCGCGCCGGCTGTGGGAACCAGCCCGATTTCGCCGACTCCTTTAGCGCCAAACGGCCCTTCGGATTCATGCTCTTCAATTAGAATAATTTCCGTTTCAGGCATGTCCTTCGCCCGCAATATTCCAAGTGAACGAAATTTAAATGACTCCGGTACACCGTCTTTTAATTTTAATTCCTCCGTCAGCGCATAACCCAGTCCCATGTGAATGGAACCTTCCAGCTGGCCTTCAATGAGCTTCTTGTTGATGACCTTTCCCACATCATGCGCCGCAACGAATTTTTTCAGTTTTCCCTGATCATCCAAAATACATACCTGCGTGGCAAAACCAAACGACATGTGTGTGATCGGTTTTTTCGTTTTTTGTTCGAGCGACGTAGTATAGTCGATCACAACTTCTCCGAAATATTTTTTTCCGGCTAATTGTGAAATCGTTTTACCTGCATCCAGGTCTTTTTTCATTTCCTGGCCGGCTTTTATCACTGCGCGTCCGCCAAGCACCGTTGCGCGCGAAGCCGTCGTCATACCGCACGGCGTCGGTTCTGTGGTATCGATATGTACGCGAACTTTTCTCGGATCAATTCCCGTTACTTCGCTGAAAAACTGGATCATCACCGTGCAGAATCCCTGCCCCATTTCAGTAAAGCCGGTGTTGATCGTAATCGTTTCGTCCGGATGAACGGTAACTACCGCCTGGCCGTATTCCGCCATGCCGTTACCAATACCGACATTCTTGATGCCGCAGCCGATGCCGGCGTATTTAGATGAATAATAAATATCTTTCACGGCAAGAAGTGTTTTCTTGATTCCAACCGCGCGTTCAAATACCTGGCCCGTACAAAAAGTGTCGCCGATATCAACCACATTTCGCCAGCGCATTTCCCATCCGTCAATGCCAACTTTTTCGGCTAAAATATCCATCATGCCTTCCATGGCAAAGGACGCTTGGTTGGCTCCAAACCCGCGCATGGCGCCGCACGGCAGATTATTCGTATACACAGCTAACGCTTCCACATCCGAATGCAAAATATTGTAAGGGCCACACGCATGCCCCGCAGCC
Source organism: bacterium (assembly GCA_016788215.1). Classification (GTDB taxonomy): domain Bacteria; phylum CLD3; class CLD3; order SB21; family SB21; genus SB21. Next base: position 2,575 of record JAEUSJ010000166.1, on the reverse strand, counting down.
CGCTCCAGCACCTTAGTCCCAACGGACGCGTATGCGCCTTTATCGCCGATCATCCGCGCACGAACGGCTGTTAACTTGCCATCGGCATCGCATCCAACGGTATAGGTCATTTTGATCGGATGCCGCTTCGGATGCAGCCGAATACTTTCTTCGCGCGTCAAGGTGGCTTTTACCGGCGTTTTTGTCAGCATGGCCATCAGCGCAACTTGCCCCTGGATGCTGATATCTTCTTTTCCTCCGAAAGCGCCGCCGTTGGTGATCAGCGTAACATTCACTTTTTCTTCCGGTAAATTCAGGAATGACGCAATTTGCTTTCGATCGTCAAATACGCCCTGCCCCTGACTGAGCACTTCTACAATTCCATCTTTGAGATACGCAATGGAACTTTCCGGCTCAAGAAATGCATGTTCGATCATCTGCGTTTCAAAAGTTTTCGTTTCCACGAAAACAGATGCCTTCAATGCGGAATCTACATCGCCGCGTTTTATGACGGAGTCAGATAAGAGATTTACGTGATCCGCATGAACCTGCACCGTGCCGGGTTTTAATGCTTCTTCGGGATCAAAAATACCCGGTAACATTTCATACTTAAGCTTTATCTGTTCAACGCCTTTGCGCGCCGTTCGCACATCTTTCGCAACAACCGCGGCGAGAATATCGCCGATGCAATGCGTGGTCTCTCCTTCGGCAATAAATAACGGCCAGTCTTTGTAAATGGTTCCCTGCTTGCGCTGACCGGCGACGTCCTTTGCCGTTACGATGCGCGTAACTCCGGCAAGGCGTTCTGCTGCCGACGTATCAATCGTTTCAACTTTGATTCGCGGATGAGGTGAAAAAAGAAATGCGGCGTACTGCATTCCGGGCATCGTAATATCGTCGATATACGGACGCTCGCCCAGGGCAAATTTTTCTCCGTCCATGCGCGGTAGACTCGATCCGATTTTGCCGGAATAATCCGCATCAGGCAACGGTTGCCCACTCAACGCTTTGGCGGCAATGTCGATCGCATCGACGATCTTCACAAATCCCGTGCATCGGCAAATATGATTATTCAGGGAAACAGCGATCTCTTCGCGAGATGGCGTTGGGTTTTTTTGAATGAGGCTTTTCGCCCGTACAACAATTCCGGGAGTACAAAAACCGCATTGCGATCCGGCCGCAATCGTAAACGCCTTCGCAAAAACGTCCCGTTCTTTTTCAGTAAAGCCTTCCAATGTAACGACATTTTTTCCCTGCACGTTTTTTGCAGGAACCGCGCATGAGGAAACCGCTTTGCCGTCCACGATCACCGTGCAGCAGCCGCAAGATCCTTGCGGCGCGCAGCCGTTCTTAGGTGAAATCAAACCGGCCTGTTCGCGCAAGACATCCATCAAGGAAATGCCGTCGTCAAGCGTTGCTTCAAATTCTTTTTCGTTTAATGTAAATTTCATAGTATTCATATTTTGGATCTATTCCTGTAAAATGATTTTTCCCGCAGTTAACGCAAATGTTCGCAGATACAATTTCTGCGAGATCTGCGGGCGATGAATTTTAATTCTTAACTCACTATTCCTGCATTCACAAAATGAACGCGGTCTGTATTCAAAATTCCTTTTAACAACGCATTCATTACAAAATAATACCGCAGATCCATTACTGCATTGGCGGCACCCGATGCATCAACTACTTCGTTTGTTTCTGAATTTAGTGTCAATTGAACGGAATGATTTTTGAAAACCGTATTACTGCTTTTTTGATCGCGATGTAATTCAAATTCCTGATCTTTAAATCGCCCGAAGAGAATTACTTTTGTTTTGTCGGATTGCAAAACAAAACCGCTGTACGTGGGCCATTTTTTGTAAGCTTCCAAGGAACCGAAAAATCTAGGCTTTTCAATATAAGGGCCGCCGTCTTCGGGACAAAACACGTCGCAATTCCCGCATTCGTTACATGCGTCCGCATAATTTCCAATCTGATGCCGCTCTTTTATCGCGAACGATCCGCCGGCGATCTTCTTCCAGCCTTGCGCGCCTATTTCGATACGGTTATATTCAACTTCAATCGGGTCGACCTCAAAATAAAAATTGGCGTCGTTCGGGCAGACGGGAATGCATTTATCGCAGCTTATACAATCGAATAAATGTAAACTGCTGCCGATTTTTTTTGGTAATTTGTGATTTGCAGAAAAATGATATCGTGGATTCGATATACTTTTTTCCAATAACCGTTCCGTGTTGTGAAGAACGGATGAGGACATTGAGGAATCCTTACAGCCGGATTGTTTTGCGGTCAAAACTATGAATTCGTCGACCGACCTCGCGCCAATTGATTTCATGGTTTTTTCAAGATTAGTCAAATAATTCGGCAATCTTCCGTAGCCGCCGGGACGCAGCAGATCCGTGCACGCCGTTACGGGAACTAGTCCTATCGAGACGCAATCCGCAAAATTATTCGCATCAACTCCGGCTGAAAAGGAAATCGGGAAATCGGCGCCAAATTCTTTTCGCCAGTCATTGACCAGCGAAAGATGAAGAACGTGCAGCGGCTGGCCCGAAAGATATTGTACTTTGTCCTTTAGGAAATTTCCCTGATTCAG
>JAEUSJ010000165.1 GCA_016788215.1 bacterium | reverse complement strand
ATGTTCCGAAAATCAGTCCCACTGAGATGGCAAATTGCATCACGACAAGCATCTTTCGCAGCAAAGTACCGCCGGAGCCCGTCGTCATCGTTCCTTTTAAAACGTCTATCGGTTTAAATTTTGATAGAAAGAAAGCCGGATAACTTCCGGAGACCAAGCCCACCGTAAGCGCGATTCCAATGAAGCCTGCCGCAGCCTCTCTATTATCCATCAGATTCAGATAAATCATCTTTCCTGAGATTTCATTAAAAACTGGAATAAATAATTCAACCAGCACTACGGCAACCGACAACGACAAAAATGACATTATCAGCGCTTCACACAAAAATTGAGAAATTAGTTGCACACGTGCCGCACCCGCTGTTTTACGGACTCCGACTTCACGAGCCCTGCCCTGTGAACGTGCCGTAGCAAGATTCATAAAATTAAAGCAGGCTATAAGAATAATGAATAACGCCAGCGCCGAAAACAGATATACGTACGTAAGCTGCCCCAGGCTTCCGGTATTATTGTCGAAATCGGATTGGAGATGAACTTCCTGCAGCGGCTGCAGCACTAAGTCCGGCAAAGGTTCGTTCTGTTCAGGCGGCATGTGGCGTTTCATAAATGAAGGAAACTTTGATTCCAGTTCATGATCAGCGGAAGGCTCCGATAACAATAGGTAGGTAAAGAAGCCAAAATGCCACCAGGCATCGAGAGTGCTCGTTCCTAATTGTGAAAACGGAATAATAAAATTAGGCCGGAATGTTGAATTACCGGGAATGTCTTTTAATACTCCGGTAACTTTGTAATCGGTTAAATTACGACGTACCTCGATGGTCAACGTTTTACCTAGCGGGTCGCTATCACCAAAATATTTTTCTGCAGAGGCGCGGCTTAGAATCACGCTGTTAGGATCGGACAAAGCATTTTCTGCATCGCCTTCGGACAATGGAAAACTGAAAGCCTCCAACAAAGCCGGGTCAGCATAATAGAAATCGTTTTCGTAAAAAGCCTTATCGCCATGTTTCACCAGTACTTTGGAATAGGATTGACTGATACGAACGGCTTGTTCGATTTCAGGGAAATCGGTTTTTAGCGCAGGTCCTATAGGCGGGGATGTGACTGAAGTACGCTGGGATTCGCCTTGGTTGTGAAAATCCGACAGGATGCGGTATATGCGTTTACTGTTTTTATGAAATTGATCGTAGGACAATTCGTCCTTCACAAAAAGAAGAATCATCATACAGCAAGCCATGCCGGTCGCCAGGCCGAGTACGTTGATCATCGAATACGCTTTGTGCTTTAGAAGATTACGAATCGAAATTTTGAAATAATTTTTTAACATATAGCCCTTTTGATTCTATTCAAGTTATTAGAATGGAGATCACCTATTCATACTTCAATGCTTCTACCGGATTGGCTGTTGCGGCTTTGAACGCTTGATAACCTACGGTCAACAGCGCAATTTTTAACGCAATAAAGCCGGCCAATATAAATATCCCTATATTAATGTCGATACGATATGCGAATTCCTGAAGCCATCGGTGAATGGCATAATATGCAACGGGCGCTGCAATTATATTGGCTGCAAAAACCAGAGACACGAATTCCTTTGTTAATAAGCCCGTAAGTTGAATTACGCCGGCTCCAAGAATTTTTCGTATCCCGATCTCCTTGGTTCGTTTTTCCGCACTAAACGACGCCAGGCCCAGAAGTCCCAGGCAGGCAGTACACACCGCCAGCATGGAAAACACGCTGAGTAATTCGCGTTGTTTTATCTCACTGCGGTAAAGCAAAGCAAAACTTTGGTCAAGAAATTTGTATTCAAAAGGAAACTTCGAAGCAACGGACGACCAAACACGCTCTATCTGTGCAATCGCAGCCGGAACGTCCTGTCCTTTGATTTTCACGGCCACGACACGGTGATCGGAGTAAATCGAAAGGGCAAGCGGATCGATATCCTGTTTGAGTGATGTGAAGTTGTAATCGGCAACGACTCCGATCACGGTTCGCCACACCGAGTCGAGCAGGTTAATCTGAAATTGCTTACCGATTGCCTCATCCGGTTTCCAACCAAAAGCTTTGGCGGCTTTTTCATTGAGCAGCATACCCGAACCGTCTGTACCGTGCAATAGAGAAAAATCGCGCCCCGCGATTATTTTTAATCCGAAAGTATTAGCATAGTCGAAATCGGTATAGACCGTACGAAGTCGAGTGAATTCGCCCGGTTGATCTTTGAGTTGAAACGCCATGTTATCATGAAAACCTCCGGGCTCGCCGGACATCAGAGAAACTCTTTGTACGAACGGTGACTGAAGCAATTGTTTTTTGAAACTTTCACGATGTTCATAAATATCCCGGTTATTTATCGGCACGATCACCACTTGTTCATTATCGAAACCCAGATCCTTAGCCGTTACAAAATCCATTTGTTGGTTCATGGCGATAGTAGCGATGATAAGAAATATGGAAATACTGAATTGAAATACAACGAGCGCCTTCCAGACAGAGCTCTTTCGTGCCGCCGTTGCCCCCTTCAGGACGGCCGCGGGCTGAAATGCAGACAGGAAGAATGCAGGATAACTTCCCGCCGCCAGGCCAATGATCCCCATTAGCACAACACCCACGAGCAGGGTTGTACCGGCGTCTATATGACCCCAGGATAAATCCTTTTCAAGAAAAGTATTGAGATAGGGAAGCGCGATTTCTGCTAAACAAAAAGCAATTACCATGGCGATGAGAGACAACATGGCCGACTCACCCAGAAATTGAAAAATAAGATTCTGCCTGTAAGCGCCCATGACTTTTCGCAATCCAACCTCTTTAGCGCGGCCGGTGGAACGGGCCGTGGAGAGATTCATGAAATTCATGCACGCGATCAAAAGCAACAACAGCGATACACCTGCAAAAATATAGAGAGCCATCCGGTCGCCGTGCGGAACCAGGTCAAACGATGTTTCCTTGTTGAGATAAATAGACGTTAGCGGCTCCAAATCCAAATCCATACGCCGGCCGGTTTTTTGAAAATTGTCCCCGAAATACTTATCCATGAACGCCGGAAATTTGGCGATCAGCGATGGCATATCCGCCGATGGATTTATGCGTACGTAAGTGAAAAGAGAATTATTCCACCATTGATTAAACCACGGGCGCTCCTTAAAGACGTCAATCGAAGCAACCCATTCAAAATCCAAATGCGAAGCAGCCGAAGGCCGCCCGAAAACGCCGGTTACTCGGAAATCGTAACGGTCATCAACACGTATCACTTTTCCAATCGGATTGTCCTGGCCGAAATATTTAAGCGCCATAGTCTCCGAAATCACGACGGACGAAGGATCTTTAAGCACTGAGGCGGGGTCGCCTTGTATCAATGGAAATGAAAAAAAGCTGAAGAAGTTCGCGTCGGCAAAATAAAATTTTTTTTCAGAAAATTTCTTATCGCCGTAAGTTACCAATCCGTCATTGACCATTACACGTGTGGCTTCCTCGACGTCGGCAGGAAAATCAGTCTCCATTGCTTCTTTATAGGGTCCAGATGTTACGCCAATCTTCCGAATTTGGTTATTATCATAAGCGAGCCGTAAAACACGGTAAATCCGATCGCCGTTGGCGTGAAAGGAATCCACCGAAGTTTCATGATGCAGGTAAAGGAAAATCAGCATAACGCAGGCCATGCCGAGTGAGAGTCCAAAAATGTTGATAAACGAATATGCTTTATGCTTAAATAAATTTCGCACCGCGATCTTGAAATAATTTTTTAGCATATTTTCACACCTTGATGATTAACGGATAGTTCTGAAACTATGACTCGTTCACATTAAACACTAACCTATTCATATTTCAAAGCATCTACCGGATTTCTCTAACTGCACGGATCCACTCTTGCTATTATTCATTATTTTTTAAAACATTCGATAAATTGATCGTGGCAATATTCCACGATTGCCGGCTTACAGCAACAGTTGCCGTAATAAAAATTATTGCGTCGGCCAAAATAAAAGGCGCAAACCCAGGCGAGAAGCTTCCTGTAAATTGTTTTACCTGACTTAATAAAAGCTGAATACCGCCGGCGCTGAGTAACGTAGCAAAAACACCGGCCACAAGCATGGAGATCAGAAACTCGCGATTGATCAATAACAAAATTTGCGCGGCCGATGCTCCGAGCATTTTGCGAATGCCTACTTCTTTGGTGTAGCGCAAAAAATGTTGAGAAGCCAGCCCATATAATCCCAAACAGGCTATCAGCAACGTCATCAACGCAACGTAACCAAAAGTTCCGGAGACTTTGGTAAACGTTTGATAAAACCCATCGAACACCTCCTGTTGAAAAAAACGACTGATCGTCATGTCCGGAAATAGTTTTTCCCAAATCCGATCTATTTGTGAAGCAACTTCTTTGCCGGTGCCGGGAGTGAATCGGATGGCCAAACAACTAAGTTCTTTTTCATTGGCACGAAAAAACGCCGATGGATAAGTGGCGCCCGTTCCGAATAATTTGAAATCGCCTACTACGCCAATGATCGTATATTTTTTTTCTGCGAGTCGAACTTGCCGGCCAATACCGTCAGACCAGGCTTGTTTCTCAAGAAAAGCTTCATTGACAATAATGGAGTTTTCATCTTCAACAGGACGTTCGGCATCGAAAAAACGGCCGGCCTTTAGATTGAGACCGAGCACCTCCGGATAACCGGCGCCGACATCGAAACGAAAAATATTTTGTTTTCCCTCACCGTCATCATAGAGTGTTTCCTGACGCATGGATTGACCAATGTGATGAACGGATCCTGCGACTTGCAGTACTTTCGGATTCCTAAGCGCTTCATTTTTCAAAAGGTCATATTGACGGCTTTCTGTGAGCCGGACGATCAATGTTTGATCAGGATTGTAGCCCCATGCAAAATGTTTCCATTGCTGTGCGGCCGTCAATAAAACAACGGTTATAATCACGGCTAAAAATGCCAACACGAATTGAATAGCCAGCAATCCCCGGCGCAGCACATTTTTGCTTACAAATTTTTGACGTCCGGCAAAAATGATGACGGGCTTAAAAGATGAAACATAAAAAGCCGGATAAGCGCCTGATCCTAAACCGGTAATCGCCATCAAGACGATCATCATCAGCCACAAACCGATGTTACTTGTAAATGAAACGGAAGTTTTCATCACCATAATATCGTTGAGCATTGGCACAAACAGCGTTTCCGTCAACATCAATCCGATAGCCAATGACATGAAACAAAGCAGGAGATTTTCCGACATGAATTGTGCGATCAATTGTTCGCGTTGGCCGCCGAGTACTTTTCGAATTCCAATCTCTTTTAAACGTCTCGAAACACCGCCCAACGAAATATTGACAAAATTAAAGCAGGAAACCGCCAACATGACCATCGCTATGAGCGTAAACATGATCGTCAATATAGGATGAAGTGCTTCGGCGGGACGATGGATAACATCGTAAGCTTTGGGCGCAGGATGACGGAGATTATCGAGCGCAAACGATTGAATCGGCGTATCGGGATTATGAACGTTAAACAATGAGATGTAACGATCCATTTGTTTCGTAATAAAACCGGCATCTTCTGAGCTACGCAATTGAATGAAAAGCCCGTCCGTTCGTGTAGTCCAATCCTGTGTTTTTAATAATTCATGAACGGAATGATAGCCTGTTAAAAAATCAAATCGGAATCCGATGTTGTTCGGAAACGACTCGACCACACCCGCAACGGTAAATTGTTGAGGCTGATCGCCGATGATGAGCGAGATCGTACGGCCTGTCGATTCCATGCCGGGAAAATATTTTTCGGCCGCGTCGGCGCTCAGGATGATTGCGCTGGGATCCTTCAACGCCGAAGGGTCGCCGTATTTCAAAGGGAAAGTAAATACGTGAAAAAAATCTACATCGGCGTATGTCACTATTTCATCGAAAACATTTTCTTTATAAAAAACTTTTGCTCCTCCCCGTTTAATCCGGATCGCATGCTCTACTTGTGGGAAATCGGCTAACAAAGCGGATGCCATGGGCGCAGGTGCGTCTCCCCATGATTGTATCTCCCCGCCGGTATTTGTCACGTATTCGACCATGAAAATACGCTCGCCGTTTAGATGAAAATCATCTAACGTCCAATAATTCTGTAGAAAAAGAAAAACGGTAATGCAACAACCCACGGCTACTGACAACCCAAAGATATTGATGATCGATACGGTTTTTTGTCTAAGCAAATTTCGAAATGCGATTTTCAGATAATTTAAAAACATAACCAGATCCTTTTTAGGGATAGAGTAGGATATCAAGTCTAAATACTTGTTCCTGATTTTGTATTCTTTTATTCATACTTCAACGCTTCTACCGGATTCGCCGTAGCCGCGCGAATCGCCTGGTAACTGACCGTTACGATGGCAATGATCAACGTGATCACTCCCGCTACGATGAAAGTTCCCAAATTGATATCGATGCGATACGCAAAATCCTGCAGCCATCGTGACATCAGCAAATAAGCGATCGGCCAACCGATCAGATTGGCGAGTAAAACCAATTTGACAAATTCAGCCGCCAGTGTTGACACGATTTTCGTGATCGACGCTCCTAACACTTTGCGAATTCCTATTTCTTTGGT
>JAEUSJ010000164.1 GCA_016788215.1 bacterium | reverse complement strand
AATGCAGGAGCGGGGCTCACACATTCTGTTGATTCGGTCTCGGCCATCAAAGGGAATGGTATTCTGCGCATTGCCAGCGGCACCAACAGTTTTCGCGATACAATCGATATTCGCGGAGAAACATTTATTACCGGTGGAACTTCGACGTTCAGCGCTCCACTCGGCACCTTGGTAAAATTTGGTAAAAAACTAACTGTCAACGGCACGGCGTATTTCATTCGTGACACATTAAAGATCGATTCGTTGGTCACAACCGGTACGCTGGGCGGGACAGCGCCTATTTATGTTAATTCAAAATTTGTTCTCAATGGGGGAACGGTTGTATCGACCGATTCATCTACAACCATTACAATTCCTGTTGGGGCCACGTTCTATTGGAGCGGCAACGGAACCTTTCAGCGACGTACCTTTAACAATTACGGAACCGCGATCTGGACAAGTCCGTGGGGATTGGATATGAATGCTGTTTACAATAACATGCCCGGTGCTTTGACTGACTGGACGGTAGACGGCAATACAAACTGGTTCGGCGGCACTTCAAATAATTTTAATAATTACGGCACACTTCGTAAATCCGGAGGTACCGGTATTTCGAGTTTTGAATACTATGTCAATAATTATGGGTTGATTGAAGTTCAATCCGGAACTCTTTATTTCGGTGCGAGCGGATCGCATGCCGGAGGCGACTTTGTTTTATCACCCGGTTCTACCATCGATTTTGCCGCAGGAAATCACACGTTCGACGCTTCCAGCAACGTCACAGGTACGGGAACGGTTCTAATCAGTCCAACGACATTTGCAATGGACGGTATCTACAACATTATCGGCAACACAACTATCGGCGGCGGAACTATAAACTTTGACAGTACTTTCAGCACGACTAACCGTACAACAATTAACGGAGGCACGACCAATTTCAGAATGATGCCCGGTCATTTCCTGGGAGCGGGAAATAGACTGAATGTTGCCAGCGGCACGGTGAATTTTGTTACAACCGACTCTTTGAAAGTTGATACGCTACTTGTGAATGGAACTGTGAACGGCAACAATCATTGGTATGTTCGTAATTACCTGCAATTGACCGCGGGCACCATGGCTTCGCCTAATCGAGCGCTGAGCTTGACACTGCCCGCCGGTTCAACGTTTAACTGGAGCGGTAATGGAACTGTAAGCCAACGAACGGTTTTCAATTATGGTACAGCTAATTGGAGTTCGCCCTGGGGATTTTCAGACAGCACGGTATACAACAATATGGCCGGGGCTGTTACTAATCTGACCACGGATTACAATTCCAATTGGTTCTTTGCAACCGGTGAACCTTACTTGGTAAACTATGGAACCCTGAATAAATCCGGTGGAACGGGTATTTCAAGTTTTGAATATCAGATCAGCAATTATGGAACTATGCAGGTTGACTCCGGATTGACGATCCTATGCTATGACAGCCTCGTCAATTTCAGCGGCGGTATCATCACCGGTAAAGGAACGCTCGATGTGAGTACGAGATTTACCAACTCCGGAATGATACGCCCCGGAACCTCTCCCGGTAAACTCAGGGTAACTGGAAATCTGAAGAATACGAGTACAGCCATATACGACGCAGAGATCGGCGGAAAGAACCTCGGCCAGTTTGACGAACTTCGCGCGTCCGGCAGCGCAACGCTCGCGGGAATCTTGAACGTAAATCTGATCAACGGATATCTGCCTGCATTGAACGACACGGTCAAAGTTCTGAACTATAGTTCAAAAACCGGCGCTTTCGGAGAGATCAATGGCCTGCGAACCGGCGGACCATATGATTTCGTACCGCTTTACAAAGACACGGCGCTTTTTTTGATCGCTTCGGATTCGCTGAATATGGAACCGATCGCATCAACTGATTTCTTGTCTGCTCCTGAAGATGTTGAAACCTATCTTCCCGTTCTCAGAAACGATGTAGACTCGAACAGCGACGCACTTTCCATTGTAGAAATTTTACCTGGTTACCCGCAGAATGGAACTGCTTACATCGGCTCGCCCGATACGACCATTGTGTATACATCCCCGCTCAATTACTTCGGCAAGGACACTTTGCGCTACGTCATATACGACGGACGCGGCGGATGGGATACCGCGGGTGTAAGCATCACAGTCACTCCGGTTAATGATGCCCCATCACCTAAGGACACTTTCGCCATTGCGGATCAATTTGGCATCGCGAGGATCAACGTAATCGCCACGGCCACCGATGTGGAGGGTTCGTCACTCTTTGCATCCACCGCATCCAAACCAAAATACGGCGAGGCGCATGTTGACGGTAACGATTCCTTTGTTGTCTACGTTCCGCCAGTCTATTTTACCGGGGTTGACAGTTTCAAATTCTATGTTTCCGACGGCGGCGCGGTAGATTCGGCAACGATAGTCGTCACCGTTACCGCGGGTGATTCATTCCTGGTCACGCGGAGTAATTTCAATACAAACGACGAAGGATGGAATACATTCAACGATGTCTCTGATTCGGCCTTCTTATCAACGGGCGGAAACCCGGGCGGCTTTTTCTATGCGGTGGACGCAGTAACCGGAGCTTGGTGGTATTTTAATGCGCCTTCTAAATTCCTCGGGGATCTGAGTTCGACCTACAACAAAACCCTGCGTTTTGACATGAAACAGAAACCGGCGGGTACGGACAATTCACAACCCGACGTGATTCTGATCGGCAATGGTGTGCAGTTAAACTATGATTTCCCGAGCAATCCCAGAACCAATTTCACCGGTTTCGGCCTTATCCTCAATGAAACCACCGGCTGGAAAAAGCAAACGACCGGGTTGGCGCCGAGCCAGTTGGAAATGCAGACTGTGCTTGCTAATGTGACCACGCTTAGAATTCGCGGCGAATTTACGGCAGGTGCAGACAGCGCCGGAATCGACAATATCATTCTTGCAAAAATTCCGGACAACTCTTCACCCGTTGCTAATACAGACAACGCAAGCACTAACGAAGAAGTATCCCTGCAGGTTTCTCCGCTGACCAACGATACCGATGCGGAGAGCCAGTCGCTCACGATCACGGCTGTTGGCAACGCCCTCAACGGTACGACAACCATTGATGTAGGCAATCTCACCATTACCTACAAACCGGATTCGAATTTTGCCGGTCTTGATTCTTTTGCCTACTATATCACCGACGGCTACGGCGGACAAGATTCTGCCTATATCCGGGTAACGGTTAACAACATCAACGATGCGCCGGTCGTTGTCAGTGCGTTGCGTGACACATCATTTAGTGAGGATTTTCCAAAAACTTTTATCCGCCTTCTCTCCAATGTCTTTACCGATGTGGACAACGCCATGTCCTTCGGCGCAGTTAATTTATCCGCAGGCGTCACGCCATTCATATCCAACGACAGCTTGTATCTGTTGAGTTCGGCGCTGTTTGCCGGAAATGTTGATATTCGCATCACGGCATTCGACGGAGAATATACCGTCGCCGACACATTTACAGTCACCGTATCCTCCGTGAATCAGGCACCGGTTGTCGCGATCCCGCTTCGGGATACAACCTTGGCAGAAGACTTCGCAAAGACTTTTCTATCCCGGCTAACACAGAATTTTACGGACCCCAATCTGGATACGCTTTTTTTCAATGTCTCCTCCTCATCGGGTAATGTCATTCCGTCCTTACAGAATGACAGCTTGTATTTAACCGGTTTGGCTAATTTTAACGGCACCGTCGCAATTTACGTCGGCGCAACGGACGGATCACAGTCCGTCGCAGATACTTTCCTTGTTCATGTTGCAACACAAAACGATGCGGCATCTTCTTTTGTCTTACTGATTCCTGCGCATAACACACTTACCAATATTCTCCGCCCTGCTTTTAAATGGAATGCGTCGCATGATATCGACGGCGACACCGTATATTATCATTTGGAAATATCCACCCTGCAAAATTTCTCGTCCATATTCCAATCCTATACGATCATCGATACATTTCAGACGCTGACTTCGGATTTGGACAGCTTGGGAATATACTACTGGCGTGTGACGGCAGATGACCACAAAGGCGGTGCATTTCAATCGAGTTCGTTTACTCTTAACGTTGATGCAAAAAGACCTAATGTACATATCAGCCTATTGCAGGGAACCATTACAAAACGCTATCTAGACGCTTATGCTTACGCCGATGAGGATCTTTCCGGCACGGTTAATTCAACTTTCACGCTGAAAAACAGTTCCGGAACCACGATCGACAACCGTTCTGCCGCAATGAGCAAAATAGGAACGTCGAACTTATACACCTCTTCGTATCACCTTACCAACGTAGGAAGTCTTGAAGTTCAGGTCACGGCACAGGATGCGGCCGCCAATCAGCGTATTGCAACCAGAAATTATACGGTCAGCGCCCTGCTCAAAGGCGAAACGTTCGTATCGCTCTCGCCGGAATTTGAAGTGAGTTCAATCAAACCGGCTTTATCCGAATCCGGATTCCTGCTAACCGGCTCGATCACAGAAATCGAATCGACGCTGATGCCTTCGCTAAACGCCGGGGTCGAACTGATCGGCACAACAGAACTGAAAGACGCTTTGAAACTTACGATCCGATACGACGCATCAGAAATGTCATCTTTAACGTTAAGATCCGATTTCGACGAACGTAAGATCGGCGTCTATCGCGTAACCGAATTCGGATTTGAATACGCCGGTGGTCAAGGCCGCCTATGTTCTGTTTCCACTACGGTAAATTCATTTGGAAAATATGTGGCTCTGTATGACCAGAACCACGCGGTGATTCCTGAAAAGATCGAGCTATCGCAAAATTATCCCAATCCGTTTAATCCAACCACGACCATTCAATATGGACTCGCTACGGCCGGTAAGGTCAAACTCGTGATCTACAATATTCTCGGCCAACGCATTCGGGAACTGGTCGATGCAAATCATCCCGCCGGATATTACAAGATTCTCTGGGACGGGCGAAATGCAGCCGGACAAACCGTTGCAACCGGAATTTATTTTTATCGCTTGGAAACGCAGACCGGTACTCTTTCACGCAAAATGCTTTTGATCAAGTAAGAAAAAATTATTGAATAGGAGATTTTCCATGAAACGATTAACAAGAATTTTAATTATCACCGCGTTTGGTGCTTTTGTCAGTTGCGGTGGAGGCGGAACGGACCCCGATCCGATATCTGAAGGGTGGGGATTCTTTTCATCGGGCCAATTGTTTGAGGCACATACGTCATTCGTTACCGCAGTCGAGTCTGGCAAAAATGAAGGCTACATTGGACTTGGTTGGGTTTGTATCGATCTTGATTCTCTCCCGGAATCGGATCGATATTTTGGAATAGTATCCGGAGACAGTCTTTCTGACGGATATGCGGGATGGAGCGCGGTTCTTTGGGCACGTGCAAATTACGCGGGCTGTATCACAAAGTCGGATTTTGTTTTACGCCATGAACCAAATTATCAATTTACTCACCGGCCGGCCGTGAACTTCCAAGACCTGCAATGGTATCAGGCGTCAAGTTATCTTCATCAGGGTAATTACAGCCAGTGCCTATTGAAGATTCAGCAACTGGATAATAATTTTACAACGGATACCAATGCGGCTAATGCGGGAGATGTGTTAGCCGCTAAGTTGGAGCTGTTAGCGGGACAATTGAAAAAACATATCATTCAATAAACGTCATTTTTCTAAATTGCTAAATTGATTACTGCACGTGTTGCCGTAGATTTCCTTCGATCCATCATACGTACACGCAGCGGCTGAGGGCATGCCCTTCAGACAAAATATACGATGGTACACTTTTTCTTCGCCGTTATGTTTTTCGACAACATCGATCAACATGCCCTGATCGCAGGAAATACATTTCTCCGCCTGTTTTGTTAAAGTAGTTCCGGTTGAACGCGCAACCAAAGATTCGCTATCTGTCCAGCATGCACCTTCTTTTTTTTCCATGAAAGTGATTTTCTTAAATTGTTGAAAGACCAACCGGCCCTCCCGCATAGTCAAAGTACCTCGAAATTCCACCCGGTCGCCTTGGCGGAACTTAAGACGGCTCTGGAATTCTCTTCCCGCAACGCCATATACGAAATCGTCGAATCGTTGATTTCCGATGAAAGCTTCTTCAAAGCAGATCAGATATCCCAACAAGTTAGTATGCTCAGTCTTAGGATGATCCACGTTACCGTAAATAGTCTTTCTTATGTGCGGCTTAACTGACCGGATCGTACCGAGAAACCAATGCTCTTTATTTTCTGCGTCTCTCAGCCATTCTTCAAAATCGTGCAGTTCATCTAAAAAAACGTTATAGCCGTTTTCATCCGCCTTAACCAGCGAACGTGTAAATTTCTCTTCGTCAAAATATTTACAGCCCGGGCAATTTTTCCCTACGTGACTGTACCCGCGATAACATTTTCGCCGATGCTCCAGCTCATGGCACTTCCACCGGAAATAGGTGCATCCGTCTGGGAAACACCCTTTGCGATGCATGGTATGGAACGTCGATACGTAATGTCCACGCTGTCCATGAGCATCGTGAGTACAGCGAAAAATATCCTGACGTTTGTATTGGTTCTTCATAAGGCAGGTGTCGAAAAGAACGGACTATTCCAATTCCATCTTCTTTGCTTCATTCCAGAACACATCCATCTCTTCCAGGGAGGCTTCCTTCATTGGCCGATTCAATTCTGTGAATTTTTCTTCCACATAAC
>JAEUSJ010000163.1:1681-6873 GCA_016788215.1 bacterium | reverse complement strand
GGCAAATTGCCATCCCGTGGAAATAAAGATAAGGAACCAGATCACAACAACGAGGATAACCGGCAACGGATAAAGAAACATTTTGAACGGTAAATGGGTCGTACCGTTTCGTTTGCGCAGCATGATCACCCCGATCGCCTGTCCGATAAACTGGACGATGATACGCATCGCGAGAATGGCCGTGATAACATCGGACAACTTGAATAGCAAGCTGAATACAAAAGCCGTTGCGCCGAGTCCTAACAACGAGACATAGGGAAAATTTTTTGTCGGGTGCAGTTTTGCAAAAACACTGAAAAATCGTCCGTCCACCGCCGCGGCATAAGGAATTCGTGAATATCCGAGCATGACAGAAAAAAGAGAGGCAAACGCGACCCATAGTACGAACACTGTAACCAACATCGCGGCCGCCGGGCCGTAGATAGTTTCAATAAAAGTACTGACAATAAAATCCGAATGCTGCGCATCCTGCCACGGAATTACGCTAACCACGCTGATATTCATCGCAAGATAAAGTACTGCAATACCGAATACAGAAATAAAGATACTTCGAGGAATATTTTTTCCCGGATCTTTTATTTCGCCTCCGAGATGACACACGTTGTAGTATCCGAGATAACTGTATATCGTTTTAACCGACGCCTGCCCAAGCGCAACAAAGAACATCGTGTTCATTATCACCGATGGATCGTCTGGAATAAAATCGTTGTGAATGGTCCCGTGCGTAAGTCCGCCCCAGATGATCCATCCCATCGTGATCAGTACGCCGGTCCAGAGCAATACGCTGATCCGGCCAATGGATTCGATTCGACGGTACAACAATAGCGTAAGAACAATTACTACTCCGCCTGAGACACACTTTTGCGCGAGTGTGCCCATCCCGGGAACGAGATAACTGAAATACAACGAAAACCCTATCGAGCCAGACGCTATAACCAGCGGCGCCTGAAAAAGTGTTTGCCACACAAGCAGAAATGACAACAAGCGACCCCACGAGTTTTCGCCGTATGCTTCCTTAAGAAAATTGTAGCTGCCGCCTGCCTTTGGATTGGCCGCTCCGAGTTCCGCCCAAATCATGCCGTCGATCAGCGATATCACTGCTCCTGCAATCCAGGCCAATAAAAAATAAGGGCCTCCCATGATCTGAATGACAAGTGAAAGTACCACGAATGGGCCTATGCCGACCATGTCGATCATATTGATGGCCGTTGCTTGTATCAGTCCAAGCTCGCGTTTCAGTTTGGGCTTTTCAGCTGCGTCGCTATTCATCTGATTTTTTCAAATTATTTGTCAAAATTATTGAACAAATTTGTTGACATCATATTGATTGTTGAGTATACTAATTTAAACACGATATCCGGCAGCGGATCATGTTAACAAAAAACAAAAGCGTGTGATCGGAATCTTCTGAAATTCAGCCAGAGATGCTAAACTAATTCTTTTGTAAAAAGTAATTACAGATCGGACGAAAGTCCGGTCACAAAGTAAACTAACCAAAGGAGAAAAACCATGAAAAAGCTTTTGAGATCCCTTCTATGGACTTCCGTGTTATGCGCCGCGGCCGGTTTTATAGTTACCGGTTTTCTTTACCCGCAAAACATGGATCAAAACAAGATCGTTCTCGTGAACGAGAAAAATCCTGTTGCTGAAATTCTTGTGGAAGTCACCGATATGCAGCTTGCAGAAGAGGTTAACGCCAAAATCAAAGATTTTGTTTTCTATGGCGTTTACGACTACGTGACGGCGGATGTGGTGAACGGCACGGTGATCCTAAACGGATGGACACATGAAATGTGGATCGCCGATGTTCTTGTAAAGAAACTCTCTAAAATTGATGGCGTAAAGAATATCGATAATCGATTGCAGCGGGCATCCGGGTCAGAGGAATTGGCGCACCGTGCCGTCAGAGCGATTTACAGCGACGGGATGTTTGAAAAATATTCTTTTGGCGCTTATCCGCCCATTCATGTCGTGGTCAATAATAATGGGATCATTTTGGCAGGAACGGTTTCGAGTGCGGTCGAGCGCGAGCGCGCCGCATATCTTGTGGATTTTAAAACCAATGCGTTGACTATCAACAACCAATTGGAACTTAGTAAATAGAGACAGTAAGAAAGAAAAAGAAAAACCCCGTTCATGTATACGAACGGGGTTTTTATAAAAAAAATAGCCAAAAATTACTTCTTCGCCGTCATCATTGCAGTCAATTCGGCATGAATAGCGTCATCTTTATCCAACGCTTCTTTTGCTGCCATAAGATCATCTTTTGCTAATGCTTCTTTAGCTGCAGCTACAGCCGCTTCGCACTCTTTAACCATGCCTTCTTTTTTCATCATTTTGACCTTTGCCATCATCGCTTTGTCTTTACCCATAGTTGCATGACCTTCTTCAGCCTTGGCGAGACGAGCCGTTAAATCGGCTTTCATAGCTTCTTGAGCGGCCGGAGCAGCTTTTGCAGCGGCGTCAAACGCTTTGGCAGCTTCCATATAAGCTTTTTTGGCTTTATCCCATTCTTTAGCTTTGACGGCCGTTTCGCCGGCAGTCATAGATGCTGTGGCGGCATCATACTGATCTTTGACATACATGGCGGCATTCGCGCCATCAGCCGCAGTCTTAGCTGCTTTGGCTTTGTTGATATCTTCCGTCGGCGGGCCGCCGCATCCGATCAAAACCATGAGCGCTAACGCTGTTGTTCCGAGAACAATTCTTCTTAACATAAATCCTCCGTTTTTCCGACAAGGTTACCAAACACAAAAATCTACCTTATCGAATGGGTTTTTTGTTACTGTGTTTAGGGTTACGCGTATATTACAACTTCTAGAATTGATATGCAACAAATTTGAAAAGTTAATCGTATCATTTCCACGCATCAAGAATCATAAACCTTTCTTGACAATCTTCATGATTATAATTATTCTTTTTTATCATATCATTGCCATTCATTTTCTTGAATAATTCCTTTTACAGGGAATCAGGGCCGTTTCATCCCGAATGACTTATTTAATTTATTTAAAATATTCTTTCCCTTTTTACAGTCGCATTGTATTGTTCCTTTTTGAATTTCTCCATTTAAAATCCTTATTAATCAAAGGAGGTAGTCATGGATTTGTCACAAATCAATTATGCGGCAGTAGTTGTTGCCGCATTGTCGGCATTCGTAATTGGCGGTATCTGGTATTCACCGATGTTGTTTGCCAAAGGGTGGATGGCTGAGAATGGATTTACGGAAGAGAGTCTGAAAGGCGGCAATATGGCCATGATATTCGGAGGATCCTTTGTTCTATCGCTCATAATGTCGTTTAATCTGGCCGCATTTCTCGCCGGTCCCGCCGATCTCGTGTGGGGTATCACAGCCGGTGCGCTCGCCGGAATCGGATGGGTTTCTTTCTCGATCGGTATTACCTACCTTTTCGAAAGAAAATCAATGAAACTTTTCCTGATCAATGCAGGATACCATGCGGTGACGTTTATGGTCATGGGCGCCATTTTGGGCGTGTGGAAATAAAGTGCGCGTTTTATTTACACAAAGGTAATGATATGAGACTTTATCTTACTCTTGCCGCCATGACCGTTTTGATTTTGCCGTCCTGTACACTCACCGAACTTGCCGACGTCAAGATCGCCTATAACGTAAAGTATGCGGATTCTACCGACAACTATGAGATATTCATAATGAACCCGGACGGCAGCGGCAAAAAGAACATCTCGAATCATCCGGGTATCGACTGGGTTTATTATGCCTACGGAAATAAATTATATTTCGTCTCGGATCGCGACACCACATACCGGAAATATTTCCTGTACGAAATGGATTCTGACGGCCAAAACGTTCGTCGGCTCACTCCTTTTCTCGTAAAAGATTCCTGGTTCGGAACCCGAAAGAACGGTAAAGAATGGGTCGTTGCGTCACGTAAGGACGGCGGGCACCGTTTTTATATTATCGACGAGAACGGAAATGAACTGCGTTCGCTCGGACACGATACGTGCAGGATCAATGACCCCGTATTTTCTCCCGATGAAAAACAGATCGTTTTCAGATCCAACAAAACCGGCATCGACGAACTTTGGATCATGAACGACAACGGAACGGATCCGCGTCAGATCACGTTTTATCCGAAAGAAGATACGACCGCGCCGTGGCATGCCTACCACGCCGGTCCGCCGGTTTGGCGACCCCGCCATAACGAAATCTCATTTCAATCGAAACAAAAAAGCAATTACAGCATTTTCACCATTAGGCCTGACGGAAGCGGGCTGAAGCAAATCACCCCGGATGAAGCCAACGAAGGCTGGCATTCATGGTCCCCTGACGGTGAATGGCTTACTTTCGACCGTTCTGATTCTGAAGACAAAGATTTTGATATTTATATCATGAAATACGACGGCACCGGCCTGAAAAAATTGACCAACGAATTCAAGCGCGAACAAAGCCCGGTCTTTGTCAGGATAAATCCTTAAAAGAAAGACCCGTGACCAATCCGAGCAAACTTCCTGATTTTTCAGACGACATTCTACGGACAGAACCGCTTGAGCGTTCCGAGACCATTCCGTCCACCTGGTATACTGTGCCGGCAATGTTGAATTTAGAAAATGAATGCGTCTTCTCGGAATGCTGGCAATACGCCGGCCATCTTGCGCAAGTTACTAACCCGGGCGATTATTTTTTGACAACGGTTGCGGACAATCCCGTGGTGGTCGTTCGGGACAAAGACCATGTTCTGCGCGCATTTTATAACGTATGCCGTCATCGAGGCGGGCCGCTCGCTACAAAGGACGGTAATTGTAAAGTATTTCAATGTCAATACCACGGCTGGACGTATCTGCTCGACGGCTCGCTTCGAGGCGTTCCGGATTTTGACCGGGTGGAATTGTTTGACAAAAAAGATTACGGACTTACTTCGATTTCCGTGGATGTGTGGGAAGGATTGATCTTTGTAAACCTTTCGAAGTCACCTCCCAAATTACATTCGTTTTTTGACGGCATCCCCGAACGCATCGCGCCGATTCGCCTCTCGGAAAAAAAATTCTACAAACGCGTTGAGTACCGCGTTCAATGCAACTGGAAAGTATATGTAGATAATTATCTCGAAGGGTATCATCTGCCGTTCGTTCATCCCGAACTGTGTAAGATGCTCGATTACTCCCGGTACGTTACCGAGGCGTTTCCGCACTATTCGTTGCAGTTCAGTCCA
>JAEUSJ010000163.1:0-1585 GCA_016788215.1 bacterium | reverse complement strand
CATCCCGAACTGTGTAAGATGCTCGATTACTCCCGGTACGTTACCGAGGCGTTTCCGCACTATTCGTTGCAGTTCAGTCCATTTACCGATCAGAACAACGTGTATCAAAACAATGACGGACAAGCTTTTTACTACTGTGTTTTCCCGAATTTCATGCTGAATATCCTGCCCGGACGCCTGCAGACCAATACGATCATTCCCATCACCCACAATGTTACGCGCGTGGTCTTCGATTATTTTTATGACGATGTTTCTTCTGAAAAGGCCGTTCAGATGGCTGAAGAAGATATACGTTACAGTGATCTGATACAGGCTGAAGATATCGAGATATGCGAACACGTTCAGAAGGGGTTGTCATCGAAAGCTTATCATCGCGGACGTTTTTCAGTCAAACGGGAATTGGGCGTTTATCACTTCCAAAGCCTGCTCAAAGAAACATTCAGAAAATTTCTGCAATAGAGACTCAGCATCTTTGTTTATAATTCTGGAAACAGCATGGAATCTCGAAACAATCGGCGGCTCGAGCAAAGTCTTTTGGATGCCACGATGATGATTGCCGTGTAGTGTTCATCACGTCAAAAAAAATTGCCTGATTCGGAATAACGTATTGTTTTTTTTAAAAACTTGTTTCACGTGAACAGATATGTTACTTTTAACCATTCAAAATAAATTTTTCTAAACCGATGAGGTGCCGCCATGAAACATGTAGTGATGCTTTTCCTTTTGCTGTTTGCAACCGGGGCCGCTGCGCAGATCAACGACCCTTCCATAAAAATCACCAAAATGGATGTTTTTAAGAACGGAAGCTCATTCGTTGTATGTGAGGGAAAAATTTCTCTCTCTCAAGGCGTGGGGACTATCCTCGGTATTCCGGATGCCGCGTTCGGAACTCTGTGGGTTGCGCCGCTTGAAAAGGGAATTCAGATAGATGAATTAAAAGCCGTTCGCGAGAAAAAAGCCGTCAAAAGAAATGCGGAAAGTCTGTTAGACATGCTTAAGGCCAATACCGGAAAAAAAATCGTGTGGCAGCATCGTGCGGAAAAGGTCTTGTCCGTAACGGCAGTACTGGAAAAAGTTACCGGCACAGACGAAAGGATTTTAGTTACTCTCAAAAACGCAAATCAAACAATCACGGCGCAGGTTTCTGCTTATTATGATTTTTTTGAATTTCCGGAAGGTTTTAATAATCAAATTGACGATACGGTTCAAACAACTTCTCTGCAGATCAAAACTAATTCCACGTTGCAAGAAGCAACATTTCAGATGGTTTATTTTCAATCCGGTATTGGATGGACGCCATCGTACCGTATTGACCTGACGGATGATAAAACTGCTCAACTTGTGTTGTCAGCTTCCTTGATCAATGACGCTCAAAACCTGAGCAATACACGTTTTAACCTGGTCGTAGGATTTCCGCATTTTATTTACAGTGACATCGAATCGCCGCTAACCATGAGGCAGTCTCTATCCCAGTTTCTGCAATCGCTTTCCGGCGCGGATAACCCCTACACGCAGCGATATGCGAGCCCTTTGGCAAATCAGTCCGTGATGTACGAACGTGCGATGGACATGCCTTCAGAAACCG
>JAEUSJ010000162.1 GCA_016788215.1 bacterium | reverse complement strand
AAAGAAGGTTTTGCGAAATACAACTGGATGACGCAGCAATCCCGGAATTTTGTAACGGTGGTGATTGATTCTTGCGGACTATAACGAATAGATATGTTTTCATTGATAAACTTACCCGGAGTTCAAGTCATGTTGCCAAAAACTCTTCTTAGAGGCTTAACATTTTTATTGTTTGCGAGCCTGTTTATAAGCTGCGGACCGCGTAGCCAGATGCTCAACCAATCGGATTGGCAGGCAAACAAGGACAATAAAATTAATGCGGCTGCGACCGTTTTCATAGCGAATGTTGATTTCGACGCGAAAATTATCAGTGTGTCAGATAACAAACTGGTCGTTGCGCAAAACGGCCAGAAGACCGATTTGCCCGTTGAGGTTGTTTCTAAAATTATTTTTTCCGGTGACCAAAGCAAGAAGAAAAAAATTATCTGGGGCTCTGTAATCGGCGGCGTGCTTGGTATTGCAGGTGGATATGCCGTTGGCTCAGCGGCGTCCAGTGAAAAAGGGGCTGCAGCCCTGGCACATCCCCTTTCCATGGCAATTATTTTGGGAGGTATTGTCGGCGGAGGCTTTACAGGTTCCAGTTTTACCAAATACGAGGAGTACTCTTTTAACAACGAGTTGGTTCCGTACATTCTTGACGAGGATCTTGGCCCGGAAATCACTCCCGCAGAATTACGCGGATATTCTATTTTTGAAAATTTGACCAACGATTCCGATGAAAAAGTACTTCAGGTTCAGATTTTTAAAATGAAAAGCGGAAAATTTTTTCTATTGTATGACGTAGCGTCTCTCGGATCTTACGGAGTTAAATGGCAAACGGTGGACGAAGATTATCTGCAGACGCAAAAAGCAAAGGTCAAGACTCAGAAGTAATTATTTGCCACCAATTGGCGCAAATTTTTATGAATTTGAATTTTTTGTGAAAATTGGTGTGGATTCGCGGCTAACCGTTTTTTTAAACCGAGTCGTGGCACTCAAAAATATAGTTTAATGAATATTCGATTTATATATATTTTGATTCTTTTCGTGAGCGCCTGCGGAAGCAAACAATCGACGCCATCGAGAAATGAAGCCGCCGGAACCGGCACTTCCACTGATAAAAAGGCTCTGGAACTTGCCGACCGTATGATGAACGCGATGGGCGGAGCTAACGCGTGGAATGAAACACGTTATTTCAGGTTTGATTTTGTTGTAGAAGCAGACGGGAAGGAAGTCTCACGGCATCAGCATGTATGGGATAAATTCACCGGACGCTACCGCGTGCAGGGAAAAATGCGGGATGGAAAATCCTATTGTATGCTGTATGAGGACATTAATAAGAAAATTGGGCGGGCGTACGTTGACGGTAAATTGTTGGCCGCAAAGGAGGCGGAGGATAAACTTCAGTACGGTTACAACCGCTTCATTAACGATACGTACTGGATCGTTATGCCTTGGAAACTAAAAGATCCGGGCGTTAAGCTGCGCTACGATGGCATGCAAAAGGATTCCGCTTCCGGTAATAATTATGAAGTAGTGCATCTGGAATTTGATCAGGTCGGCTTAACACCCAAAGATCAGTACTGGGCTTTCATCAACCAGGAAACATACTTGATGGACCAATGGAGATTTTTTCTGCAGGACTCGGAAGACGGATCGTATTATTGGAAAAACTGGGAGCCGCATGGCGCTATGAAATTTTCTACAGAAAAACAGAATATGAGGGAAAATAGAACGATCAAAACGGAAAAAATTAAAATATTAGATCAAGTAAATGAGGATGTTTTTTCAAACAACCAAGCTCTTTTGCCATAAATCTGATCGGACCTGATTCTGCGCATGATCGATTCTTTAATTGAAATTAATGGTTCTACTCAATTATATGCCCTCATTGGTTCTCCAATCCGACACTCCCTTTCACCGCTTATTCACAACACGTCTTTTAAATCGTTAGGTATCAATGCCGTTTTTCTGGCGTTTGATAGTCTCGACCTCAAAGAAGCTCTGAGCGGATTCAAAGCGCTTGGGGTTGGTGGGTTCAGTGTGACCGTTCCACATAAAGTTGCTGTGATCAACTATTTGGACGAAGTTTCGTTTGAGGCAAAATTGATCGGTTCTGTGAATACGGTTGTCCAAAAGCGCGGTAAATGGATCGGTTATAACACGGACGTCGTAGGGTTTACAAAATCATTGGAGCCGTTCCGAAAAAATATTGAAAATGAGAAAGTGTTGGTCCTTGGCGCAGGCGGCAGCGCAAGAGCTGTGGTATTTGCATTAATAAATAATTATGATGTCGGCGAAATTTTTTTTTACAACCGCACTCAAGAACGCGCGCTGCAATTGATCAGTGACTTTGCATCCATAAAGCCTGACGTTCCACTGCGGTTTGTTTCGTCAGATGCATTGCCAAACCTTGGCGCCAAATTCATCGTAAATACAACGTCGGTAGGGTTAGCTTCGGAAGAATGCCTGGTTAGACCTGATTTTTTTGATTCCAAAATGATCGTTTATGATCTTATTTACGATCCTATAAAAACGGTGTTTTTGCGGTATGCCCACGCTACCGGCGCAGTTACGATCAACGGACTTGACATGTTGGTTGAACAAGCGGCGGCGGCATTCTATTTGTGGACAGAGAATATCATGCCGATCGAGACTGTAAAAAAAAACTTATTGGAAAAAGTTGATAATCAGTAGTTTTCTGACTTATATTTCAACCGGATATGATTTTATCTTCTGAAGAAAAAAAAATTTTGCTGGACATTGCACGGCAATCGATTATATCGTCCGTCAAAGGGGTGCCGGTACCGGATTTGGAGGAAAACTACTCTATTTCTCCGACGTTAGAAATGAAAGCAGGAGCCTTTGTCACAATCGAGATTGATCAACGCCTGCGCGGATGTGTTGGTTTTATCCAAAGTAACGAGCCGCTTGCCGAGACGGTCAGTAAGGCGGCTGTATCTGCCGCTCTTCACGATAATCGTTTTAATCCATTAACGGTTGGTGAATTAGGGAACATTGAGATTGAAATCAGCGTATTATCGCCGATGAAAAAAGTCAAAGACGTCGAAAGTATCATCCCCGGTCAACACGGGCTCTTGATAGAGAGCGGCTTCCATCATGGTCTATTGCTACCGCAAGTTGCTACGGAATACCGATGGGACAGGAAGACATTCCTTGAACAGACTTGCGTTAAAGCAGGATTGCCAAAAGACGCATGGAAAAGGCCTGAAACAATTATTTACAGTTTCACCGCGTTAGTTTTCAATGAAGAAGAACTTAATTAGAATGGGGATGGATGAATAACTTTATTCTATTTGCCGGATTGTTGTTTATGTTTATGCCGGGTTGTGACATAGCAAACGCGCAGGATGCGCAAAACGGAAGTTTGAGTATTTTCTGCACTGCGCCGGCAGTATACGGCAAAGGACGCGAGGAAAGCGAGATCGCGGAACGGGTCAATCTGAAGACACAGTATTTTGCGAATTGCTACGGCAGGAATATTACATCCGGTGAGGCGAGGGAATTTAAAGTGAGGTTTCGTTTTGTTATCAAGCCAGCCGGAAATGTCGATTCCGTGACGATCGTGTTTGACGGAACAAAGAACGCGGGTTTTCTGGAGTGTATGAAAGGGATTTTCATGCAAATGCAATTCGCAAAAATTCCGCTAAACCATGGTGACTGTGCCGTTGAACAATCGGTCATATTCAGAGTTTTATAAATTCATATTTCACATCGCGTGTATTCTTTTTCGTCGAGGCGACACCGTGTCGCCTTTTTCGTACATTATTTACACGCTTCTTATCTAAATGTTGAGGATAACATGAAATTCAAAATTGCATCGTCATACGTTTCATTACTCATTGTCATGGCGTTATGGTGGACGATTTCCTGTACGTCCATTCCGCTGTCAACTCAAAATAAGGCAGCGAAGGAATTCTACTTAAAAGGCCGGTCTTTTGAAAAAAAGGGAATGTCCCAGTGGCGATCCGCTCTGGACGCGTATCGGAGAGCCGTGAGGATCGACAATAACTTTGCCGAGGCATATGCTGCCCTGGCGAGAGTATATGACGGGCAAGGCCTGTATCGCAAGGCCGCTGAGAACTACGGCAAGGCGCTGCTATTAGACAGCCGTAGAAATGAGCTTTATCTGCCGTATGGGAAGGCGCTTTTTAACACGGAAGAATATGAAAGCGCTTATATTAGTTTACAGCGGTATACGGCCGCTTATCCGAATCATATAGACGGCGTCGTATGGCTGGCTGAAACCGCCCGCGCCCTGAATGATCCGGGCGCTGAAGTCTTTTTTTTGAAGCTTACAGAGCTTGATTCCAGTAACCTTGATTCGTGGATATCACTGGCGCGATTCTATTACGATGAAAGGGATTATGCAAAGGCAATACCGGTGTATGACCGCGTGGTTAAAACCGGAAAAGCAGCCGAGGCAGGTGTGTATTTTGAATTCGGTGATTGTCTTCTGAGAATGAAGTTGTGGGAGCTGGCGCTGAATCAATTTGATCGAGCGGCGGCCCTTGGATCCAAAAATGATCTGGTTAACGAATACGCAAGACTTATAAGGCTTATCCTGAAGAGCCAGTTTAACGAAAACGCTTTTGTCAATTATCTCGATGCGCGAGGGCAAATGGATCTCGTCAATGCGGTTAAAGACAAACGAAAAGCATATGAAATCATCCTGTCTTCTTTAAAAGAAGCTATACGAATCGAGCCGGATTTTACATTAGCCCTTACTGAACTTGGCCGGATCAATTTTATTCTGGGCAAGGATGAAGAAGCATTAAGGTACTACGAAAAATTAATTCAACAAGACCGTATGGGAGCGTTTGAATATGGCAATGCGGCATATTTGTATTTCCGCCGCCAGGACTGGGTCAAGTCGAAGGAATATTATCAACGCTCTCTGGAACTTGATAATCGTCAGGTCAATATCAGAGATTATATGGTGACCGTTCAAAAGTTGATAGATGGGAAAATAAACAGGGATGCGTATGGCTACTACGAAAAAGGAACTAACGCGTCGTTGCCTGATTCTGCCGAGTATTATCTGCAGCTCGCCGTGTCAGTAGATTCTTCTTATTACGAGGCACACATGCAGCTCGGTTTGTTGCGTATGCGAACCGGCAAGTACAAACTGGCTGAAACGTCTTTTGTCAAGGGAGTTACATTTACTTCCGATCCTGTTATTCAAAAGGTCTTTCATTATAATTTGGGCCTTACATATTCCCAGATCGATTTTCATGACAAAGCGATACAGCATTTCAATAAAGCAGTGGAATTGGATTCGCTGGAATTTGATGCGATGTACTACCTTGCAAAAACGTATGCCGATAAAACCGATATGACCAATGCGGTGAAGACATATGATCGGCTGATCGCCTCAGATCCGGATTATTTTCGCCCAACGGTCTCGGATATGCAAACCCATGGCCTTGGAAGTGATTATGCGGGACTAGGAGATCGGTTTGTTGTTTTTGACGATTCACTTAGAATCGGTCAGACGAATACGTACACGCTGAAAGTGCATTCCAAAAACGACGCGCTGATCGGGGCTGATGTCAATGGCGACCTGTCGAGAGAGCTCACGATCGTTTTCCGTGAACAGGTTCAGGATATTACTGATTACGGCGAGGTTGAGTTTGCACTGGACATTATTTCTATCGACGGGTATGCATTGACAGCCAAAGAGCGTAGTTTCATTGGGCAACGGCTGTATTTGCGGATGTCCGATGTTTACGGAGTCACGAATATTTACGGATTACTGGAAAGCGATCCGCACGCCCTGCCGCGATTTGTAATAGCCGTCATGGAAGATCTGCACGGCGCATTCTTAAGAAAACGTACTTACGAAGGGGAAATGTGGAAATCCAATCAATACGTTTTCAAACTAGGTTCTATTGATGCGGTGACCGAGCTCGAAGAAATCAGCGACGGTATTGCCTATGGAAAAAAATATTACGGCATCACCGGAAGTTACGATGCGGCGCGGTATGGAGAACAAGGGCGCATTTCAATTCAACATCGTGGCGTTGAGGAGCTGGAATTTGATTCCGGGAAACGATTGATACGGAAGCTCTCCAATAATTTTTCGACAAAAGAGTTCAACGAATTTAAAGCTACAACGGAGCTGCAGGAAGCGTCCTATAGCGTCGTTCTCACTAATATCAAATTTGAGAAGCTGGAAGCGCCAAAAAAAGTAGTGATTGAAAATATTCCTTATGTCAAGCAGCATGGCCCGCAATGCGCAGCTGCATCGCTGTCCATGGTATTGTCCTATTATAACCATTATATAGATCAAGACGATATTTATTCAGTTATTAAAAGCGATTATGCGGGAGCCCAGTCCAATGACATCCTTTCTTATCCCCGAAGTTTGGGTAAATATAAGTCGTTTGGCTATATTGGGACGATAGAAGATCTTAAAGAACGCATTGATCACGGCATACCGGTTCTGGTCTTTCTCACGCCCTTTGGGTACGGCCATGTGGTGGTTGTGATCGGTTATGACGAGAGCAAACATCAGATCATCATGCATGACCCGACTGTAGCTAATAATCAGGCGGTTTCCTATGATGATTTCCTGCAGGAATGGCGGCAGAGCGGAAATGAATGTGCGATCATCATTCCATTTGACAAAGAGATCAATGTAACGGAAGGGCCGATAACAACCGGCAAAGCGGTTGAACTAAAATGGCAGGGCGATAAAGCGATAGGGGAACATCAGTATGAAAAAGCTATGTCGAAGTATCGGGAAGCGCTCACTATTTTGCCAACCTATGAGAGCGCTATGGAAGGGGTCATGCTGATTCATCTGCAAAAAGATAATTACGATCAGGCATCCGCCGTTCTCGATACTCTTCTGCAATTGAATCCCACAAGCATTGAATTAGTGTTGCGCCG
>JAEUSJ010000161.1 GCA_016788215.1 bacterium | reverse complement strand
CTCATTTTTCTTCTCTTCCGTTCGTAACTTGGCAGAAAAAGAAAAGGTTTTTGTTTTTCGCTGCGATCCGGAAATTCCGGAAAATGATATCGAATTTGTAAAAACACTTAACTCATTCGGATTACGCTACAATCCGGAAAATATTCAGCCGCGCGGAACGATCATTTTAGGCATTCGTCCGGATGCAGATACTCTGCTTAAATCTTTTCATCACAAAACGCGGTATAATATCAAATTGGCGGAAAAGAAAGGAATTCGCATCGAAGAAAAAAATTCACAGGAAGGCGTGGATATTTTCTACGAACTTTTCAAAGTGACGAGCGAACGGGATAAATTCCTGATTCTGCAGAAGTCCTATTTTTCCCATTTGTGGACAACGTTGTCGGAAAAAAAGATGTGCTCGATCTTCGTAGCGTATTACGAACAAAAACCGTTGTCCGCGGTTTTCATGACTGTCTTTGGTAGGCGAATGACCTACCTCTACGGCGCATCATCGAATGAACACCGCAATTTTATGCCCAATCACCTTGTGCATTGGCGCGCGGTCGAATGGGCGAAATTCCGCGGCGTCGAATCTTACGATTTCTGGGGAATTCCGGCACATCCGCACGAACAGCATCCCTTGTGGGGCGTCTATCGGTTCAAAAAAGGATTTTGCGAGATCGAAACCAACTGGATCGGTACGTACGAACTAATCCTTAATTCGTTCTGGTATCTCGTTTTCGAAAAGGGCGCGAAGTGGTTTAAGATGGCAGTGAGGTTCCTAAAAACAGGGAAGATCAAGACGTCGCTGGAGGAGTGAAATACATTGGAACTATTAGTACAATTCCAGGCAACCGGAATCGCGATCGTTTTCAAACAATTCAATATCGCGATAATGCGTTTGAATAACATGTAGAATATGTTGAGACGACGTATTGCCAACCTTTATCCAAATAACCTTTGGGGGAAAACCGAACAATATGCTTCGTTCGTGAAAATCTGAATCTTGCGTAACAATCATGAATCCATTTTCCCTTGCATAATTCCAAATCACACGATCATCGGCTTCATGCATCCCGAGCAAACGCACATGAACTGAACCGGGGAATAAATCACTAAGTTGGCCAATCAATCGAAACGATAAATTTTGATCTAAAAGTAATTTCAATGGTGTGCGGACGTAATTGTATGTTCACGATCTGCAGCAAACTGCAGACAGGCTTGAATATCGTCCATGGTTAACTCAGGATAATCTTTTAAAATCTGATCCGTTGTCATTCCGGATGCTAGCCATCCCAATACGTCATATACTGTAATGCGCATATGTCGTATACAGGGCTTTCCGCCTCGTTTTCCAGGCTCAATAGTTATGATGTCTTGATAATTCATGAGACTAATTTATCTGCTTATGTATACAAAATCAAATAATTTCTTCGACTTGACTATCAGTTTTCTACTGCATTCGATTACTTCACTGTCAATTCCGTCGTATAATTGTTTTTTGCTTTGCCGTCGGTAGTTTTTTGGCAGTCTTCGCAAACGCCAAAAAGATGTAAAATGTGATTGGTCATTTGAAAATTATATTGCCTGCAGATCACATCCTGGAGTTTCTCAATTTCTTCCGATTCAAATTCGATCACGCGCCCGCATTGCGTGCACTTCATGTGCTCATGATGATGCCGGCCGTACGTGTGTTCGTAATACGCTTTGGTCTCGCCTAGTTTTGCTTTCCGGATCAGGCCGCTGTTTTCTAAAAGTTCGAGAGTACGATAAATCGTTGCGCGCGACACGTGCATTTTCTTTTTTCGCATACGGGCCAGAATATCATCGGCTTCAAAATGAAAATTGGTCGAGTACACTTCATCCAATACCGCAAACCGTTCCGGCGTAGCCTTCAGCCCCCGCATCTGCAGAAAGTTCCGCAGTTCATTGTGAACTTCTTTCTGTTTGTCTTCTTCGATCATAGTCAATCCTATATTAATGATCGCGGTGGCTTGGCCCGAACTGTTCGTCTCTTGGCTTTTCTCCCGGCGCGGGGGCGGTAACTGCTTGTAATTCTTTTCCCATTATTTCTTTATAGAGTTCTTTGGCAGAAGGATAATCAATTTTTTTCAATTCGTCAACAACCTGCATGGCTTTTTCGTGCAAACCCATCCCGTGATAAATAAGACCGCGATAATACTGAGCATGATAATGATCGTGTTTCAGCCGCACAGCTTCTTCAAAATGACGTAAAGCAATCTGGGTTTCCCCTTTTTGATAATAAGCAAGTCCAAGATTATACTGACAGGAAACATAGGTAGGGTCAATCACGAGGCACTTTTCATAGTAACGGATGGAACTTTTATAATCCTTCTGGTGATAATAAGTGAGTCCAAGATTATATAGAGCAAATTTGTAATCCGGCTGGATTTCTAGAGTTTTATGATAATAGGCAATCGCCTGATCCCAAATTTTCTGGTCCTGATATACCAGACCGATATAATTGCATGCATCGGCATGATTGGGATCGATCTGCAAGGTCTTCTTGAAATATTCCAATGCCTGAGGGTACTGCTTTTGTTCGTAATGCAAAATACCGAGATTATAAGCCGGCGCGGCAAACTGCGAATCAAGGGAAAAAGCCTTATGAAGATACCCGATGGCCGTCGGATATAATTTTTTGTTAAGGTAAACCAGCCCCGCATAATTATTTGCCTCAGCATGATTAGAATCGATTGCCAGTGCTTTCATGAATTTCTCCAGAGCCAAATCGTCTTTGAACTGATAATAATAACAACGCCCCAAGTTGTAATAGGCATAAATATATTTCGGGTCGTACTGAAGACACCGGTTGAAATAGGTTATGGCGGTATCGTATTCTTTTCTGACATAATAAATGAGCCCTACGTAATTGATCGCCGGAACATAATCAGGCCTGAGTGTGATCGCCGAGTTGAACCACGTAAGCGCTTCCTCATCCCGGATCAGGTTATAATAACTGAGTCCGATATTATAAAAGCTATAGGGCTTGAAATGATCATCGTCTGTTTCAATTTCAACAGCTTTGAGAAATGCCGTTATGGCCTCATCATAGTTTTTGAGATCCATTAGATTATATCCGAGATAAAACCAGGCTTCCAGATACGTCGGGTTGACGGCCAGCGCTCTTCGGTAATAATCTGCTGCCGTTTGAAATTGTTTTTGCTCCTGAGCGGTTTGCGCCGCCTGGAAAAAATCCTCCGGCGAAACCAAGTTCTTCCGGTGCTGAACAGCATCACTTTTTCCTTGTTCGCCTTCCGGTCGCCATGGATTTCCAGAAAATTCGTTCATATAAAATCGTCATATCCAGATAAGTATGCTGAAAATATAACGTAAATAGTTTTTGCGTGCAATACCGGGATACAAAGGCAGGCTCAGTATATTTTAATTTTTTTGAAATTTTTTATTTGCTAAGCGGATAATTTGACCTATATTCACCCTACCCATCTCGTTATATTCGTATCATACGCTGTCCTGAAAGTTTTTTTCATGAGCGGAGAAATAGTTCAGAAACAAAAAGAAGCTTTGCTTAAGAAAATCGCCGAACACAAATCGTTGGCGAAACCGATTCTGGACAAAGCGCGTAAAACCAGTCCTCTGGAAGTGGTTTTCATGTTTGATACAACGGGCAGTATGGATATTTATTTGTCGGAAGTTCAGGTCAATGTTCAATTGATCATTCGTGAAATTCGCAAGAGAGTCCCCGATGCACGCATTTCCGTCATTGTGTACAAGGACCATGAACAAGGGCCTTACGTTACCAAAACCTTGGCATTTTCTGAAAAAGAAGAAGAAATAACCGCTTTTCTTAGATCGCCCGATATCATGCCCGGCGCAGGCGGTGGAGGCGCAGAAGCGGTTGAATGCGCGCTCTATGAGGCAAATCAACTTGACTGGACGAAAGGGCCGAAAGGCAAAGCCATTATTCTCATCGGGGACAAACCGCCTCACGGCGTGATGGACAGTTTTGACGATTGTTTAAGCGGCCGGGATTACCGAATTGAAACGAACAAACTGGTCGAAAAAAATGTAAAAATTTACACCGTCTTGTGTAATAATGTTACAGAAACAATCAACAATTTTCAATTTCTCGCGGAGAAAACGGGCGGTAAATTTGTCACGTTGGAAGCGATTCATGATCTGGTCGATTTGATTGTGGCAGTCAGCATTAAAGAATCGAATCCTCTTCTGCTTCAGGCTTATACTGACGAACTCAGAAAAAAAGGCGTACTCACGGACTCTAAACGAAAACTTTTGCAAGGTATCAGTTAAACTCATGAGCGACAAAGAAAAACCTTCCGAAGATTCTGCCGAACCGACCACCGGTGAAGGCGCTTTATTAAAACCACGCGTTTTGCTCGTGGAGGATAATCCCGCCGTACGTAATATGATCCTGGATTTTCTTGGGAAAAGGGATTATGAGATTTTTGAAGCATCTAACGGCTTGGAAGGCCTACAGATCGCCACAACGGAAAAACCTGATGTTATTCTGGCCGATATTATCATGCCCGAAATGGACGGATTGGAACTGATAAGCCGTGTGCGGGAACAACCAGGAACGATGTTGATCCCGATCATCGTCATGACCGCTGTAAGCAATCTGGAAACCAAGATCAACGTATTCAAGGCCGGTGGAGACGGGCTGTTGATCAAACCATTTGATTTGCAGGAGCTGCAAGTAAGGATAGAGCGCGCCATTCAGGTTTCGCGCAATTTCATGAAACTGACCTACGTGGATTCACTGACCGGCGTGTATAACCGGCGTTTTTTTGACGATCGCCTGCCGACGGAAGTTAACCGTACGAGGCGCTACAAGCAGCCTCTGGCGCTGGTAATGTTTGACATCGATCATTTCAAAAAATTCAACGACACGTACGGCCATCGTGCAGGAGATTTTGTTCTGTCATCACTGGCCCAGCACGTTAAGAAATCATTGCGAACGCAGGACATCGTGTGCCGTTACGGCGGTGAGGAGTTTACCGTTATCATGCCGATGACACGCGGAGAAGATGCCGCTATGGTCATGAGCCGTATTCGCGCCGATTTGAATGAGCGCTTTTTTTACTCGCCGTACGATAAACAGGATTTTAATATTCGTATCAGCGTCGGAATTTCAAGGCATCCGGAAGACGGCATGGAAGCCGATGCCATCATGCGCACCGCCGACGAAGCGCTGTACGAAGCCAAAGAAACAGGGCGGAACAAGGTCGTACTCTACAATCCGGCTTCCAATATTTTCAAAGACCGTATCAGTAAATTAAAATTCTAAATAACCCTCACAGCGTCCTCCTCGTTCCATGCAGACACTTGAACTCCTCCGCGAAAACCTGGATGTTTTTTACCAAGCCGTTCATGACCATCCGGAGTCTTCTTTGATTGAAGAAACGGGACAAATGGATGATGATGAGTATTATGCCGTGTATGAGCTGCATGACGAACTTTTTCTGTTTCATTTCTCAAAGAAAACGATTTGTCAATTGATTCTATTTGAAAACGTTCCGGCGGCGCTTACGTATTTGCGTAAAGTAACTCAGCCTTAGAAAGAACTCTTATGTACCTATTAGAACTTGTCGAAACTTTCTCCGCAGCGCATGCGTTGCGAAATTATCCGGGCATCTGCGCCCGTATTCACGGCCATAATTGGAAAATAAAAGTCGTTTTGCGATGTGAAACGACGGATGAAAACGGTATGACGGTGGACTATGCGGTGCTGAAAAAAATTCTAATGAATCTCATCGCGGAGTTTGATCATAATTTATTCAATGATCATCTCTATTTCAAAAATGTGAATCCTACGTCTGAAAAAATTTGCGAGTATTTTTATAATGAACTGGAGAAAAAATTTCCATCGGCCGTTAAGATGCATTTCGTTCAAATATGGGAAACGGAAAGTTTTTCTGTTTCGTACAGACCATAATACCTGTTGATCATTGATCCATGTTCAATGGTACTTGTTTCATAGCATACATCGCCGATCCGATAATCCCCGCATCGTTCCCGAGTTGTGCCGGGACTACCTGCAGTTGTTTGCGAACCGGCTTCATCACACGCGACAGCACCTCATCTTCGATACGTTTGATAAATACCGGCCCTGCATCCGACATGCCT
The DNA here is from genome assembly GCA_016788215.1 of bacterium. Classification (GTDB taxonomy): domain Bacteria; phylum CLD3; class CLD3; order SB21; family SB21; genus SB21. The sequence goes on along the minus strand of JAEUSJ010000161.1, from coordinate 806 downwards.
CCCCCAATGACAATCACATCCGGATTTAATACGTTTATAATACTGGTAAGCCCCGCGCCTAAATATTTTACCATTTGATCGACGATGCGCCCGCATAATTCATCGCCGTGTTTCGCTGCAGCAAAAATTAACACGGGAGTAACGTCGCTCGTCGATTTCAGTCCTTGGGTTATGATAGATTCCTCACTCTTGCTTAATGCGTCGACAACGTCCTGCACGATATATTTAGCGCCGACGTACCGTTCCATGCATCCGCGATTCCCGCAGGAACATGCGCGCCCCTCCGCGTCAACAACGACGTGTCCCAATTCTGCCGCATTAAATACAGCGCCGCGATAAATGTCTCCGTTAATTATAATACCGCCGCCAACGCCCGTTCCAAGCGTGATCCCGACCACAAACTTTTTTTGACGGCCGGCGCCGGCGATATATTCACCGAAGGCCATAAAGTTGGCGTCATTGTCGGCAAATACGGGCAAATGGATTTTTTTGTTAATGGCCGATGCGATCTCAACGCCTTCCCATTCGGTAATGTGAATCGTCGGTCCAAGTGAAATGCCTCGTTCGCTATCAATTGTTCCGGGACATCCCGCGCCGGCGGCGGAAATGGTAATTTTTTCTTTCTTTGCGAACATCATACATTCATACGCAGCCTCAGCCATCACGTTCAATACTTTTTTCCCGCCTTCCGACGTTCGGCCTGGCGTAAAGTTCTTATATACGATTTCTCCGCGATCAGAAATAATGCCGTATTTTAAATGCGTACCGCCAAGATCTAATCCAATGGCGTATTGGCGGGGTAAATC
>JAEUSJ010000160.1 GCA_016788215.1 bacterium | reverse complement strand
GGCTCCTCTGCGGGATACATTGTTGCCTGCGCGGGAGTTGTAGCATGTATCGGGGCATTGAACGGCTGGATACTTTTGCAGGGCCAGATGCCTTTGGCGGCAGCGCTGGATGATCTGTTTCCAAAAAAGTTTCGCGCCCTCTCTAAGACCGGAACACCGGCTTTTGGAATCATTATTTCAAGCGTACTTATTTCTTTGCTGATGTTGATGAACTATGCAGAAAGTTTTGTAGATAAATTTACTTTTGTCATTTTACTGGCAACGCTGGCGACGCTTATTCCCTACTTGTTATCAACCCTGGCGCAATTAAAATTTGTTTATAAGGCAAAGGACCGAAAGAAACTTGTGAAATTGGTGATCATAACGGTGCTGGCCTTTTTATATTCTGCATGGGCGGTGATCGGTTTGGGCGCCTATACCATATTCTGGGGCATTGTTTTAATAGCTACCGGCGTTCCCGTTTTCATCTGGATGCGGGCGAGGAGGATGAGGCAAAACAACAGCAGTGGTCATAAGGAGTGAAGCAGATTTGTTTGTGGTAAAAAAAGCTTTCGGCAAATTAGACAAACAACTCAAGTTTTTCAAGGGAATTTGTCGATCGCTGCTGTTTTTTTGATTGAACTACAGTGAAAATAATCATAGCTTTTGAGTGTAGCTTAGAGTCGTAGGCAATATTTTCATGAATTATGACCTATTGTGTTAATCGAATATAATTCATACGGATGCAGATATTTTCAAAATATAGGATATACACGAGACTCGTAATCGGAAGTTAACTAAAATATTTTTTCTTTTTGTCCTCGGTGGTTTTTTTGAATAAGAAACGAATTTGATTTTTTATAGAGGGATAATATAATTATAAACATGAATAAGCAAATATTAACAATCGGCTACGAAATACCAGGGTTCAACGACAATTGTATTGATTTTTACAAGAGTTTTTCTTTGATGGATGCTGATGTTTTATTGATTTCACCTGACTCATTCGAACCAAGAGGAGAGTGGGTAAATTTTTCTGCAGGTGGGGGTTGCTATAATGTTGAACCATCCAAAAGATATGAAGAAAAAATATCTCACTTAAGAAAAGAAATCCTAGATTATTTAAATTCTGGGAAAACCGCTTTTATACTTTTGTCTAAAAAAAAAGAATATCAACTTGCATCCGGCGTTTCTTCGCCGAGAAAGGGGCAATACACATACAGCACAGGGACATCTAACAATTATAATTTTCTACCAGTCAACATTGGTTCGTTAACATCTGCTTCTGGCATATATGTTAAATTTTCTGGCAATCCAATATTCAGTAATTTTTATAAAAAATTTAAAAACAATCTGGAATATCAATTGTATATTGAAAATACCAAAACAGCTCAAATAGTCCTTACCGGCAAAGACAATAAGAAAATACTAGGAGCAGTGTATAGAGTTGGAGCTGGACATTTGGTAGCTCTTCCAATGATTACTTTCAATGAGGCAGATTTTACAGAAACAAGAAAAGAAAAAGATGGAACTCAAAATGAGTATTGGAATAAGAAAGGTATAGCTTTTGGCAATAACTTCGTTGAAAGTTTGCTCGAAATCGATAGTAAACTTACTGATGGCTCAGGAAAAACACCAGCTCCAGAATGGGCGTCAAAAAAACAATTTTTAAGTAATAAAGAAATAGAACTTCATGACTTGGTGGTTAAAAATTATGAAAAAATTGCAGAAAGTGAACGGGAAAATGAGAAGCTAAGAATAGAACTTGAGGAAGAAGTTAAATTAAAGGACCTACTTTTTGAACAAGGAAAACCTCTGGAAAACGCGGTAATCAAAGCGCTCAGAATACTAGGTTATCAGGCTGAAAATTATAACGATGGTAATTTAGAAATGGATCAAGTTATTACAAGTCCTGAAAAACATAGGTACATTGGAGAAAGTGAAGGGAAAGACAATAAAGATATAGATGTAACTAAATTTAGACAATTACAGGATGCCTTAAACGCAGATTTTGCAAGAGCTGAAGTTGAAGAAAAAGCATTTGGAATATTATTTGGTAACGCAGAAAGGCTCAAGGAGCCAACAGTAAGAAAATTGGACTTTACTACTAAATGCAAATCTGGAGCAGACCGAGAAAAAATTGCACTTGTAAAAACCGTTGATCTTTTTATTGTCGCTAAATACCTAAATGAAAATGTTGACGAAACATTTAAAAAAGCTTGCAGAGACTCAATCCATCGACAACTAGGGAAAGTAGTAATATTCCCGGAGATTCCAAAGAAAGAATAGGTGTTTGGATCGCACAATTCACTCCCATCCGTTCATGTACTCGCTAAAGTCTAAATCAAACTCCCTCTCTAACCTCCCCTCTTGACAATTCCCCTTTTTTCCGTTATTATTGTTGGTAATGAAGTTTCAAAAATATTTGAAACTTTGAATGGAACCAGTTACTTTCACAAGCAATGAATAAAGCCTTACAAAAATCGATCGATCATTTCACGCAAAGCTGGGGCGAGATCGGGTTTTTCTGGGGGATCAATAAGGTCATGGGCCAGTTATATGCCCTGCTTTTCAGCAGTAATCAGCCGCTGACGCTGGACGATATGTGCCGTCAGCTTCGCATCAGCCGCGGCAATGCAAGCATGAATATCCGCGCTTTGAAAGAATGGGGCGTCATCCGGAAAGTAAGGATCAAAGGCGACCGAAAGGATTATTACGAACTCGACGAAGATATCTGGAAGATCATCATTCACTTCGTCCGCGAACGAAAAAAACGCGAGTTGGAGCCGGTGCTCGATACGATGAGCCGTTCCGCCGATCTCCTCCGCCAGAATCAGAAAACCATGAGCGCGGATGAGAAAAAACAAGCGGCAGTTTTTTTGAAACGACTAGAGAGCATGATCGAAATTTCGGAAGGCGTGAACCGGATGCTGGAAAAATTCATGCACGGTGAAGAAGTGACGTCACAGACGATCACGGCGATCCCGGTGAATTGGAAGTGAAGGAAAGTTGTGTAACTACTCAGTGGTCAGTCCAAAATGCCGATCTTGTCATTCTGCAAGAATCTTTTTGAATCACAGGTCGCATTTTCAATTAAAAAGGATTCTTTAAGAATGACAACGGGTTTTCAGATCTTGATTTCTATGTTGATTCCTATTAATCCTCGATTAATCGAAAAACAACCATGAAGCTCCGTAGGAGCGTTATATATCGCCCCGCTGGGGCTAGAAAATGTGAATGTGCAAATTTCTATACATATTGCGCCCCTCCGGGGCTTAAAACAACCATTCCGGAGAATTAAAAATAAAGGACTGGATTAATCGCTCCGTTAGGAGCGTGATATTTATAGAATGATTCGGAAAAAAATTATGAAGCTCCGTAGGAGCGGTATGTTACATGTCGTCGCTCAATTGCGGCTTGATGAGCAGTCAGCGCTCAATCTACCGCCCCCAACCTTGGCGACGTCGTAAACGCAATTAGTACGCGCCCCCGCGCTGATCGTTCTGGAAGACAACTTGGTATGACAATTCTGGAAGTGAGTAATTACAAAGGATAAAACATGATAAATTTTGATACGATCCCGTGGCTGAAACAATTCATCGACGAAACGGACCGGTCGATAGCCGAGGTCTTTGAAAATACTGGCAGCGCCGATCTGAAAGAAATTCTAAAAAGCCACCATCAGGGCGGAAAACGCCTGAGGCCGACTATCATCGGCGCTTCCGCGCGGCTCGGCGATAAACCATCCGATACGGTGAAATACGGCGCGGTGGCGGTGGAACTTCTGCACCTCGCTTCCCTATTTCACGACGACGTGTTGGATAATACGGATTCACGACGAATGAATCTTGCCGCGCAGAAGAAGATCGGCAACCTGACCTCTATTCTCTCCGGCGATTATTTGTTAACCGAGAGTATTAATGTCATGATCCGTCATCTGCCGCAAGAGGTCACCGAATATTTTCTCGCCACGATCAAGAAGATGATCAAAAGCGAAATCTATTCACATAAACTTCTCTACAATCTCGACATTTCCAAAAAAGAATTTTTGCAGATCATCGACGAAAAAACCGCATCGCTTTTTGCGTTGGCAAGTTCGCTCGGCATCCGTATTACCTCCGACAACGCCGATTCGATCAACCGGTTGACACAGTTCGGCTACCACCTCGGCATGGCGTATCAACTTACAGATGACCTCGAGGATATGTTCGGCTTAATAGAAGGTTCCGATAACGACCTTCAGCACGGCTACATCAGCCTGCCGATAATTGAATTGCTCAACGCGGCCGCGGACGACCTGAAACCGGAAATCAGGCAATGGATCAAACATATCGACCGCGAAAAATCGATAAAACTCATTCAGATCATGAAGAGTTACTCGATTTTTAAAGTTATGTTTGTGGAGATCAAAAAATATGTGGGAACGGCGAGGGAGAATTTACTCGGGCTGGTAATCGAAGGACCTCAGCAGACAGATTCACTGAATTTCTTATTGGATTTATGTACGTACATCGAAAACAAAACCGAGAGCATTATTTCGACGTACGACAAATTAGCGTTGGAAAAACCGATCGGAGACAAGAAAAAAGTTTATGCTTTTGCCTGATGAGTATTGTCGCTCAGCCATTGCAGATAGTCTTGTGAACCTTTTACGATCGGCAGTGCGATGATCTCCGGCACTTTGTAACTGTGTAATTCCTTGATACGTTTTTCCACCATTTCGAAATTCTCCGCCGTCGATTTGATCACCAGCAGATACTCGCTCTCATCGTGAACCTTTCCTTCCCAATAATAGATCGAACGGACCTTATCCACGATATTCACGCAGGCGGCCAATTTTTCAAAGACGAGCGTTTTCGAGATCGTCTCCGCTTCCGCCATGTTTTCCGTGGTTACGAGAACCACGACGTATTGATCTGACATAATTTTTTTCCTACCACTATCTGCTTAATAGAAGTCGCCCTGAGTTTTTCGAAGGGTGACGAAATGCTTTTGTATAATTTTCCTTTCACGCTTCGACAGGCTCAGCATGACCCCGAAGTGATCCTAATAAGATTCTACTCGGTAATTTTTAATACAGCCAGAAAAGCTTCCTGTGGAATTTCAACTTTCCCGATCTGTTTCATTCGTTTCTTACCTTCTTTTTGTTTCTCCAGCAATTTCCGCTTTCTGGAAATATCGCCGCCGTAACATTTTGCCGTTACGTCTTTACGCATGGCGCGAATGGAATCGCGCGCGATGATCTTGGAACCGATCGCGGCCTGCACGATGACTTCAAACATCTGTTTCGGAATAAGATCTTTCAATTTTTCGCACAACTTGCGTCCCCATTCGTACGCTTTATCGCGATGAATGATGCCGGAAAACGCATCGACCGGATCGCCGTTGATCAGAATATCCAGTTTGACGAGATTGCCCTCCTTGAATCCGATATATTCGTAATCAAACGACGCATAGCCCTTTGTACACGATTTCAATTTATCATAAAAATCAAAAACGATCTCAGACAATGGAAACTCGAATTTGATGTCCACACGCGTAGGCGAAATGTAGTCGGTGTTCCTGTATATGCCGCGGCGCTCCATCGAGAGACTCATAATATTGCCTATGAATTCAGTCGGCGTAATGATCTGCGCTTTGATATAAGGTTCGTCTACATGATCGATCACGGCCGGCGACGGCATAGAAGACGGATTGCTGATCTCGACCATCGTACCGTCGGTTTTGAATACCTGGTAACGCACACTTGGAACGGTCGTGATCATGTTCATGTTGAACTCACGATGCAAACGTTCCTGCACGATCTCCATGTGAAGCAATCCGAGAAACCCGCAGCGAAATCCAAATCCCAGCGCGGTAGAAGTTTCAGGTTCGTAGATCAGCGACGAATCATTGAGTTTGAGTTTTTCGAGCGAGTGACGCAATTCCTCAAAATCATCGCTGTCCGTCGGGTAAATACCGCTGAAAACCATCGGCTTGATGTCTTTGTAACCTTCGAGCGGTTCGGCCGCCGGATTCTCGGCATTGGTGATCGTATCGCCCACACGTATATCGCTGATCTCACGAACATTTGCAACAACATACCCTACTTCGCCGATGGACAATTTTTCCGATTTGATCTTATCTATGCGCAAATATCCAACCTCATCCGCATCGTAATGGCGGTCGTTGGAAAAAAACTTCAGATGCGTACGCTGGGGTAATTCGCCCTGAAATACACGCACATAGGCAATCGCGCCGCGAAACGGATCGAACACCGAATCGAAAATCAACGCCTGAAGCGGTTTTGTCGGATCGCCGGTCGGCGCCGGAATATCGCTGACGATCTTATCGAGAATTTCAACAATGCCAATACCCGCTTTTGCGCTTGTCAAAACAATATCTTCACGTTTACACCCGATCAGATCGATAATTTCCTGGCATGTTACTTCCGGCTGCGCGCTGGGAAGGTCGATCTTATTGACCACCGGAACTATGTGCAGTCCCGCGTCGATGGCAAGATACAAATTACTTATCGTTTGCGCTTCGATCCCCTGGGACGCATCCACCACCAATATGGCGCCTTCGCACGCGGCAAGACTGCGCGATACTTCGTACGTAAAATCCACATGGCCGGGCGTATCGATCAGGTTCAGAATGTATTCTTGTTTGTCTTTAGCTATATAGTCCATACGAATTGCATGCGCCTTGATCGTAATGCCGCGTTCCTGCTCCAGATCCATGCTGTCCAACACCTGGTTATGCATCTCTCGTTTGTTGATGGTATGCGTGTATTCAAGCAAACGGTCAGCCAGCGTGGATTTCCCGTGGTCAATATGCGCAACAATACAGAAATTTCTAATGTTTTCAATGGCCATGGTTTCGTTTTTCCAAACTCTTAAGTGATTTTTTATAAATGCGCGCCAATATATCAATTAGGATTTGCAAAATCAATTTTTATTTGATAACATG
>JAEUSJ010000015.1 GCA_016788215.1 bacterium | reverse complement strand
TCGCGACAATAATTTTAATTACACGACGCCAAAAGTAGGCGCTTTGCCTGAAGAAAGCGTGACCAATATTATTTCGCTCGGCAGTTCGTATGGATTTTCTGCCATGGATTTGCGTCATAATGCCACGGTCAATTACAGCACAAGCAAGAAAGATGACAACACCGAAGAGTATACAGTAGTAACTCCGGTCAATGCGGAGCTGGACACTTTTTCGTATATACCTTTTCAGGCATCCGATAATAACAGCATCAGCCTTGGTATAACCACCGAATGGAAATTTCCGTTGCGCACGACGGTCAATTTCTCTTCCTCATCCGGTAATACGCGAAGCGTAGCCACGTCAGGCCCTAATACAGGCAGCGTTCAGAAAGACAAATCATCGGCAACGGGATTTGGCGTTTCCGGCGATTATCAATTGCTCAATACCGATAAGTTAATTCTCAATGTGTACGGAGGCTTGAGCTACACGGGCGTATCGATTCCAAACTCAAGTGATCTCAGCCTGACGAGCATTAACCTCGGGCAGAGATTTAATTTTTATAAGAACAATACGCTCACATTGAATTTTAATCTAACTTCGGGTATCAAAATTCCTCAGTTCGACAGTGGCGGAAATGTAACCGGAACCAAGTCGGAGATCAACAGCCTGTTTTCTGCCCGCTACGATTTTGTTTTTTAATATGTAATAGCGCTATATATGACAAGGCCTAATCCGAATGACTCGGGTTAGGTCTTGTTTTTTATTCCGACCAAGTAAATCACATCTATTACCCACCATCAAACCCATGAGGTTACTATGGCCAACGGAACATTTTTTAAAAACCTGATGGAAAATAAATGGGCGTTTATTTGTCTCATTTTTTCCTTGCTTGTTTTCGTACCCAATTTGCTCTTAAAATTGTTACCGGATATGAGCGATTCTCTGGTATTATTTTATTTGCTTAATATCGGTTTAACCGCGCTGTCTATTTTGGCGATGCTGCTTGGTATTTATTTTTCAGGATTCAAGAATAAAACGCTGTCCGGCGTTTTCATCACGTTATTGGCAGTCTGGTTCGGCAGTTTTCTCGTAAATGTGAAGGCTATTGAGAGTATTGAATTAAAGACCTTGGACGCCCGTTTCGGTTTTCGTTATCAATATGTTGATAACGAGAGAAGGATTACATCCGACGATTCACCGATCGTAATAATTGCGATTGACGATCAGTCTGGAAATTCAGTTCAGGAACGTTATCCTTGGCCGCGTTCCTACTACGCTCACTTCATTCGGAATATGAAGAAGGCTGGCGCGAAGGTAGTTGGCATAGACGTTGTTTTTGATGCGCCGGATTATAACGGTACGGAAAAGGACGACGATTTGGCTCAGGCCATTGCGGAATGTCAAAATGTTGTTTTGGCAGGGAAGGTAGTCAAGGCAGATGTTGGCGGAGGTCAGGGGCAGAGCGAAATGGTAGTAACGCCGTTGGAAAAATTTATTAACAAGGGCGGTAAATGGGGTTTTGTAGGCGTCACAAATGACATTGACGGTTTTTGGCGTCAATACCTCATGGAAGATCAAATCGGATCGGATGAATATGCTCAAAAGTACTATTCATTTGCGATCGAAGTGTTGAAGAAATACTATGATATTCCTGATTCAGTAGAAATTGAAAATGCGGAAAATTATTTTAAGTTCGGTGATAAAATCGTTAAGAAATATAAGCAATATTCCTTCCTTATCAATTTTCAGGGTCCTTTGCGCACTTTTCCATACAAGTCTTTTGATAATACGGTAGACGATGAGGAGTTTGATCTTAAACCTGAGTATGATCTTGATTCTTTTGACGGGCTTATTGATGAAAACGGCGAGCCCATCGGGCTGCTCCAGCAGGGTTTCTTCAAGGACAAGATCGTTCTTTTGGGCGCGACGATGGAGGAACTTCACGACGTTTTCCCCGTTCCGATAAGTGAAACGCGTAACGCCGAGGGTCAAAAACTTGAAACCCTTATGCCCGGGGTTGAGATCCACGCGAATGCGATCAATACGATCTTAACGGACGATTACATTACGGCCCAGCCGGATTGGATACGGGTTCTTATCGTCACTTTAGCCTCGTTTTTGGTATTTCTTCTCGTGTCCAAATTGCAGAAACCGCTATTGGCATTTCCGGTGTTTTTATTAATCATGCTCGCCGTAACCGTGGCCGCATTTTATTTGTTTGCATTTCATCACCTGCACATGCAAATGGTTACGCCCATGCTAGCCATAGGATTCACATATGTCGGTAACGTCTTGTTCCAATACCTCGGTGAAAGAAAAGAAAAGGCTACCATTCGTAATGCGTTTGGCCGTTACCTGCCTGAAAAAGTCGTGTCGCAGTTAATCGATAATCCCGGTCTTTTGAAGCTGGGCGGTGAAGTTCGTTTCCTGAGCATTCTGTTTTCCGATGTGGCCGGTTTCACCACGATCAGTGAAAAATTAACGCCTACCGAATTGGTTCATTTACTCAACGAATATTTGACGGCCATGACCGACATCATTATGAAATACGATGGCATTATTGATAAGTATGAAGGCGATGCGATTATGGCGGAATTCGGCGCGCCATTGCAGGACGACCTCCATGCCCAAAAAGCCTGCTATGCGGCGATCGAGATGCAGGAGAAACTCGTCGAAATGCGCGTGAAATGGAAAAAAGAAGGACGTCCGGAAATGAGAGCCCGCGCGGGTATCAATAGCGGACAGGTCGTTTTGGGGAACATGGGATCTGAAAGCGTCTTTGACTACACCGTTATGGGTGACAATGTGAATTTAGCTTCGCGGCTTGAGGGCGCTAATAAAGAATACGGCTCCTATATCATGATAAGCGAATGGACGCAGGAACTGGTGAAGGACGATATTATCACGCGGGAATTGGATCTTATTCGCGTGAAGGGAAAAGAAAAAGGCGTTAAGGTTTTTGAAGTCATTGCGCGAACATCCGTCGGTATCACGGCAACAAAGAAAAAATCATTGGAAAATTACAACCAGGGCATTGCCGCTTACCGTCAGCAGCGCTGGGATGAAGCGATCGTTTATTTCAAGTCTGCGCTGAACAGTGTCCCCGATGACGAGACTTCGCAGGTGTACATCGAACGGTGCGAAGAATTTAAGAAAAATCCGCCGCCGGAAAACTGGGACGGTGTGTTTACCATGACCACAAAATAACAAAAACATAACCTATTGTGAACTAAGAATTAATTTGACTTTTTTTTATTTTTACGGTAGATTTGCACGCCTCTTGTAGAATGTTATTTATTTATCAAACTTTCGGGAGAACCTATGGCAATAAAAGTTGGAATAAACGGATTCGGCAGAATCGGACGGCTTGTATTTAATGCAATAGTAGATAAAGGACTTTTAGGCAAGGAAATTGATATAGTAGCGGTAGTAGATGTGAGTACGGATGCCAGATACTTTGCGTATCAATTGAAATACGACTCCGTTCATGGCAAATTTGCGGGAAAACTTGCGACGGAAAAAAGTAAATCTGATTTGGAAACCGATGATGTGATCGTCGTAAACGGACACAAAGTAAAATGTATTATGGCAACGAAAGATCCCGCTCAATTACCTTGGAAGGAACTTGGAGTAGATATGGTGATCGAATCGACCGGATTATTTACCGATTCTGAAAAAGCAAAAGGCCACTTAGCTGCCGGTGCCAGGAAAGTACTCTTATCAGCGCCAGGCAAAGGCGACGTCAAAACAATAGTCATGGGAGTGAATGATCAGGAGTATGATTCAACAAAGCATCACATTGTTTCAAACGCTTCATGTACTACCAATTGCCTCGTTCCTGTTGTCCATGTTCTGATCAAGGAAGGTATAGGAATTGAAACCGGGCTAATGACAACGATTCACTCCTACACCGCAACACAGAAAACCGTAGACGGGCCGTCTAAGAAGGATTGGCGTGGCGGAAGAGCGGCCGCGATTAATATCATCCCGTCATCCACCGGCGCAGCGAAAGCCGCCGGAGAAGTCATTCCGGCTGTTAAGGGCAAATTGACCGGAATGTCTTTTAGAGTTCCCACACCCAATGTGTCGGTAGTAGACCTGACATTCCGCGCAACGCGCGACACGTCCATTGAAGAAATCGACGGATTGATGAAGAAAGCTTCCGAGTCGTATCTAAAAGGAATTTTGGGTTATTGTAATGAAGAAGTGGTTTCGACCGATTTTATACACGATGAACGCTCTTCAATTTACGATTCGCTTGCTACCGTTCAGAATAATCTAAAGGGTGAGAAACGATTTTTTAAGATAGTATCCTGGTACGACAATGAATGGGGCTACTCATTGCGCGTCGTGGATTTACTTCTGAAAATAGCAAAATAATACGGTGATCTTATGAATAAATTGACAATTGATAAAATTGATGTAAAGGGGAAACGCGTTTTGCTGCGCGTTGACTTCAATGTTCCATTAGATGATAAAGGTAGTATAACAGACGATACCCGAATTCGAGAATCGTTGCCCACGATCAAGAAGATTATTGCTGCGGGCGGCAAACCCGTAATCATGAGTCATCTTGGGCGTCCTAAAGGAAAGAAAAACCCTTCGATGTCGCTGAAGCCGGTTGGCGTTCGACTTTCGGAATTACTCGGAATACCGGTTTTGATAGCAGAAGATTGTGTAGGAGAGAGTGTCGAAAAACAAACGACCGCTATGAAGCCCGGCGAGGCAATGCTATTGGAAAATCTCCGTTATTATAATGAAGAGGAAGCTAATGACGATGCGTTTTGTCAAAAACTGGCGAAACTCGGCGACGTTTACGTCAACGATGCTTTCGGCACCGCTCATCGCGCGCACGCCTCAACGGCGGGGGTCACAAAATACTTTAAACAAAATGCCGCCGGTTATCTGATGGAAAAAGAAATTGAATATCTTGGAAGCGCCGTCCAAAACCCTAAACGTCCTTTCGTGGCAATAATCGGCGGAGCAAAAATCTCAGGGAAGATCGATGTGATCGAAAACCTCATGAAGAAAGTTGACACGGTACTGGTCGGCGGGGGTATGGCATTTACTTTTGCAAAAGCGATGGGTTTTGATATCGGCTCTTCTCTTTTTGAAGCTGAAAAAGCGGACATGGCAAGCGATATTATCAAAAGATCGAAATCAGGCAAAGCCCGGATTCTTTTTCCCACAGACGCCGTAGTTGCCAAGGAATTTAAAAACGAAACGGAATTTAAAACCGTTCCAATAAATGCAATTCCTGACGGATGGATGGGATTGGACATCGGCCCAGGTACCATTGAAGCATACAGGAAAGAGATCTTGGGCGCCGGCATGGTTGTTTGGAATGGGCCCATGGGAGTTTTTGAAATGCCGAATTTTGCAAAAGGAACTCGCGCGATTGCGGAAATACTGGCTGAAGCAACGAAAAAAGGTTGTACTACCATTGTTGGCGGCGGCGATTCAGCGGCAGCAGTGACAGAAATGGGCTTTGAAGAAAAGGTCACGCACGTTTCAACCGGAGGCGGCGCATCGTTAGAATACCTTGAAGGAAAAAAATTACCTGGACTTGAAGCATTGACAAATGGTTAGGAGAAGGATGCGGCGTAAAGTAATAATCGGAAATTGGAAAATGTACAAGGGGCCGCAGGCGGCCCGGCAATTAGCAAAATCACTTAAACTAAAACTAACCGATATTCGTAAAACCGAAGTAGCTGTATGTCCGCCGTTCGTAAGTATTGAGGCAGTGCGGGAGATTATCAAGGATACCCGAATCGGCTTAGGCGCACAAAATATGTACCTCCATAAATCCGGGGCGTTTACCGGGGAAGTATCTGCGGAAATGGTTGCCGAGAGCGGCTGTGCATATGTGATTATAGGCCATTCGGAACGACGGCAGTATTTTCAAGAAACCGACGACTCCGTTAATCAAAAAATCGGTTTCGCGCTTAACGAAAAATTGATACCGGTAGTGTGTGTGGGTGAAACGCTTGCCGAAAGAGAAAGTAATCAGACGGAAGACGTTGTAAAACGGCAATATGCAGGGGCGATGAAGAATATTCTTTCAGCCAATGCGGAAAAGATCATTATTGCATATGAACCTGTTTGGGCCATTGGTACCGGAAAAAACGCCACACCCGAGCAAGCGAATGACGTTCACTTTTTTATCAGGGATCTAGCCGCTAATTTGTATGGAAAAATCTTTTCAGAGAAGATGATCATTCAATACGGCGGCAGCGTAAAGCCGGAGAATGCAAACGACCTTTTGTCTTGTGAGCATATTGACGGCGCGCTGGTTGGCGGCGCGAGCTTAGATGCAGATCATTTTGCTTCGATTGTAAGAACAGCAGAAAAATTAATTTAACATGTAAATAAAAACAGGAGAAACTAATGTTTGTATTTTTGGTCGTCATTCACATTATTGTAAGCGTCTTGCTGGTGATTTCTATTTTGATGCAGTCAAGCAAAGGCGGCGGATTGGCGGGAACATTTGGCGGTAGTTCGACGGCTTTTCTTAGCGGCCGTCAGGCGGCGGACACGCTGACAAAAGCTACTATCATTTTGGCTATTCTTTTTGCTGTTCTGAGCATTACGTTGAATATCGGCGTCTTGCGCGAGTCGGGAAGCGATCAGGGAATTATTGAAAGAGAATTAGAGCAAGGCGGGCAACAAGCGCCGGCGCTTCCGACGCCGCAAAATTAATCGCTACGATTAATTTTTATTGAATTTCAATTTAAATTTAAATAGATTTGAATTGTAAATATGCCGAAGTGGCGAAATTGGCAGACGCACCATCTTGAGGGGGTGGCGCCTATGGCGTGCGGGTTCAAATCCCGCCTTCGGCACCATTAATTTTCTGCTGCATTATCATTTCTGAATCGGTTAATTTCTTTTTTTTTTGATAAGTATTGTTTTAGATCATCACCTTAATATGTCACCTTAAGGAGGTTATTTTTAATGAAAAGAGTATGGATGCCTTTTTTAGTCGTAGTCCTTTTCGCAATTGTTTATTCAGCTAACGCACAGGAAAAAACAAGCGAGGAAGAGGAGTATCAGAGAAAACTGGAAGCCTGGAAAAAGCAAAAAGAAATGATCGAAAAACAAAACCAGGAGAAATTAAGTTCCGTCAATTCGCAGAAAGGCGCAAAAGCGCGCTTTAAAGCGGGAAATGATTATTATAAGCAGGGCGATTATGCGGCGGCTGTTCGTGAATTTCAGCAAGCGGTTAAGCTGGATCCTGAATATCAAAAAGCGTATACCAACCTCGGGTTATCCTATAAGCGTTTGGGAGATTTTCAAAGCGCGATCAGAAATTATGACATTGCAATCAAAATGCCTAATGGAGAAAAGGAAACGGTTACCCAGGCCATAAGTTATAAGGCTAATTTGTACATTGATACTAAGGAGTACAAGAAAGCAGTTGAAACGATCGATCTTTATCTGAAAGACAATCCGACCGATGACGGGATGTTATATTTGAAAGGCAAAGTGCTTAAGGACGGTCTAGGACAGTTAAAAGAATCGATCGTGGTTTTACAGAGCGCGGTTGCGAGCAATCCAAACAATCCAAAGGCGCATTTGGAATTAACCAGTTGTTATAATGTTACCGGCGACTACCAGTTAGCAATTAATCATGGTTTAAAAGGTTTGGAAGCCTCTAACGATGCTGAAACAACAGCGGCATTGAATTTTGAAGTTGGCGACGCCTACAGAAAATTTGGCAATACAGCGGAAGCGGTCAAATATTATCAAAATTCTAAGACAAGCCGCAAATGGCGTGAAATTGCCGAATACTGGTTAAAGACATTAGGTTCGAAATAACTATTTTTAAAGCGATTCGGCATGAGTGAAGTCATCGAGGGGTGGGCAGTCGTAAAGACAGTCAATTACGAACATCAGGCTAATCTTATCAGCGACCAACTCCAGTCACTTGGGGTAGAGAATACCATCCTATCACAGAAAGACCACACAAATGTTGTATGGGTAGGTGACCTCTCAGAGATTAAGATTTTAGTACCACAGGATAAACTTCAACAAGCATTGGATATATGTAAAGATATTGAGCTACCTGAAATGGAACTTTCTGATGATACCGATGTTGGCGACGGTGAAGACGATGCTGAGGAAGATGACGAGGATCATTAGAAAACAGTATGCGGGAAACTAAGGGAAAACTAAGGGTATCTGCTGTTCAATATCTAAATACCAAACCTATAGTATATGGACTTGAGAAAAACCGCGTTTCTAACCGCTTTGAATTAAGTTACGATATACCATCGATCTGTTCAAAAAAACTTCTTGACCAAGAAGTTGATCTTGCTCTTATCCCTTCAATTGAATACTCCCGAATCCGACGAACACGGTCTCTAAATATAGTACCTGACATCGCAGTAGTTTCACATGACGAAGTGAATAGTGTAGAGTTGTTTTTTAATAAAAATTTGTCAGATATGAAACGAATCGCCGTTGATTCAAGCAGCCGTACATCCGTTGCCATGTTAGAAATCATTTTAAAAGAAAAATACGATATTGAGCCTGTGCTGGTACCCATGAATCCCGATCTGTCTCATATGCTGAAGGAAGCTGATGCAGCCCTCGTCATCGGAGATATTGCGCTGGAGCAGAGCGGAGTGATGGACAACAAGCTTGATCTCGGCGAAGAATGGAATGACTTAACGGACGGATTGCCGTTTGTATACTCTTTCTGGGCCGGCACTCAGGGAGTGTTGACAAATAATGACGTGAAAGAGCTTATTGATTCCCGTAACACAGGAGTTAATAATCTCTTTGACATTGCAGGAGAATATGTGAGTCAGAATTCCAGTGGACGGGCTCCGGAATTTTATGTTGATTATTTGACAGATAATATACAGTTTAAGCTTGGTAACGATGAAATAAACGGGCTGAAAGAATTTTACAGTTACTGCTATTTTTTTGGAATGATTGATGAAATTCCCGAATTATATTTTTTTGAAGGAGCTTGATAATGTCAATTGAATTATGGAATACACGCATTTTGTCTACAAAAGAAAAGTCAAAACGCTTTACTTTTTTTAATCCTGCCACCAACGGATTAGGTTCCTGGATTGAGTTTCATGAAGTCTCTGAATCGAACGTATCCGGCATTAAAGTTCAGTTGCTCAAATTCCGTTTTGAAGGCGGCGACGGTTTTCTCAATATAGCGGATTCGGAAGGAAAGATAAGAGAGCCTTTTTATGATCGGCATTGGTTTTTTGGCGAACTTACGCGTCATGGTAAGACGTGCATGGCGAGGTTTCGTTTTGTTGATGAACCGAGCAGCGGCACTGAACTCGGAACACGCATTTTTACTCATTGGCGCCATGGACAATGGAAGGTATTGCCAAATCAGGATTCGCTCGGCAATTTGTCCAATTCAGAGGTAGAGATCAGCTTTGGTTGGAGTGTTAATGGAAATGCATATTACTGGGAATTAAAACCGGTTGAACCTGCTGAGGTTCCCAAAGAGGCTGCAAAAGCTCCTAAGAGTTTTGTGCCCAAGGCCGGCCCGCCAGCAGAAGTAAAGGCTGAAGAAACGACTGCAGAGGCTGCTCCGGTAAAAAAGCCAAAGATATTTGTGCCGAAGAGCAAACAGACTGAACCGCCACAATCGTAATTCTTTAAAGTAAATGGTTTGATTTTATGACGGTTGTTTATTAATTTAATTCAAGAGTTTGTTTGTCTAAAAGAGGTGTGAAAGGTATGGATGTACCTGTTGAAATAAAGTGGATTATTGAAGACGAGCAGAGCAACGGATATATACTTCAGTTGATTGAGACGAATCACGACAAAGGCCGGATTTTACCTGTTGTCATTGGTGCGCCCGAAGCTCACGCCATCGCATTGGAACTCCAGGGAATTAAGCCCTTCAGACCTTTTACCCACGATTTAGCTGTTCAATTTCTCGAAGCGTTGGATGCGGAAGTGCGAAAAGTGGTGATAACTGAGTTAAATAAGAACACGTTTTTCGCCACTATATATATTAGCAGCAACAGCGTGGGCGAACAAGTGATAGATTCCAGGCCGTCGGATGCGATTGCCATCGCGATACGTGTTGGCGCTCCCATTTTTGTCAATGAAGACGTCATGAGCGTCGCCGGATTGGAAGTTGACTTGCAAACGGGTGCCTATAATAAATCCTTAAAACAAACGGACGGTATTCCCGATACTGCACCGCCGATTATTCAGAATAATCTTGAAAAACTTGAGAAAGAACTTCAAAAAGCGATCGAATCTGAAAATTATGAACTCGCCGCCAAAATTCGTGATCAGATTAATCTCATGAAATCATAGCCCAGAACTTACCCCATGTTTATTCTTGCCCGATATATTATTCGTGAACATATCGGCCCATTCTTTTTTGCATTATCCCTCATTATGACGATGTTGGTTCTCAATTTTGTACTTCAGGCTATGAAATATATCATTGGCAAGGGAATCAGTATACAGGTCATATTTGAATTTATTGCTTATAACTTAGCCGGCATCATAGTGCTTGTTGTGCCCATGTCCATTTTGGTTGCTACCATAATGGCATTTGGCCGTCTATCATCGGATAATGAGATAACAGCAATCAAAGCAGGAGGGATTAATTTTTATAAGCTGATCATTCCTGTGCTAATTCTGTCGGGCGTTATCACTTACGGATTGTTCGTATTTAATGATCAGATTTTGCCGATTGCAAATCACCATGCGCGTGTCCTGAAAAAAAACATTCAGACAAAGCGGCCGACTCTGACAATTGAACCGGGAGTCTATCTTGATGGAGTTGAGAATTTTACCATGATCGTGGAAAACAAGGATGAATTGGGCTCGTCGATTTATGGTATTACGATATTCGATAAGACTCAGCGAGATGCCGCGCGAACAATCACTGCCGAAAAGGGGCAAATTGAAATCGAAGAAGAAAACGAAGATATGATCATCACTTTGGAAAACGGTGAGATCCATGATATGAATCCGCGAAAACCGGATAATTACCAGAGGATAAGTTTTGCAAAATACAGGGTGACGGTCAAAGTTGAAAATCTTACATTAAAAAAGAGCGATGAGAGTTTTCATAATGAACGTGAAAAAAACATTTCCCAATTAATGGAGGATGTACAACGTTATAAAAATGAAAGGGATAAGCATCTCGACAAAGTGGTCAAAGCCGTTGAGAAAAGTCCCGAAGTAATAACGCAACTTGATGAAAAAGGCAAAAGTTATTTTCATCGTTTCTTCTTAAATTACTCTTTTCTCGATGATATTAACGCCATCTTTACGCGTCTAAATTTATCGGCAGATACAACTGAGTATAAGTTCCAAACCGCTTTCCATGACTCCGCTCATAAGAGCATACTAACGATTTTGAAATATTCTTCCGATAGCACGCGCAAACCCGGGGTTGTTTTAAAACGGAACATGAGTTATGAAGATTCAATAAGAAAAATGAACGCCGGTATTCAACTTACCGATACAGCCGCCACGATAGCCGCGTTTACGGTACAACAAGTCGCAAGCGCATTGAACTCCACGAATAATTATCAGCGTCTTATGGATCAACTGATGGTGGAAGTTAACAAAAAATATTCTATACCCGTCGCATGTATCGTCTTCGTCATGCTGGGTGCTCCGTTAGGCGTAATGGCGAAAAAGGGGAACTTAGGAATTGCCGGCGGCATTAGTCTTTTTTTCTTTATCGCGTATTACTTTTGTTTAATTCTTGGTGAAAATTTTGCGGACCGCCAATTACTGAATCCTTTTGTTGCAATGTGGTTTATGAATTTCCTATTAGGAGCCGTTGGTGTTATTTTAATCTATCAAACGGCTTCGGAAAAAAATTTTGGAATTGTTTCATTCCTGCGTATGGTTATCTATAAAATGTATTATGCTGCAAAGCGGACGGATAAAAAGGAACAGCTTTGAACGAAAAAAACATCATCTTCGGCAGAAGGGCTGTTATGGAAGCCATCCGAAGCAACACGGCAATTGAGGAACTGTTCTTACAGAAAAATGCACAAGGGCTGTCTGATATCCAAAATGAAGCACAGTTGTTTTCAATAAAAACAAAAGAAGTGCCGCAAAGCGTCTTGGATAATATGGCCTTACGCCAGAACCATCAAGGTGTTCTTGCCAAACTAAAAAATATGGAATTTGCCTATGCGGCCGTGGAAGCGATTTTTGAAAGAGCGGAGAAAAAGAATGAAAAAGCCCTTATTGCAATCTTGGACGAAATAGTAGATCCCCATAATTTGGGCGCCATCATTCGAAGCGCTGAATGTGCAGGATTTCACGGGATTGTTATTCCAAAACATAACTCAGCTGAAGTAAATGCCACCGTGATGAAAACATCAGCCGGAGCAGCTATCCATATTCCGATTGTGCAAGTAACTAATTTATCACGAACGATGAAGGAACTGAAGGCCAGAGGCGTCTGGATACACGGAACGTCGACGAATGCCACAAAAAATTATTTTGAAATGGATGCGAACGACCACATTGCTGTAGTGATTGGCAGCGAAGGAAATGGAATGAGGCGCTTGACAGAAGAGGGGTGCGACTTTTTGATAAAAATTCCAATCTTCGGAAATATTGAGTCGCTCAATGCATCGGTCGCAGCCGGAATTGTATTTTTTGACATTCAAAGGCAACGTTTGTTACGGCCTAAACCGGGGTAATGGCCTTAGCTTTCCAGCTCTTTTCGTTTTAATTCTTCTTTCTGCTGAATTTTTTCACCAACCCAACCTCCGAATAATCCAAATATTCCGCCTCCGATAAGCGCAACTAATAAAACGACAAACGGAATTTCAATATCTAAACCGAACTTGAGAAATAAATAATTGAACATTATCGTAACCGCACCTGCAATTCCACATTCCAATTCGGTGTTTCCAGGGGATTTGTAGCCCGCGACAATGCCTGATGCTATGACGCTCAAGGCAAGAAATAGCACAATAGGTATGAGTTTGTAGAAAAATAATGACACAAAAAACAAAATGAAACAATTGAGCATAAAACCGATAACTGATGCAACGATAATCCAATGCCACTGGATGAATTTTGTAGGCTGGTTAAACCCTTCCATTTCTTCGCCGATCCACCCTCCGAGCTGAGTCAGTAAAACACCTCCAACGATCAGTAGTAATATCTGAAAAACGCTGAGTTCAGTAAGTTGGGACTGCACTTCGTAAAGTCTAATCAATATCATACCGACGATCGGAATGATCATACCTACCAAAGCGGCCTCTTTCACGGTATGTCCACTAGAATAGTGGCCTAATATCATTCCCGTTATGATATAGGCTAATCCTGCGATTAAATAAGGTATGACTGGATTATGAAATTTAGCGTAACTAATGAGAACCAATATCCCAATAAGAATAAGCCCGACTATAGCGCCGGCCGTAACCCAAAACCAATCAATATTTGATAGTAAATTTTTTATAGGGTTATTTTTCAAGTTGGGCTCAGCCATTACAGTGCCTCATATTTAGAATAATGATGCGTATTATCATCTATGCAGAAAATGTTTTCGGGAACATGTTTCAAACGGAAAAATGTAGAGATTATAATCCTTATTGTCAAATTCAAGTTTGGTTCACCTTTTGGACATTAATTTTTGCAAATGGGTTTTCATTAAGCTATATTTTTTAATATCTCAATATATATAGATAAAATATTTTTCGATGTTTGTATAGAACAAAAACAGGACCATGAACCGTTATACGCGCATTGCTGTCGGAGGCCTTTATATCATGTTTGGTAGCTTCATAATGCATCTTGAAGTAATGCATGGAAACCTCGACCCCAGATTTCTTACCATGATGGGATTTGTATTGATCTGTTATGGCATGTATCGGATGGTGCACAGCCTTTATATGAAGCCCGAAGACAGAGAACAACAGCATGATAAGGGTAATCAATGAATTCCAGCGTTGCAAAGTACTTCCTTATTGCAGCAGTATACTTTTCGTGCCAGAAACGCGATGACGTAAGTTCACCGACGAGCGGCAAACTGGACGTCCTTTGTGATGAGTTGGTATCATCGGTAATTGAAACTCAAAAAACGGAGTTTGAAAAAAACTACCCTAAAGCGCATATCAGCCTGAAACTTAGCACGACAAATTACGCTATAGGCAGTTTACTTAACCATGACGTAGAATGTATTATCTCTACGCGCGAACTGGATTCCACTGAAACTGATTTTCTGATTCGAAACGATATTAAAGTATATTCGCAGAAATTAGCTTTGGACGGTATCGCATTTATTGTCAACGCAAAGAACCCCATTCAGGAAGTAACTTTGGACCAAATAAGTTCTATACTAACCGGAAGACATATTCGATGGAATTCAGTTTCTGATTCTACATCTTTTCCTACAAACATTGATCGAGTCCGTCTTGTTATTGACGGCCGCAAATCAGGAAACTATTACCTGCTAAAACACCAGGTATTAAATGACGAGCCGCTGACGGCTGCAGCTGAAATAATACCAGGCGACTCCATGGTCAGTTCGTCTGAAAGAATCTTAAATTACGTTGTATCGCATCGCGATGCGATAGGGTACGTTAGCACTGCGTGGCTCGGAAATAATCCCAAATTCACAAAAGTTGCCGATAAAATAAAAATACTGCGTTTAGCGGGAACCGACTACCAGAAGGCTGTTGCTCCCATTCCGGGATATGTTTACCGCGGGGATTATCCATTGCGGCGTTTTATTTACATAATGCACCGCCAAAACTACATCGGACTTGCGGCAGGATTTACGGCGTATATGACCGGAAATGAAGGGCAACGAATGTTCTTGCAATCTAATCTGGTTCCGGCGATGAATCCTGTCCGGCTCGTACCTGAATGAAAATTCGCTTGTGTTTTTATGAAAAAAATTAGAACTTTGCTGGCTTTTTATCCGTAGAATGTTTCATGCAAACCCTTATCAAATAGGCTTGAGAAAGATTATCTGTTCTAATGCGGCATATTCTGTTTAATTTTGCAAATACGAGTCTATTATTATTGCTGTTAATTACTTCAGAAGCGATGTCCCAGAATGCACAAATTCAGGCGGCGCGAGAAAGACTGAATAACGGCGATACAGCAGGCGCACTAGGTCTTCTGGAAAGCGTAGCAAACGAATATCCTGAGTCTGCTGACGTATATTATTGGCTTGGTTTGGTCTATTATAAGAGCGAACGGATAACAGACGCTCTTACCTCTGCCAAAAAGGCTTACGCTATAAAACCAAACCATCTATTGAATCGAAGTTTGTTACTTGATATTTACTTGAAAGAAGAAAATTTTAGAGATGCAAAAGCTGAAGCTGAATTCTTGCTTAAAGAATCACCTAAAGATCTGGATCTTCGTTTTAGGTTTGCACAATGTTTGACAGGTTTAAGTCAGTTTGAAGAAGCAAGTATTGAACTTTCAAAACTGGAAGTGCATAAAAATGTACCGTATAATTTGCAGTATAAAGTTCTCTTACTACTCGGAGATGTGTATGCCAAACAGAATATAAACGCAACGGCTATCATTTATTATTCCAAAGCAGCATCATTAAACAGCAGTTCGGTTGATGTACATATAAAACTGGGCAAAACGTATTTCAAGGATCGCCGGTACAACGATGCGCTGAAGGAATATCTAGAAGTTGTGCGGCTTGATTCAAATAACGCTGAAGGCAATCTCAATGTCGGGTATATTTATTATAATGGAGGTAAATCAAATCCTCAACAATTCGGGAATGCAATTTACTATCTTCTAAAATTTACGGCGGTTGAACCCTCGGATCATCGCGGTTTTGCTTACATCGGAAGAAGTTATCATGCGCTTAGAAGTTACTCCAACGCAATCCCACCGCTTCGGACGGCTGCTCAGCTTGACAGTGGGGCAGGACGGGAAGAAACGATGAAATTTTTGGCTGAGTCGTATTCAGGAATTCAGGATCACGAAAATACGATTAAGACGTATGAAGAACTGGAGAAAAAACAGTATCCCTTGGACGCGATGGATTATGTCAGGTTAGGCCTTTCGTACAAAGCTGTTAAAGATACGCTAAATACGGGAAAGTATTTTAGCAAAGCGGCATCCGCGGATTCGTTATACCATGTATTGCTTCAGGAAGTTGGATTGATGTATTACGGAAGCAAAAATTTTGCCGAGGCGGCCCGCTGGTTCGAAAAACGAATTGCTGCAAACGCCAATGATACCGCCGTTGCCGGGACATGGCAGAGTTTAGGTTTAAGCCAGTTTTATTCGGCAAAAACACGGCAGGATACATTAAAAGCACTGTCATCAATTCGAAATGCGATACATTTAAAGCCGTATTCCCAATACTATTGGCTTATATTTGCACAAATCGCAGAGTATGCGGATTCCGTAGAGTCTGCAAAAATGGCTTATGAGCAGGTCGTAGATATTGACTCTAATAATGCCCAAGCTTATTTCGGGCTGGCAAGTATCTCTTACCGATCAAAAGACAATGACAAAGCCATCACCTATTTCAAACAGGTTATCCGGCTCGACGACAAACATAAATACGCGCCGTATTATCTCGCCCAATGTTACCTCAGGCAGAAAAATAATTTAGCGGCTATTCCATACCTGAGAAGATATGTCGAACTAGATCCAAACGGGCAATTCGCTGTAAATTCAAAACGTATTCTGAAGCAACTTGGCGCTAACTAATGTGAACTACCGGCGTATGTACACATTGCACACGACAGAAACTATTATGAGACTACATCTTCACTATTCAAGGAGGAAATCTACATGAAACAGTCCGTTTTTATGACGGTATTAATCGCAACGGCATTTCTGATCTCAGCGATTATTTATGAATTCGTTTTTGGCGCGGAAGGCGATGCTTTCGGATTAAACTATATCTACAAAGGCGGATATTTGGTTGTTGTCCTCATGGTCCTGTCCATTATGGTTATAACGTTTGTATTTGAACGTATCTTTTCTTTGCGTAAAGCCAACGGCAGAGACGCTTTGCCGTTCTTTTTGAAAAAAGTTCAAAAAAATCTTCTTGAAAACAGCGTTGAATCCGCTGTAGAAGTGTGTGACCATCAAAAAGGATCGTGTGCAAATATTATTAAAATGGGACTTGAAAGTTTTATTCGTACTGGCAAGTTAGGCTTGACGATCGATAAGCGCGTTGCGGAAATGAAACGATCCATTGAAGAAGCTTCTTCGCTGGAAGTGCCGCTGTTGGAGAGGAATTTGATTGCAATTTCAACTATTGCGTCCATTTCCACGATGGTAGGGTTGCTTGGAACGACTATCGGTATGATTCGTGCATTCAAAGCATTGGCGCAATCGGGCGCTCCCGATGCGGTTCAGCTTTCACTCGGAATTTCCGAGGCCCTGATCAATACCGCGGGCGGCCTCTTTGCGGCCATCGTGGCCATCGTCGCCTATAATTATTTTGTTAACAAAGTGGATACGTATACTTATCTGATAGACGAAGCAAGTTATAACGTGGTCGAGATATTGGCTAATAAGAGTTCCGATAAGTAAACGATGCAATTGTCTTAACGAGGGAACATGGCAAAAATTAAAAAACATCGCGTCGGCGTTAATCTAGATATGACTCCCATGGTGGACGTGGCGTTTCTGTTGTTAACTTTTTTTATGCTGGCAACGACGTTTCGGCCGCCCGAAGAAGTATCTGTCACGGTACCGGATTCGCATTCACAATTAAAGTTACCGGTTGCCAATGTGATCACGCTGTCTATTACGAAGGAAAAACGAATATGGATGGACGTGGATGCTCAGGTTGTTCGCGCCAAGATTTTTGGAATGGATTATGCCCAGAAGGCCGGCAAAGAAATTAATATAGATGAACTAGCTTCTTTGATCAATAAAGCGCGGCTGGAGAATCTTGCGATTCGCGGCGCGCAAGGAGCCATGCGCGTGGTCATCAAAGCCGATAAAGATGCGGACTACGACGTAGTGAGTGACATCATTGATATATTGCAGAAAACCAAGATCACAACGGTAAATTTTATCACCAATCTGGAACGATAACAAATAGGCGGAGCTTAAATTATGTCTGAAATAGGAGCGGCACAGCCAAGGTCGCACGGTAAAGGGAAAAAAAGAAAACGGCGGCTCGGCGTTCGTCTTGATATGACGCCGATGGTGGACGTAGCTTTTCTTCTTTTGACTTTTTTTATGTTAACGACGGCCTTTCGGTTACCGCAAACAATGGAAATCAGCATTCCGGAAGACGATAAGGAAAGCAATCAAGTCAAAATTGCCGAATCCAATATTTTACAAGTTCGGGTAACGGATGATAACACGATTTATTGGAATTTAGGAAATAATGTACCTCAAAAGACGGACCTAAGCAATTTACGTCAAATTTTTGTTGATCGAAGCGAGAAGAATATTCAGGATGGTAAGGGCGTTACAATTAAGGAGAGATATAAACTGATTATGCTCATCAAAATCGATAAAAAGGCCAAATACGAACATATGATCAATATTGTCGATGAACTGGATCTTGCGATGGTATCGCTAAATGAGAAAAATAAGTTAACGGAAAGCGGCAGTAAATTATCTCCCCGTTTTGCCTTTGCGCCGCTTACCGATCGGGATCTAACGGAGCTTAAGAAGGCGCCATGAGCAATATCGATGTCATAGATGGATTTGAGAGGGAAAACTACGGTTCGTATGTACTCAAAAAAGTCTATTCGAAGAACTTAGCAGCCGGATTAATTATCGGTGTGGCGTTGCACATCGGAGGAATCGCTTCCTATTATATTTCGAATATCGTGATGCAGGAGGATAGGATAATCACCGTCAAATTCACCGACATTAATGAACTCCAAAATGCCCCGCCGTTACAGGATGCGCCGCCGCCGCCGACAGTAAAAATAGAAATCCCGGATGTGATCAAACCTGCTATGGGCATGCCTATCATCGTTCCTGATGAGGAGGCGTTGCCGGAATTGACCATTCAAACTCAGGAAGAGATCAAAACGGATATTGCATCAAGTACTTTTGGAGATCAGGATGGTGAAATAAGGGTTGATATCAGCGGAGTGATACAGGGGATTTCCGGAAACGATGAACCCGGCATGGATGAATTTGTTGTAGTGGAACAAAACCCGGTTCCGCTCAGCAGGCCGAATATCGTTTATCCGGAACTGGCAAAAAAAGCCGGTTTGGAAGGCAAGGTGGTCGTCAAAGCGCTTATCGACGAAACGGGGAGCGTGACGAAAATCGTCGTGATCGCCGGTGAGGATATTTTTAAAGATGCGGCCGTTGCTGCGATCAATCACATGAAATTTAAGCCCGCCATCAACGGTAACCGAGCCGTCAAGGTCTGGATTACTTATCCTGTCGTATTTCGGCTCAATTGAAAGTTTTAGGGGATTAACTATCTAGCCAACAAATATTGTATATATTTCTCAGGATTATTAGGATAGACGCAGTTGTACATTGAGACAATAGTTATCTGACATCACGCGCTGATAGTGCAATAAATCAGTGGAGATATTATGTTAAAGATATTTTTTCTTCTTGTGTTTTCATTTTTTATCTCATTTCTAAATAGTTGTGATTCATCACATGACTTTGATTATCGCCTTACGGCCGTTGATTATTCTAGAGCAACACAAATCAATGGTAAGTTCGATATGAAAACCGATAGTACTTTAGAAGGTAGCTGGAGTTCACAATATGATTCAGGCATGCTTTCCGGTTTGATAGATTCGACTCACATCAGTATTGGATTGGATAATGGATCAACTGACAGTGGATACAATTTGGATGGCAATTGGGACGGAGATAAATTTGTTGGTTTGGTTTATGAAATCACCATTGGAGCACCTATCTTAGTGGGTGATTTTGAAGCAACGAAAAAATAGAATGCGCGTGGCGTCAGATAACATGAGGCTTACACGTCCGCTTCGCGACGCCTGTTGATCTGACGATAGAGAGATTGTGTGCGTCGCTTGCCAGTAACTCGCTCATGGTTTGAATAGGTTCTTAATTAATGAGCTACTGCATGTAGTCGCCGAGCGGGGAATGTATTTGAAATTAACTAGAGAACGTAATTCGAGTTAATTTACTTACGTATGCAAAATGATTGACAAAAATCAATTTAAACTGATTAGAGAAAAGCATGGCTTCTACGCTAGCTGGGCTATTTGGCGTGATGCTTCAGATAAACCTAAGTCGAATATGAGCGATATGAGTATTTTTGATATAGACCTTAACCCAAAAATACTCTATCAATTAAATCCAAACGTTATGATGGTTGGACTAAATTTCTCCCGCAATGTTGAAAAAAAAGAATTTATCAATTTTCATGACAAAAACCCCCATGCCCAGGACTTTAAAATACGTTATGCTTTTAAAGACACTCCATTTTATGGTGCATACATGACGGATGTTATTAAGTACCACGAAGATGTAAACTCTAAAAACGTATTAAAAAAAATAAAAAAAGATCCCAGTATAATTCACACCAACTTAAAAATATTTCGTGAAGAGATTATCGACCTTGGAAGCAAGGAAAAACCTATGATCTTAGCTTTTGGTGCTATAGTATTCGAATTACTTTCAACATATTTGGAAGCGGAAAACTACATTAAACTAATCAAATTAACTCACTACAGTCATCAAATTAGCAAAGAAGAATATAAAGCCTCAATCCTAAGGGAGCTCTCTTTAAATGCTGAAGCATAATTCACATCCTAATCTGTCACAAAACATACGGCTTACTCGTCCGCTCACCGCGCCGCTATGGCATTTGAGATAGAAATTTTAGTTACACGCGAATTTCACATAAAACACAAATCCTCACAGATGCAAGACCTGTGAGGATTTGTTATTTCATTTTTTCCAATCAGATTAGAACTTGATATCAATCTGTTTCGCTTTAGCTTCTTCCGCTTTAGGCAGTACGATGGTCAAAACGCCGTCTTTGTAATTAGCATCGATCTTATCGGACTTGACGAGCGACGGCAGTCGGAATGATCTGCTGAACGACCCGTAACTTCTTTCCACGCGATGGAAATTTTCTTCTTTCGTTTCGCTTTCCTGTTTCTTTTCTCCCTGAACCGTCAGAACGTTTTCCTGCAGCGTGATCTTTACGCCGTCTTTTGTGACACCGGGCAATTCAATATGCACGGTGTATTTGTCTTTTCCCTCCGTGATGTCGGCTGACGGATACCAGTTCTGTAAACCGGTAAAGCTCTCATTGTCGTCCGTGAAGAAGTTAGAGAACATTTTGCTCATTTCTTTTTGCACGTTGAAGAGGTCGCTCAATACGCCTCTTTCGTTGATCGGGTTATACCTGATGATTGACATAGTTTCCCTCCTTTTATTTTTTGGTGTTAGTTAAAGTTAATTTTAATTTCACGAGGTTTGGCCTCTTCTTTTTTGGTCAAACGCATCTGTAAAAATCCGTTCTTCCATGACGCATCTATGTTTTGAGTATCGACGGTTTTTCCCAGCGTAAATATTCTTCGATAATTTCTTTTGTAGATCTCCGATCGTAACAAATCGCCGTCTTCCTGAATATTCATTTTGCCATCGATCATAAGCTGACCGTTTTTCACCTGCACGCTCAGAGTGTCCTTATTCACGCCCGGCATTTCCAGGAGTAGGTAGTAGTGATCTTTGCTCTCGCGTATATCGCAGCGCGGCTGAACGTAGTAATAACCGTTTTCGTGTTTTACCATATCGCGTTGATCCGTTTTGACTTCGTTGAAGGTTTTGGTTTCCATTTTTTAACTCCTGTTTGATTTATTAAAGTTTTTGTGTTTCGTGTTTGATTAATACAAAGCAGGTGCCAAAAAATTTATCTGTTGAAATTTATGGATTTATGAAAAACTAATTTCTGCAAGCTGACATAACGGCATTAACTATCTTAATTAATCATGAAAATTTTTCAAATTAGTGACATTATGGCGTATTTTGTATTTGTAAAGCTTGTAGCTCCTAAAACGTTATTATCTTTCTTACTCGCCTTCGCCAAGATAGAGTAATGTCCTACAAGTTATTTTCTATTGATTTTACAGGTAATTTTGACTAAACTTTTTCGCCTTTTTTTAACCGGAAATTGCATGTTAGACGAATTTCAAATAAGAGAAGACATTGTTGAGTGCGGCCGTAGATTGTATCAAAAAGGGTTTGTCGCGGCGAATGACGGCAATATCAGCGTGAAAATAGGCAACGATGAGATACTTGCTACTCCGACAGGGAGAAGCAAAGGGTTTTTGTATTCGGACGAACTGGTCAAACTGAATCATAAAGGCGACGTTCTTGAAGGAAATAGCAAGCCATCAACAGAAATTCTGATGCATCTTGCAATTTATGAAGAACGTCCCGACGTTAGATCTGTGGTTCACGCTCATCCGATATACGCGACCGGGTTTGCAACGGCGAATATTCCTTTGGCCGATTGCGTTTTGGCGGAAATAGTTACGACTTTGGGGTCAATTCCGATTGCGCCATATGCGACGCCATCGACGCCGGAATTGGCGGATTCCATAAGAAAAATCATTCGTCATGCCGATGCATGCCTTTTGGCAAATCATGGTGCCGTGACATGCGGGAGAAACGTATTTGACGCGTATTACAAGATGGAACGGGTGGAGCATTTCGCGCATATCATTTACGTTGCAAAAATGCTGGGCGGGGAGAGGATTTTGAGCCCGGAAGAGGTACAAAAATTGTATCAAATAAGAGAAACATACGGAACGCAGAGCCATGCAAATCCGGGTTGCCTTGCGTGTACGGAGGATTGCGTAGGCGGCGATTGTGTCCTTTATGAAAAAAAAATTAAAACTCACGATAGCGGGAATACGGCCGATGAAACTCGCATATCTGCCCTAATCAAGGACATTATTCGAACTTTAAATTAGCAAAATGGTTGACAAGGCATATCATTCAAAAATTCGATCATTCTTATTTATTGCTTTCGGATTAGTTCTGACGTTTATACTCGTATTAATTGCAATACCCATCGCGTTATTTGCGCCGATGGGAAAGACCATGGCAGCCATTGAACGATTTTGGTCGGGCGTTCTTGTACGTTTTTCTAAGATGCAGGTAACTGCCAAGGGGATGGAGCATATTAAAAGCGATAAAACGTATATATTTATTTGCAACCATCAAAGCGCACTGGACATCCCGTTAATGATGTTTTATGCCCCAAAACAGCTCAGAATGATATTCAAGAAAGAGCTCCTATATATACCATTTTTTGGACTTGTACTATGGCTGCTCAAGTTTATTCCGATTGACCGAGGAAACAGGGAAAAAGCCATTGAGAGTCTGAAAAAAGCGGCGAAACGAATTCACGACGGAATCAACATTGTTATTTATGCCGATGGCACCAGAAGCGTGAATGGGGAATTGAAGCCGTTTAAAAAAGGAGCTTTTCTATTGGCCATAGAAGCGCAAGTGGACATCATTCCGGTCACGATCAGCGGAACCATAAACGTAATGCATAAATTCGGCGGAATTTTGGACGTCAAATTCGGTCAGGAAGTTCACATCATTTTTGATCCTCCGATTTCCACATCGTCTTTTGTGTTGGAACAAAAAGATGAATTAAAAACACTGGTGAATTCCAAGATTGCCGGTAACTACGAAGTCATAAAACATCTGTCAAAGATTACGGATAAGAACTTGTTAGACAAAGTCAACCGATTTGAACAAAAGCAGCATTCAGTTCGCGCTGCTTAACATTTAATAAAAGGAATTTCCAATGAAGGGTATTATTTTAGCCGGTGGGCTCGGCTCACGATTACAACCTCTGACTCTGATCACCAACAAACATTTACTTCCTGTTTATAATAAGCCGATGATCTACTATCCGATTGCAAAATTGGTTGAGGCAGGAATTGACGATATCGTTCTGGTAACGGGCGGAAGTTATGCCGGCGATTTTCTGAGGCTACTTGGCAATGGAAAAGAATTTAACTTATCCCACATCAACTATGTGTATCAAAAAGGTGAAGGCGGCATTGCGGAGGCGCTGGGGTTGTGCGAGCATTATGCGAAAAATGACTCTATCGCCGTAATATTAGGCGATAATATTTTTGAGGATAGTATTAAGAACGCAGTTGCCGAATATGAAAAAACGAACAAAGGCGGCAAGATCTTTCTGAAAGAGGTGCACGATCCGCAGCGTTTTGGTGTGGCGGAAGTTAAGGGTGAAAAAGTTGTCGGCATTGAAGAAAAGCCAAAGACCCCGAAATCCAATTATGCCGTCACCGGAATTTACATGTATGATGCGGAAGTTTTCGATGTGATCAAAACGCTGAAACCGTCCGGACGAGGCGAGCTGGAAATAACCGATGTGAACAATCACTACATTCGAAAAAATGCAATGAAGTACGAATTCATGAACGGATGGTGGACAGATGCCGGAACATTTGAGTCGCTGTTCCATGCAAGCGGGCTGGTTGCTAAGTCTTTGAATGAGAAATAAAGTTGTCCACTTTAATAAGCCGCTAATACCCGGGCCATGGTGGCTTTTATTTTAAATTGTAATCAAAAAGAATTTTTTGTAATATAGTCTAGTCAATAAAAGTTAATTAATGAAGAAACTTGGGATTTTCGGTTCAACAGGTTCAATTGGAAAGAACGCGCTTCAGGTTGTGCGGAATAACCCGGATCGTTTTAAAGTTGTATGTTTAACGGCGAACAGCAATGTAGACCTCTTAGTTGAGCAGGCGTTGCAATTCATTCCGGAAATTGTCTGTATTTCAGATCAAACTGGTTTTAAAATTGTTAGAGAAAGACTTCGGCCGACCGGTATTCAAGTTCTTTGCGGCGCGGAGGCGTTATCCGATCTTGCGCGCGAGGCTAATTTTAATATGATGGTAGGCGCCATTGTCGGATTTGCCGGGCTCCTGCCGACGATTGAAGCGATAAAGGCCGGTAAAGATATTGCGCTTGCGAATAAGGAAACTTTGGTGGTCGCCGGAGAGATCGTAAACCGATTGCTGGAAGAGCATTGCGTTAGACTCATACCGATTGACAGTGAACACAGCGCGCTTTTCCAGTGCCTCGTCGGCGAGGATAGAACAAGCATTCGAAAGATAATTCTAACAGCATCGGGCGGACCTTTTTTGCATAAACCGAAAGAAGAATTCGGTAACATCACCGTGTCGGAAGCGCTGAAACATCCAAACTGGAAAATGGGTTCAAAAATCACGATCGACTCAGCAACGCTTATGAATAAGGGACTTGAGGTTATTGAAGCGCACTGGCTTTTCGGGCTCTCACCGGACAAAATAGACGTTGCAATTCATCCTCAGTCCATCATTCATTCAATGGTGGAATTTGTAGACGGATCTACGAAAGCGCAAATGGGCGCTCCCGATATGAAAGTACCCATTCAATACGCGTTGTCGTATCCCGAACGTATTAAGAACGGTTTTAACGCATTTAATTTTCGTAAAACCAATCGGCTGGATTTTTTTAAACCGGATCGCGCTAAGTTCAAATGCCTCTCCTTAGCTTATGATGCCTTGAAAGAACTCGGGACCATGCCGGCAGTTTTGAATGCCGCAAATGAAGTTGTCGTGGAAAATTTCCTTAAAGAAAGAATTAAGTTTGTTGATATTCCAAAATATATCAAAAAGACGATGCAGGCACATGACGTGATGCATGATCCTGACCTGGGTTGTATTTTGGAAGCAGATCAATGGGCAAGAAATTATGTTAAAAAATCATTAGGTTATAATTAAGTACATTGATGAAAGGTACGTATGGGTTCTGCGTTATTTGATTTTATTATTCCATTTATTGTGGTTTTGGGCGTATTGGTTTTTATTCACGAATTAGGCCATCATCTGGCGGCGAAAATTTTCGGGATGAAGGTGGATGCTTTTTCTTTAGGATTTCCTCCGCGCGCATGGGGATTTCGATGGAGCACGAAAAGACTGCGTCCGAAATTTTTGCGTGACTTAACTGCCGCTATCCAGAACAATGTAACATTCAGGCAGCTCCACGAACGCCTGGTCTCCAAAAAAAACTCCGCATCTGAGGATGAGTCGATGCGAATATTAACTGAATTGTTTAATGTTCAAGTCGAAGAATCGAAGATCCAAGTGTTAAACAAAAAAGGGAAACCTGAAGAACGCATAGAAACGAAGACAAATGTCGTAATAGCGGATGGGGGCATAACGAAAAAATTTTCACAGGATGAATTGGACTTGATGTATAAAAGCTTCACATCGGATGCAGACCTGGTTGACAGTTTCCATCGGTATGATGAAATTCAGGATGATAAAATTTTTAAAGAAAAATACCAGACGGACTATTGCGTTTCCTGGATTCCTTTGGGCGGTTATTGCAAGATCAACGGCATGATCGATGAAAGTTTCGACGTCGATAGCATGAAGGAAGGTGTCGCTAAGCCCTGGGAATACCGCGCTAAACCTATATGGCAGAGGATCATTGCCATCACCGGCGGCGTTGTATTTAATTTTCTCCTGGCGGTTATCATATTTGCCGTAATCGCCTTAAGCCACGGTCTGCCGGATATGGATAAGTATGACGCTTATAAAATGGGCACCACGATTCAAACGGTAGGTCCAGGAAGTCCTGCTGAAAAAGCAGGGCTGCTGGCGGGCGATAAAATTATCGCCCTCAATGATACGCCTGTAGATGAGTGGAGAAGTTTAGTTGAGATCATCCATAACCGGCCGGAAGAGAAAATTCGTGTGACTTATCAAAGGGGTGAAACTGTTTTAAGCGCTGAGATCATACCGAATAGAGTAAAAACGCAAACCGCCGAAGGAATAAAAGAAATCGGACAGATCGGAATCGGTCCCTCGCCGTTGCCTGAATTTACACGCGAAGCATCTTTTGTTGAATCGATGCAATTTGGTTTTATGAATACCTACCGCGTTTCGGCGCTTATTCTCGTCAATCTCAAACAGATCATTCTGGGCGAGCAGTCTTTTAAAGACAGTATGGGCGGCCCGATTGCAATCGTGAAGATGACCGGCGAAGTGAAACAACAACAAGGCTGGGCGGGCATTTGGGGTTTTATGGCGCTGCTCAGCATTAGTTTAGCTGTTTTCAATCTTTTTCCAATTCCGGCCCTCGACGGCGGACACCTGATGTTTTTGATCATTGAAGGGGTTATTCGGCGTCCGTTGTCGATCAAATTCAAATTGTATGCTCAGCAAGCAGGTATGGCGATTTTGCTTACTTTTATTGCGTATGTTACGTTCAATGATATCATGAAATGATCGGTTTTAACATTGCAAAATTTTCACGGAGATTTTGACTCGGTATTATTCGATTGTGACAGTACGTTGACAAAAATTGAAGGGATAGACGAATTAGCCGCGCTCAAAAATGTTAAGGACGAGGTGAGCCGCATAACGAATGACGCGATGGAAGGACGGTTGAGTTTTCAAAGCGCATTAGAAAGACGTTTATCAATTATCAGACCTTCGCACGCAGAATTGCTCGCGGTAGGTCAAAAATATATTGATGAAGTTGTAGATGGAGCTGTAGAACTGATCAACACGCTGCGCCAATCCGGAAAACAAATCTATATACTCAGCGGCGGTTTTTTGGATTCGGTCAGTTTGTTTGCAGAATTTCTGGGCGTTGATTCGAAGTTTGTTTTTGCCAATGAAATTTTTTTTGAAGCCGATGGAAATTACTCCGGCTTTAACGGTGAGTCAGCATTGGCAAGGTCTCATGGAAAAGCTGAGATTGTTAGAACAATCAAAGGATCAAAAGTGATGATAGGAGACGGAGCCAGTGATCTGGAAACGCGGAACGATGTTGACCTTTTCATCGGATATTGCGGAGTTCAGAAACGAAAAATTATCGAGGAAAATGCAGATATTGTAGTTTACGATTCAAACCTAATGTCAGTGGCTCCTTTGATTATGAATAGGAATTTCAGTTTGACAGAGTCGGATCAAATTAGATTTAACAATATAGATTTGCGTAGATAACACGATACATTCATTAAATGAGGTGGATGATATGTTAAAATATACTCAAAAATTGGCAATGAGATGCGTTTATACACTCGCATTGATTTCAATTTTACTATCGGATTCTATTGCTCAGAGTCGAATTGCCGTATTGCCTTTCAAAAATATTTCCGGCGATAAGCAGTATGACTGGTTAGCTGACGGATTCTGTGAAACGCTGACCTCCTCGTTCGCGCAAATAGGTTCATTCGTCGTCGTCGAACGATCGCAGATCGAAAAAGTGCTTAGAGAACAGGATTTTCAAATGAGCGATTATGCCAATGAAGCTAAAGTTGTTGAAGTTGGGAAAATTTTAGGCGTGGATAAAATGTTGATTGGAAGTTATCAGGTTTTTGCGGGCAATATCAACGTCAATACGCGCATCGTCAATATGCAAACGGGGCAGGTTGACCAGGCCGGGGCGCTCGCCAACAAACGCGCAAAACTTGAGAATATTTTTGACCTTCAGGACGAAATCTGTGTTTCTCAGGCCAAAGCATTCGGCGGGGAAATTACTCAGAAAGAAGTTCAGAAGATCGCTTCCATTACATCGTCTAATGGGAACAATTCATTTTCCGCATACGAACTCTATAACAAAGGCGTCAATGAGTATTACGCGAAAAATTATGCGGACGCAATCGTAAGTTTCAATAAGGCTATTGAAGCAAATCCGCAATATTCGGAGGCGTACAATTATCTTGGTCTGGTGGCGGATAATCAGGGAGATAATAATCAGGCAATTTATTATTACAAGAAAGCCTTTGAAATCAAACCGACGGATGCGGTGGTTGCCAACAATCTCGGAATAGTCTATGCGGTTAAGAAGGAATATGATAATGCGCGTTGGTATACGAATAAATCCATTGAATTGAATCCAAACTATTACAACGCTTACAACAATTTAGGCTGGATAAGCGAAACCCTGGGCGACAAAACCACCGCTCTGGAACATTTCTTGAAGGCATACGAACTCGATCCGACCAATGATTATGCCTGCCGGCACATCGGCGGTATTTATGAAGGACAAGGAAAATACGAAGAAGCGGTAAAATACTACCAAAAGAGTATAGACAACAATCCAAACGACGCAGGAACATATTATGATATGGGAGTGGCCTACTGGAGTCTTGAGGATTGGAATGCGGTGATCGACGCATGGGAAAAATGTTTGAGCATTAATAAAACTCATAAAGAGGCTCTGGAGTGGCTTCCGAAGGCAAAAGAAAAATTAGGTTCGTCCAGTTCCAAACGCGTATTAGATAATTATTCCTTAGGATTGGAATATTATAATGACAAGGAATATGATAAAGCGCTGGTTGCCTTCAAAACTGAGATCGAAAATAACCGCCGAAACAGTTCCGCCTGGGGTTATTTGGGTCTGTGCCATTATTACAAAGAAAATTATCAGGAATCGATTCGCTGCTACAATAAATCTATCGCCATCAGCCCAACGGACTGGGTGTACTACGATTTAGGAGTGACCTACTGGAGTCTTGCGGACTGGGATGCAGTGATCGATGCGTGGGGAGAGTGCCTCGCTATAAATCCTGACTATGCCGAAGCCAAAGAGTGGCTACCAAAAGCAAAAGAGAAAAAAGCAGCGAAGTCAGGTTCAAGTTTTAACTATTATGACGAAGGCGTCAACCTTTACAATAAAAAAGAATACACTGCGGCCATTCAATCGTTAAAGCAGGAACTGGCCGTCAACAAGAAAAACAGCAATGCGTGGGGGTATCTCGGCTTGTGTTACGATTCTCAGGACAATGCTTCGGACGCGCTTTATGCATATAATAAATCGATCACGATCAAACCCACGGATTGGGTGTACTACAACATGGGAGTGGTCTATTGGAAGCAAAAGAATTGGCCGGCGGTGGTTGATGCGTGGGAAGAGTGTCTTGTGCTTAATCCAAGTTACAAAGAAGCGCTGGAATGGCTTCCAAAAGCAAAAGAGAACCTGAACAAATGAGCCCTTATTGAAATTTACGTTATTACATACCGACACCGGTTCCTCCAATTCTAAGGCCAGAGCAGGCCTGCTTGAAACTGCTCATGGCACGATTGAAACCCCTATCTTTATGCCGGTGGGCACGCTCGGCGACGTCAAAGCGATCGAACACCGTGAATTAAAAGAAAATCAGGCCCAGATCATTCTTGGCAACACATACCATTTATATTTACGCCCCGGTACGGAAATCATCAACAAAGCCGGCGGGCTCCACAAGTTTATTGGATGGGATTTGCCGATTTTAACGGACAGCGGGGGATATCAAATTTTTAGTTTGTCCGAACTGCGCAAACTGTCCCACGAGGGCGTCAAGTTTCAATCGCATATTGACGGCTCAAAACATTTTTTTCGTCCGGAGGACGTTGTTGATATTCAGAGAAAACTCGGTTCCGATATTTGTATGGTATTGGACGAATGCCCGCCATATCCATGCACTCACGAATATGCTCTTCGATCCAATGAACTCACCATGCAGTGGGCAGAACGCTGCAAGATCCATTTTGAAAAAAGCGGGCCCTTGTATGGTCATCAACAAGCCTTGTTTCCAATCGTTCAGGGCAGTGTATACGAAGATATTCGCTATCAAAGCGCGGATCGTCTCACAAAAATGGATTTTGAAGGTTATGCCATCGGCGGTGTAAGTGTGGGCGAGCCAAAAGAGGATGTCTATCGAATTGCCGAAATGAATTGCGCCGTTTTACCGGAGAATAAGCCGCGCTATCTTATGGGCGTCGGAACGCCGGAAGATATTTTGGAATGTATTGAACGGGGCGTGGATATGTT
>JAEUSJ010000159.1 GCA_016788215.1 bacterium | reverse complement strand
TTATTTAGGGCGATATCGGGGTCTATTTCTGTTATGAATAATGTCTCCCTTTGAGGCGGCGCTCTGTGAATGACTATACCTTTTGGAGCCGTGATCTGGCTTTGGCCGGTAAACTTCAATTCACCGTGAGTACGTTTATCTGACCCGAAACGGTTTGCTGTCACCGAATAAACCATATTTTCTAAACAACGCGTGCGCATGGCATCTTGACAATAGTTCATCACCAGATTAGACGGATGACAAATCACCTGCGCGCCTTGCAGAACCAGCGTGCGCATGACCTCCGGGAAAATCCAATCGAAACAGACCATCATTCCAATTTTTACGCCGCGAACCGTTTGAACCTGCAGCGCAATATCTCCCGGATCAAACCAATTCTTTTCCTCATTGAATAAATGTAGTTTTCGATACGTATGCATGAGTCCTTTCGGCCCGATGAGCAAAGCGCTGTTAAAACATTTATCCAATTTTTTTTCGGCAAACCCCGTAACAATGTAAAACTTTCTTTCCTTGCACAACGCTGTAAGACTCTCAACTATGGCCGAAGCAGACGGATCTTCCGAAAGCTGCGCCGCTTCTTGTCTGTCACGAAAATAATAACCTGTGAATGGCAGTTCCGGTAAAACGATTAAATCGGAAGTTGCCTCATGAAGCGCATTAATTACTTTAACCAAATTTTTCTTTTTTTGCCCAAAAGCCGGCCGAAATTGATAATATCCAATTCGCAACATACCTGCTCCAAAATTCAATTCATTTTTCTATAGAAATATAAACAATCCAGTCCCCTTTTCAAACTTATCATTTAATGTCTTTTTAAAAACCATGTGCATATTTATAAAAAATGTATTATGTTTGCGGCGTAATTCATCGGAAGCTCTAAAAGAGAAGCCTTTTTAAGCAATTGTAGTGCTAAAAATATATTTAATCTATTATTAAATAAGGAATATAACTTGAGCAGTCTCGACAAAGTATTTAAACCCCGCTCCATTGCGATCATCGGAGCATCTCGAAAGAAACAAACCATCGGACGTGAGATCATTCATAATTTGATCGAATATGAATTTACGGGAGCCATTTATCCCGTCAACCCCAATGCCGATTCCATTCACAGCGTTAAATGTTACTCCTCCGTGAAAGAAATTCCCGGCGAAATTGATCTGGCCATCATCACCGTGCCAAAGCAGCTAGTTCTGGGTGTCGTGGATGAATGCGGAGAAAAAGGAATTAAAGGGCTAATCGTCATCACTGCAGGCTTCAAGGAAGTTGGAGCCGAGGGCGCCGAGCTGGAACAAAAATTGGTAGAGAAAATCAAGCAGTACGGCATGCGTATGGTCGGTCCCAACTGCATGGGCATAATAAATAATGATGAGCAGATTCAAATGAACGCCACGTTTGCTCCTACCAGATTGAGTAAAGGCCAGATCGCTTTTATTTCTCAGAGCGGCGCATTGGGAGTTGCGATTCTTGAGAATGCCGCCGCGCTTCAGCTTGGCATCTCGTGTTTCGCCAGCATAGGCAATAAACCTAATATTTCGGGAAATGATCTTTTGGAATACTGGAAGAATGAATCGAACACCAAATTGATTCTGATGTATCTGGAGAGTTTCGGCAATCCGAAGAAGTTCATAGAGATCGCACGTGGCATCACCCGATTCAAACCCATCATTGCCGTGAAATCGGGAAGAACCGTAGCAGGCGCACGCGCGGCGTCATCGCATACCGGAGCGCTGGCGGGTGCTGATATTATCGTAGATGAAATGTTCCGTCAAGCCGGCGTGATCCGGGTTCCGTCGATCGAACAATTATTCGACCTGGCGATGGCTTTTGATAAACAGCCTTTGCCGCACGGCGACCGCGTTGCGATATTATCCAATGCAGGCGGACCGGCGATCATGGCAACCGATGCATTGATTAGTAATGGCTTGACGTTAGCGGAATTAGGACAAAAGACCAAAGACGATCTACGACAGATACTCTCGCCCGATGCGAGCGTTACTAATCCGATCGACACGACGGCAGGCGGCAACGCGGTTATTTACGGAAAGGCGCTTCAAATTCTGCTGGCCGATCCGAATGTCGATTCTATGATGGCTATTTTTGTTCCACCCATGACTGAATTTGCCCGTGAGGTAGCCCTTCAAATTGTAAAAATAAATGAACAATATCCGGAAAAGACGATCCTCTGCTGTTTCATGAGCCAGGACAAAGAAAATATCAGTTACCTTCGTACGCATAACATTCCTACTTATATTTTTCCGGAATCTGCGGTCGCGGCCCTTGCGGCGATGAATGAACATAGGAAATGGCGTTTAAAACACGAAGGTACTTTTAAGAACTTTGATGTAAAGAAAGACCAGGTTAAGAAAATCATTAAGCATGCGTATAAAGAGAATCGTCTTTATCTGGGACAGAGCGAAGTATTTGAAATCCTGGATGCCTATGGATTTCGCGTAGCCGCTAATACCATAGTAAAAAACGAGGACGAGGCTGCCGAGTTTGCAAAAAAACTTCAAAAGCCCGTTGTATTGAAAGTTCACTCGTCGACGATTGTCCACAAATCCGATGTGGGCGGCGTGCAGGTTGATCTGCGCAGCGAATCGGAAGTTCGCCACGGGTATCAAACCATTTACAAAAATTTAAAAGAAAAGAAATTAGACGGACAAATCGAGGGGATGGTTGTTCAGGAAATGGTCAAAGGCGGTAAGGAAGTCGTTCTCGGTATGAATCATGATAAACAATTCGGCCCGGTCATCATGGCCGGACTCGGCGGCATTTATGTCGAGGTCTTAAAGGATGTCGCATTTAGAATTGCCCCGCTGACGGACTTCGACGCTAAAGAAATGATCGAGTCGCTTCGCAGTTACCCTTTGCTTCAAGGTGTGCGCGGTGAAAAGCCCGTCCACATTGCAACCGTCATTGAATATATATTGCGTCTGTCGCAACTCGTGATTGATATGGAAGACATCGCTGAAATTGACATGAACCCCTTCATGGTTTTTGAATCAAAAAATGACTGTAAAATTGTGGATGCCCGAATCAAACTGATGGATAGGCCGTAAATCATAACATATCCGCTCTTTTGCGGATGAACCACTCCGTGGACAGCAAACCGGCAAGAATGAACAGAAGAATGATTTTATTCCACAATTCGATCTCTTTTCGCTGCTCAGTTATCAGAGGCTGAAACGGCGGTATGTTCGCGATAGTATGAAAATCGGCCGGCGTGAAGAACTGCCCGCCGCTTTCCGCGGCAACAGTCTTCAATAATTTTTCATTCATGTTGGTATGTAAGAGTTCTATACTAAAATTTTCAACTGCAAACTTGCCGCGGTCTCGTCCAAGCGAAACATCTTGCCGTATTGCTTCACCTTCAAAATCATAATCCCCGGTTTCCAGTCCGTTTACACTGCCTTCATAACGCCCGTTACCTGTTAACTCCATATTCACATCATAAATGCGGTTCGGCGTTTTAATTTGAACCTTTAGATTCGCATCATTAACAGGGCTGAACTGCTCATCATACACTTGGCCTGAAAATATTATTTTTTCGCCGTTCCGGTATATATTCTTTGAAGTGGATATGATCACGGGCTTTGTGTCATCCTGCGTTGTCAGCCACCGGACGGCATTGGCTATGAAACTCTGATACGCAATATTATTTCTGCCCAGTCCCGACATAATAAAATAACTTTTCCAAAACCCATAAGGCACTACAACAATCGATTTATTCTTATTGGCTTTTTTTGAAATAATTAAAGGAATATCCCTGCGCGATTTGATCACATTGCCCGCCCGCGTCATATCCAACTTTACCAGAACATCGCTCCCCTCACTTGCCGTTACACCAACCTTGCTTATCCACATAGGCGGCAGCTCCATCCACTGTTGAACCGCCTCGGCAGGATTATCGGAAACCTTCATAACGGCGCTATTTTTTCCGGTTACGGTCAGCATAGGGTAAACCAAGCTTTCGTCCAACGTCATGTCAAGCTTCAATTCCACCGGTAGAACGTCTTTCAATTGCTGAACTTTATTGATGTCTAATTGAATCCCATTGAACAGCAGAAACGGTTTCGAATCCTGCAAAATCGAACTTACGTAAGCCTGAAATTGCCCTGGGTTCGAATTGGGTGTCGGATAGTCATTAAAAATATAACCGTCGTAATCACCCGTCATCGCTTCGGAATTGGGTTCAATAATATCAATGAACGCGCCGTCCTTTTTTTCAACCAAAGCCTTTACATGTATATCCCGATTCTCCGTGAGCGTTTTGTATAAAAAACTGTGTTCAGGACCGGGTGAGCCTGATACCAAACACACATTCACTCTGCTTTTAAGAACCTTGATAAAAAACGATTTTGAATTATTCTTCACGGTAAGTTCATCCTGCTGCGCAGCGACATTTACCGTGAATTTTTGGAGTCCGGCTTTATCGGCTTGGAAATCAAATGCCGCTTTCAGCGCTATTCCGTCATCAGGTATAGTGATATATTTTGTCTGAATCACTTTATTTTCTGACATTAACTGAACGCTCAAAGGCTTCCCTTTATATCCAAACGCAGCCAGCGAAACGTCAACAGGAATTTTGTTATTTAGATATACAATGTCGTTGTGTACCACCTGCGTGATTGAAACGTCCTTGGATTCCATAGGATCCCCAATGCCAATCGTATACACCGGATACCCGTAAGCTGAGGCATACGTCGCGGGATTCACGCCCAGATTATATTGGCCGTCTGTCATAAGAACCACAGCGGCAAAATTCCTTCCAAGCATCTTTTTTTTGAGCGATTCCAATGATGAGGTAATGTCCGTTTCAGAGCCATTGAAAGTTAAAGTGTCAAGTTCTATGATTGACGTGCTCTTAAGATCATCTGAGAATGTAAAGTACTCGATATCATACTGATCCGACAGCTTCTGCAAGGCCTCATTTTTTATTACACTTCGGGCTGCCGCCTGACGATCCATGATTTTATCAACAATTCCCATGCTTTCTGACTGATCAATGAGGACCGCAACTACGGGACGTTCTTCCTTCTGAACTGTGAGGTTAAGAATCGGCTCGAAAAGAATAATTAGAACTAAGATAATTGATAATGAACGAAGGCTTGCAAGAAGGTTTTTTTTAATCGGCGAGGCAGGCGGTATGGTCTCTTTGTATGACCAAAACGAAAAGGCAACTGCTGCAATGCAGAGAAAAAGAAGTATCCAAAGACTCCATGAAAAATTTATATCTATGCCAGAATAGCCCAAAACATCTCCTCTATACCCTAAACTACGACTACCGTAAGTCCATTTAGTCGCTACCAGTCTTTTTCTGTTTTTTGCTCTTTAGTCACTTTTTCTTTTATCTTTTTCTTCTGATAATCTTTATCCTGATTCTTAAGAGCATCAAGCAGTTTTTCTGCTTCTTTCTTATTCATACCCGGTTTTGTTTCACTCTGTTTTTTTTGGTCTTTCCGGTCATCGCTATCTTGATCCTTCGGCTGGTTCTCGTC
Organism: bacterium; assembly: GCA_016788215.1. Classification (GTDB taxonomy): domain Bacteria; phylum CLD3; class CLD3; order SB21; family SB21; genus SB21. The sequence goes on along the minus strand of JAEUSJ010000159.1, from coordinate 1,605 downwards.
CTGTTCTTTATCTTCTTTGTCCTTATCCTGCTCGTCTTTCTGCTGGTCTTTCTTGGATTGGTTCTTATCATCGTTTTTCTGAGGAGGAGGGTTCTGCTTCTGCATTTGTTTCAGAGCCAGTTCCAGATTTTTTCGGGCATCGGCATCTTCCGGATTCTTTCTCAAAACTTGTTTATATCCTTCTATACTCTCTTTAAGCTTCTTAGATTTATATTCACAGTTAGCAATATTATATTGAATATTATTTTTCAGTTTGGAGTCTGACGTGTTGGCCATAGCTTTTTCATAGTACGATTTTGCCTGGTCATACATCTGCATACGGTAGAGGCTATTGCCTACATTATAATTCAATTCAGGGTCATTCGGATTTTCGTCAAGCAATTGTTTATAGGATTGCATGGCATGATAATGATCGCCGCTCTCAAAAAGCTTGTCGGCTTGCCGGCGCGAAAGCCCGACTTGTGCGCTAAGCAGATCGGTAAATAACACGGTGATTAGTAAGGCAAATACAGGTAAACCATAGATATTTTTGGAAAAGTTTTTCATGTTGAGAATGCTATTAATATTAGTCCGGTCTTCTGTTGACGGTTAATTAATACGCCCGCGCTTTGAAAATGATACAAAAAAAATCAACATGAATCAACATGGGATTGCGTACACGAAGACCAACTGACCATTGATATTCAAAGTTACGCCAATTATATTGACCGACCAAACCATTCCATATCGCCTCAATATTTCCATACGGAGTTATGTGTATGAACGCATTTCCACTACTGCTTATCGCATTGCTGGTCATGGCTATTGCCTACAGATATTACAGCGCATTTATCGCGTCCAAAGTTGTTGCTCTCAATGACGCCCACGAAACGCCGGCGCATACAATGAATGACGGTCAAAATTATCATCCGACTTCGAAATGGGTTCTGTTTGGCCATCATTTTGCCGCAATCTCCGGCGCAGGCCCTTTGATCGGACCGGTATTGGCAACGCAATTTGGATTTCTTCCGGGATATTTGTGGTTATTGATCGGGGTATGTCTAGGCGGCGCTGTACAGGATTTTGTCATCTTAGCCGCCTCCATTCGCCGCAAAGGAAAATCCCTTGCTGAAATTGCCCGTTATGAAATAAGCCCTTTGGCCGGGCTGATCGGCTCGATCGCCATACTTATTATCATTGTTATCGCTTTAGCAGGATTGGGCTTAGCCGTGGTCAATGCATTGCGCGAGAGTTCATGGGGAACATTCACGATCGCATTAACTATTCCGATTGCGCTATTTGTCGGTTTGTGGATGTACAGGATTCGACCGGGACGAATCGGCGAAGCAAGCGTTATAGGTGTCATCGGTGTTTTTTTTGCGGTCATCGCCGGGAGTTGGATTCCGGGGTCTTTTTTGGAACCGTATTTTACATTGTCACGCGAAGGCATTATCATTTCCATCGCAGTGTACGGATTTATTGCTTCGGTATTACCTGTGTGGCTGTTATTGTGCCCGCGCGATTATTTGAGTTCATATATGAAAATAGGAACCATTGCGGCTTTGGTTCTGGGTGTTTTTATAGTCCATCCCGTTTTAATAATGCCTGCTTTTACTGAATTTGTTG
>JAEUSJ010000158.1 GCA_016788215.1 bacterium | reverse complement strand
TTGAGGGAAATTTTACTCAATATCATGAAAATTATAAAGATAGAATGGGTATTGAGGCTGACAGACCGCACCGAATCAAATATAAGAAGCTTACAAGAGGTTGATTTTATGAAGTTTACATCGAATGCTTGTTTCAAATCCATAAATCCATCAAACGAGCAAATCATTGATAAATTTGAATTTGTTACTCATGACGAGGCTATAATGGCCGTAGAAAGATCGCAAAACGCTTTTTTGGACTGGAAAACTAAAAATTTTACTACAAAAACCGCTCTTCTACATCGTGCATCAGAACTATTGATATCAAGAAAGGAAGAATACAGTCGACTTATGTCAGAAGAAATGGGAAAACCTCTCATTCAGGCCGTCGCAGAAGTTGAAAAATGTGCTGTCGTGTGCGAATACTATGCAAAAAACGGGGAGAGATTTCTATCTGATGAAACAATTGAAACCGATGCCACAAGGAGTTACATTACATACCAGCCGCTGGGAGCGGTGCTTGCCATCATGCCATGGAACTTCCCATTCTGGCAGGTGCTCCGGTTTGCCGTACCAACACTCCTGTCCGGTAATGTATGTTTATTAAAACATGCTCCCAATGTGCCAGGGTGCGCTTTGGCAATTCAGAAACTGTTAAACGATGCTGGATTTCCAGACAATGTTTTTCAGACTATTTTTTTAAATATTACAGATGTTCAAAAAATTATCGAGCATCCAACAATTACAGGTGTAACATTAACAGGTAGCACGGCCGCGGGAATGTCTGTTGCTGAAATTGCAGGGAGAAATCTAAAAAAAACCGTAATGGAGTTGGGCGGAAGCGATCCATATCTTGTACTTGAAGATGCAGATTTGGAAAAAACGATTGCCTCCTGTGTTACAGGACGAATGATCAATAGCGGGCAGAGTTGTATTGCAGCAAAAAGGTATATTGTAGTAGAATCTATTCGAAAAGAATTTGAGGAAAGTCTGACAGAAAAATTCAAGAAGATTACTTATGGTAATCCTTTGGAAGGGAATTTTGATATTGGACCCTTGGCTCGCCGAGACCTGCGAGATCAACTGCATAATCAGTTACCGGAAGTATCTTCAAAGGGGCCAAACGGCTTTGTGGAGGACAAATTCCGGATGGAAAAGGATATTTTTATCCAGCAACGGTTCTAACGGACGTCAAAAAAGGAATGCCGGCTTTTTCAGAAGAAACATTTGGGCCGGTCGCGTCAATCATATCAGTAAAGGACGAAAATGAGGCGATTCAAATTGCTAACAACACGAGTTACGGTCTAGGAGCCGCAGTTTTTACACGCGATGTCAAAAAGGGAGAATATATAGCGAAACATTTGCTGAATGCCGGTTCGTGTTTCGTGAATGCTTTTGTGAAATCCGATCCGCGCCTGCCTTTCGGCGGAACTAAGATGTCGGGCTATGGACGTGAATTGTCCACGTTCGGTATCAGGGAGTTCGTGAATATCAAGACAGTGTATGTGGCTTAAGATAATGGTATTTTCTTTTTGAGCTTTGACATGCCTCTGACGGAGCGAATAAGAAAAACCTTAAAATTCAAGCTTATTGCATTCATTCCCTCCTCTTCTTATGTTCCTGTATGCCCTCCCGTAAATCACACAGAGTTCAGGTTGGCAAGCGTAAGTTTGAGCTATCCAACCTTGATAAAATATTGTTTCCCGATGGCCATATTGTCAAAGCGGAATTGGTAGAGTATTACCTGAAACTCGCACCAACGATCCTTTCGCATTTGAAAGGCCGGCCGCTGTCGCTTGTTCGATATCCGGACGGGATCGGCGGAGAAATGTTTTTTCAAAAGAACAAACCTGATTGGGCGCCGGCATGGCTGGAGTCGGTCAGGCTCGGAAGCGGCGAAGAAAAAAAAGAATATGTGATCGCCACTGAAGAAGCTTCACTCGTTTGGCTGGCTAATCTTGCTTGCATCGAACTGCATCAGATGCATTCCCGCGCGTCGAAGTTTGACACGCCGGATTACATGGTCATTGATCTCGACCCTCCGGACGGCTTTGAGTTTTCAAAAGTTGTCGAATTGGCTTTCAATCTCAAGCCGCATATTGAATCTTACGGCTATTTTCCTTTCGTAAAAACAACGGGAAGAAAAGGGCTCCACCTCGTTATGCCGATTGAACTAAAGAGGTCATTTGAAGAAGTTTTCGAGGCCGCTAAAGCCTTAGTTCAGCCTTTTATAGAAAAACATTCCGCTCAAACAACGCTGCACATCCAAAAGGAATATCGTAAAGGACGTGTGCTGATCGACATCTTCCGAATTAGGCCGGGTCAGACAACCGTTGCCGCCTACAGCGTGCGCGGCCTACCCGGAGCGCCTGTTTCGACCCCATTGACGTGGGATGAATTGGAACATACGAACCATTCGACGGAATGGAATTTACATTCGGTACCGAAGAAAGTTTTATCCACCGGCGATCCGTGGGAAACTATGGCCGCTTATGCCGTTGATCTGCATACGCACAGGAAAAAATCAATGCCGGTGAAAAAAACGCTTAAATCCTCCACTAAACACAAAACAGCAGAACAATTAGCAGCGTATACCGAAAAACGTAGTTTTGATAAAACACCGGAACCACCGGCGGAGGTTGATTCGGCGGAAAGCTCGGCATTTGTTATTCACAGACATCATGCATCCAGATTGCATTACGATCTGCGTTTGGAAAAAGACGGCGTTCTTAAATCCTGGGCAGTTCCCAAAGGCCTGCCGCCATGTCCCGGAGTTAAACGTCTTGCGGTTGCAACGGAAGATCATCCGATAGAGTATTTGAACTTTGAAGGAACTATTCCAAAAAGTGAGTACGGCGGCGGACAAATGTGGGTCTATGCACGGGGAAAATACCAGATCACCAAAGAAAAAAAGAATGGATTTTACTTTCGACTGAACAGCCGGGAACTTAATGCAGAGTACCGCATCCATTTAATGAAAGAAAATCAGTGGTTACTTGAACGTGTGGATTCGTCGCAGATTGATTGGCTGAACGATCCGATAGACCCGATGCTTGCCGATGCCCAAAGCGAAGTTCCTAAAGGCGAAGACATTGCGTTTGAAGTAAAGTGGGACGGCATTCGCGCATTGATTGCCGTTGACGAGGGAGCAATACGCATTCACAGCCGAAACCAAATGGATATTACGTCGCAATTTCCAGAACTGGCCGTACCGGAGGCTTTTCGAGTCAGCGGCGCGCTGGTAGACGGCGAGATAGTCTGTTTGGATGAAGCGGGAAAGCCAATATTTAAAAATGTGATCCACCGCATGCAGCAAAAAGGCGAATCCGCCATCGGTCGTGCAAAATCCAAGTTCCCTGCCGTTTGTTATGTATTCGATCTGCTTTATCTTGACGGACGGCCCGTTATTCACGAACCGCTTACACGACGACGCGCATGGCTTACCGACGTGGTAAAAAAGGATTTCGCCTTTCGTGTCAGCGAGATGGTAGACGAAGGCGATGAATTATTCGAAGCAGCTAAGCAGCTCGGTTTAGAAGGTATCATGGCAAAAAAGAAAACCAGTCCGTATCAGCCCGGCAAAAGATCTGATAACTGGATAAAGGTCAAGACCCGTCATTCAATAGACGTAGTCATCATCGGTTATACTCCGGGAAAGGGAGATCGTAGTCAGACTTTCGGTGCGCTACATATAGCGGAAGAAACAAAAGACGGCCTGCGCTATCTGGGGAAAGTTGGAACCGGATTTGACGAAAAACTTCTCCATTCGATTGATGGCGAAATTCGCAAAATCAAAAGAATTTCCAAGCCGATCTCTGAAAAGCCCTTAGATGAAAAAGTTACGACGTGGATCGAACCTATTCTTATGTGTGAAGTTCAGTACGCGTCGTTGACCAAAGACGGGATGCTGAGAGAACCGGTGTTTCTGCGCATGCGTGAGGATCGCTAATGGCGAAGTTCCCGCAGATTTCGCTGATTTTCGCAGAATGAACTCTGCGAGAATTTGCGAGATCTGCCGGAGAGAGTTTTCAACCTGCTTTGTGAAAAGCCGAACTTAATCCTATATTAATGCTGGACTTTTCACAAACCCCGTCTTACATTCCGATTATAACATTTCAACACAATTTCGAGGTGTTCTATGAGAGCGATATGGAAAGGTCATATTCGATTTTCGCTGGTTACAATCCCGATTCGTATTTACAATGCGGTAGATTCGGATCAGAAAATAAGTTTTAACCAACTCCATAAAGAAGATCACGGGCCGGTCGGTTATGATAAACGTTGCAAGAAATGCAACAAAGTGCTGGCCTCCGCCGAAATAGTCAAAGGTTATCAATATGAACCTGAGCAGTTTGTAATCGTACAGCCCGAGGATATCGAAAAGATCAAACTCAAAAGTACACGCATTATCGAAATAGAGGGATTTATCGATGCGTCTGAAGTGCACGAAACTTTGTACGAATCGCCGTATTTTGCCGGTCCGGACGGGATCGTGGCGGCTAAAACCTACGCCTTGTTGTCCGAAACATTAAAACAAAGCGGCAAAGTTGGGATTGGCAAAGTGGTTCTACGCGACCGTGAAGATGTGATCATGATAGCCCCACATGAGCAAGGAATTATTTTACATAAATTACGCCACCCCAATGAAGTGCGTAAGATCGAGAATGTGCCGCAGATCGAATCAATAAAGATCAATAAAGACGAGCTGAAACTTGCACTGAACCTGGTTGACTCCATGACGACAGAAATGAAAGAAATGGATCTGACCGACCGTTATCACGAAGCTTTGCGTGATATGATCGAATCGAAGATCGCCGGCAAGGAAGTGGTCACGGTGGCTGAAGAAGAGAAGCCCGTTGTTGATATTATGACTGCGCTCAAACAGAGTATTGAACAGGCGAAGTCACAAAAGAAACCTATGGAAAAAGCCAAGGGCGAAAAACAAGAAGCGGCCGAAGCCAAACCAAAAGGAAAACGAAAGTCAGCGTAATGAATTAACCGCTGAGACACAGAGAACACAGAACTTCTGGGGTTTCTCCGGATTTCTCCTTGCCCTCCGAGTCTCCGTGGTGATAGATTTCACTAATCATGGCCAATATTATCAAATTTCCCGTTGCCCCGACGAAATTCGGGTTCAAGCGAGTCAAAAAAAGCAAACGCGATCCGGAATCGTTCGGGCAGATGAATCTCTTTTCATCTCCGAAAGCCAATATTCTGACGTTCTCGCCTCAGATGTCGCTATTCGAAGAAGCGCTGTTGCGGGATGAAAGGGGTGAACCTGAAGCAGAGGGCCTTTATCTCAAAGCTATTGAAGCGGGAGACAACGCCGCCGATGCGTACTGCAACCTTGGTATTATCGAATCACGCAAAGGCGATACGGCGAAGGCCTTCGATTGTTTTACGCAATCGCTTAAGCTGGAGCCCCGCCATTTTGAGTCGCATTATAATCTTGGAAATATGTATTTTGATCTCAACGATCTGCGGCTTGCTAAAATGCATTACGAACTGGCGCTGACGATTGATTCCAATTTTGCCAATGCGTATTTCAATCTTGGATTGGTTCAGACCATGTTAGAGGACTATCCCAACGCCATTTCGCTTTTGCGGCAGTATCGCAACTTAGCGGAAGAGGAAGAAGGCGTTAAGGCCGATGACCTGCTGTCTACACTTGCCAGGTCGCTCAATGCGACGAATTGATCGTTCAATTTATGTCCCACTAATAGTTATTTGTCCGCATTAATATGTTGAATTGATAATGTGCGGTATGCGAATTTCCGGAACGACAAACTGATCGTTGAGTAGCCACAACTTCTTCATACCTCCTAGCGCACCACACCTCCATTCGTCCGATCAATTACCCTGATGAATAACCCTTTGCGGAAACGGAATTTCTATGCCTTCTTTATCAAATGCAATCTTGATCCTTTTGCGAAACTCTCCGGTGACCTCCCACCGTTTAAGCGGCTTTGTTTCCCCAAGAATTTTTATGACAATAGCGGAGTCGGCAAAATCATCCACACGAAGAAACTGAGGCGGTTGAATAATAAGTGGCTTATATTGTTTGTCCTGAGCCAATTCATTACCTGTTCGATTTACAACTTCAATGACATGCTCAAGATTGGTATTGTACGCAACGCCAATATTTAGATTCACACGGGCAAAATTCTTTGACAAATTCGAAACTTTCTTAATGTCGCCATGGGGAACGTGATGAACCGTTCCGTCCAAATCACGTAAGGTCGTCATTCGTAAACTGATCTCCTCCACTAAACCACCAACATTGTCAAAGTTAACCACATCACCAATCCGGTATTGGTTTTCGATAATAATAAAAAGTCCTGCAATAATATCCCGAATAAGATATTGCCCGCCAAAACCAAAGGCTAGGCCTACAATTCCAGCACCTGCCAAGATAGGACCAATCATCATTCCCAATTCCTGTAAAACCATTAATATGGCTACTGTAAAAATAGCGATCCTTGCGGTCGCATCAAAAATATGAATCAGAGTATCTTCTCTTTTCTTCTCTGCTTCTTCTGATGAGACGCCATCGGGAATAATGGCAATTCTGACGGCTTTTTCTATGAACTTAGCGATAATTTTATTGAAAATATATGCTGCGACAAAGATTATTAATATTTTGATTCCATGCGATAGAAGCCAGGGAATCAAAAGCTCGGTCCATTTCTCAATATATTTTGTCATCATTTCACCTAATTTAGTTTAGCGGTTAGACTTCTCTAATCATTGTTACTTTTTCATAGAGAACAACGATTATCAAAAGCTATGCGTTTTATTCGTTGATTTTAATTTTGAATTCCGGCGCTTCAACAAGCTGGAATGTAGCCGAAGCGAATTTAATTTCACCCTTCGTAGAATCTACTTCTTTGAGAATTCGGGTGAATAATTCAGTTTTTGTAGCTCTTCGCTTTTTATAGCTTACCACATATCGCAAAGTAAATTCCACCCAATTGTCGTTTGCAATAAGAGAAACCATTGGTTCGGTCTGCGCGTCCTCTAACCGATATCTATTTTGCAATGCAACCCACATTTCTCTAGATTTTTCAGTTAAATCTCCGGCAATTTCCTTACCTATATTCAATAATAGCGTCTTAGTTTTTTCATAATTACTGCCATACTGTATAGGCACTTTAATCTCATCCCAGAGAAATGGAAAGTC
>JAEUSJ010000157.1 GCA_016788215.1 bacterium | reverse complement strand
GCAAAAGCGGCAGCAACGCTGAATCACCCGAATGTGTGCGTGATCTATGCCGTTGAAGATATAGAAAAAAAGCGTTTCATCGCGATGGAATTTGTCGAAGGATCCGATCTTAAAGCCAAGATCAAATCCGGCCGTTTGAGCATCGAGCAGGGCTGCGAGTACGGCGTCGCTATTGCGGAAGGTCTGCGCGCGGCCCATGAACGCGGGATCGTTCACAGGGATATCAAAGCGGATAATATCATGATCACGCCCAATGGGCAGGTGAAGATCATGGATTTTGGGCTTGCTAAACTGAAAGGAAGCACGCTTACAAAAACCGGAACGACCATTGGAACGATCGCGTACATGTCTCCGGAACAGTTCCAGCGAGATGAAATCAACGCCCAGACCGATCTCTGGTCGCTTGGGATCTTGCTGTACGAAATGTTTTCCGGGCAGTTGCCGTTTCGAGGCGAACATGAGGCGGCCATCATGTACGAAGTTCTCAATGTAGATCCTCAACCTGTGCAGAGGATCCGCGAAGATGTCCCGGAACATATTCAAGACTTGATTTCTGAACTCCTGCAAAAAGACCGCAAGAACAGAGTCGCTTCGGCCAAAGAAGTTGCCGACCGTCTAAAAAAGACTTCCTCCGAAACAGCAGCCAACCATTTGGAAAAATCCGTCGCCGTGCTTTATTTTGAAAATATGAGTTCGGAAAAGGAGAGCGACTATTTCTGCGCAGGCATCACGGAAGACATTATTACCGACCTGTCAAAGATCAAGCAGTTAAAAGTCATATCCCGAACGGACGTGCTTCCCTTTCGTAATAAAGAAGTGAATACGCGCCAGGTCGGAGATGCGCTCGGGGTCAATTACGTACTGGAAGGCAGCGTCCGCAAGGCCGGCAGCAAGATCAGGATCACGGCGCAGTTGATCAATGTCCGAAACGGCTTTCACGTTTGGGCCGACCGTTTTGACCGGCTCGTCGAAGATATTTTTGATCTGCAAAATGAAGTTTCCCAAAAAATCGCCGAAGCATTAAAAGTTTCATTTACGGATTCGGAAAAACAACCTCACGCGCTAAAGCCTACCGAGGATCTGCGCGCGTACGATTTTTACATGCGCGGCCGGGAGTACTTGAATACCCGCGGTAAAAAAATGAATGAACAGGCCATCCAGATGTTCGAACACGCCCTCTCACTCGATGCCAATTTTGCCTTGGCCTATGCGGCTTTGGCGGAGGCGTGCGCCAATATGTATCTGTGGTATGACGGCGATCCGCAATGGCTCGGAAAGACGATAACGATGAATCAAAAAGCGCTGAGTCTCCAGCCTGATTTACAGGAAGCGCAATTTGGGATCGCTATGGTATACCTTTATCAGAAACGATTCACCGAAGCGAAAAAAACTCTCGAGCGCATCATTCAAAACAAACCCGATTCCTATGACGCCGTACGGTGGATGGGAATTATTTCCGATATCACCGGCCAGTATGAAGCCGCGGTACAATTTTATGAAGAAGCAGCGAAAATTAAGCCTTACAGCGAGGAACCCTGGATGCATCTGGATATGACTTTCCGGCGAATGGGAAATGAACAGGCATCTAACGATGCGGCAAGGAAAATCATTGAGATCGGCGCGCGAAAATTTCAGGTCAACCCCGATGACGTGTTGACATTAAGCCGTATGGCGATCCCGTACGCCCGCTTCGGTGATAAGGAAAAGGCGCTTGCGGCTATTCAACGCGTGATGGAGACCGCAACCAATGACGGACTGGCTCTTTATAATTGCGCGTGCACGTACACGGGGCTGGACATGAAAGCCGACACACTCAGCGCTTTGCGGAGATCTTTGCAGATCGGCGGAAACGTGGTTCGCGACTGGGTCAAGACCGATCCGTATTTCGATTCGCTGCGCGGCGATCCGGACTTTGAAACGCTCTTAGCGGAATTTGCTTAACAAACAAATAAGATGATCGACCAACCATTTCTCATTACAAAATTCTCAAAAAACTTCCGCTGCCAGCGGACAGGTCGGCGAAGCACTATAACACAAAGGACAAGTTAGACCATGATTGGAAGCACTATCTCTCATTATCAAATCCTTGAAAAACTTGGCGAAGGCGGAATGGGTGTCGTCTATAAGGCGCAGGACACTAAACTGGATCGATTCGTGGCACTGAAGTTTCTGCCGCAGCGCATGACCGGTTCGGAACAGGACCGGGCGCGGTTCATACAGGAAGCTAAAGCGACAGCGGCTTTAAATCATCCGAACATCCTTTCCATCTATGAGATCGATGATCGGGATGAGAGTGCGTTTATCGTACTTGAATATATTGACGGCCAAACTCTAAAGGATTACCTCGCCGCCTTGAACACAGGCTCCGGCGTTCCGATGAAGCAGGCGATAGAATGGATAAAAGAGATCGCCCAAGGACTCAAAATTGCACACGACAAAAGTATCATACATCGGGACATCAAATCAGAGAACATTATGCTGACCAAATCGGGCCAGTTGAAGATCATGGATTTTGGGCTGGCAAAATTCAGAAACCAGGGCACCGTAACTAAAGACGGTTCATCCCTGGGCACTCTGTCATACATGTCGCCGGAACAAGCGCAGGGACTGAAAGCGGATAACCGCTCCGATCTGTGGTCATTAGGCATTCTCTTTTTTGAGCTGCTTACGGGCGATCTTCCGTTCAAGTCCGAACATGAAGCGGGATTGATGTACCTCGTGGTCAACCAGGATCCGCCCGTGCCGAGCCAACTCGACCGGCGCCTCCCTGTATCGATCGACGCCGTTATCATGAAAATGCTTGAGAAAGACCGGGAAAAACGATTCCAAAGCGTCGATGATTTCCTCGAAGCATTATTCTCCCTTAGCGCCAGTTTAGAATTAAAACAAGATACATCAAAAAAAATGGCGATCGCCGTTCTTCCTTTTACTACGATCGGAGGAGATAAAGAAAACGAATATTTCGGCGACGGACTGACGGACGAACTCATCGTCAGTCTTTCGCAACTGAAAGATTTTGACGTGATTTCTCGAACCAATTCCATGCAGTACAAGAGCACCGCCAAGGATATTAAGACCATCGGAAGAGAACTTGGAATCCGGTATTTGCTGGAAGGGAGCGTGCGTAAATTCCAGGATAATTTACGGATCACCGTGCAGTTCATCGATGTTGAAAATGGACGGCAGCTTTGGGCTGAATCGTTCAAAGGTAAAATGGAAGATGTGTTTGACATTCAGGAAAAAGTTTCGAAGCAGGTTGTAGATGCCCTGATGATCAAACTCTCCCCCAACGAAAAGGTCATCCTGACCAAACGGTCAACCGTCAATGCCGAAGCATTCGACTGTTATCTGCGCGCGCGCGAATTTCTATACCGCAGAACAAAAAGCAGTTTGCAGTTTGCCATCCATCTGTTCCAGAAAGCCATTGAACTTGATACACGGTATGCCGCCGCCTATGCGGGACTTGGAGAATCGTACGCGACACTTCATTATGATTATGATACAAAGGAAATATGGGTGGATAAGGCGATCGAATCGAGCTTGAAAGCGTTGATGTATGACTCTACCGTTGCCGAAGCGTATGCAGCGCTGGCCATGGCGTATTTCAGTAAGAAGTCTATTCAGGAAGCTGAGACGGCGGCACGAAAGGCTATCGAACTCGGGCCGAACATCTTCACGGGTTATTGGGTCCTTGCCAGAATCTGTCATGTGATGAGCCGCGATACTGAGACCGTAGAACTTCTGAAAAAAACAATTGAACTCAATCCGGATTTTCATACGGCGTACGGCGAACTACGGATGGCCTATGAACGTCTCGGCGATAAAGAAAAAATGACCTCCATCATCAACACGATGTTGGAGTTGTTCCCGGTCTATCTTTCGAAACATCCTGATGACGCGCGATCCCATATTCATTACGCAACCCAGCTTGCCGTGGTCGGGAGAACTCAAGAGGCTCTGGAACAAACCGCGAAAGCCATCGAATTGAGTCCCGACGATCCTTTAATGTTCTATAATGCAGCGTGTGCTTATTCACGATTAGGTCAAAAAAATGCTGCTGTGGAAGCTTTGAAAAAATCGATCGTTGCAGGACTGGAAGACTATGAATGGATCAAAACCGACCCTGATTTTGATGCAATACGCGACGAGCCGGGTTATGTCGAGCTAATGAAAGGAAAATAGACGAATGATCGGACAAACAGTTTCTCATTATCAAATCCTCGAAAAACTCGGTGAAGGCGGAATGGGCGTCGTGTATAAAGCCCAGGATACCACACTGGACCGGATCGTTGCGCTAAAATTTCTCCCCCACTATCTCAATTCCAACGATGAGGAACGTGCGCGTTTTCTGCAGGAAGCCAAAGCCGCATCCGCTCTCAATCATCCGAATGTGTGCACGATCTATGGTATCGAAGAGCACGAAGGCCAGCAATTTATCGAAATGGAATACGTCGACGGCGTGACGATGAAACATAAATTCACCGAATCGCCTCTGAAAATCAGTGATACGATCACCTATGCGCTTCAAATCGGCGAAGCCTTACAGGAAGCTCATGCCAATGGTATCGTGCACCGCGATGTAAAATCCGAAAATATCATGGTCAATTCCAAGAACCAGATCAAAGTGATGGATTTTGGTTTGGCCAAACTTCGCGGCTCCATAAAATTAACAAAATCATCGAGCACGACCGGCACGCTCGCCTACATGGCACCGGAACAAATTCAAGGCCAGCAGGTGGATGCAAGGGCGGATATATTTTCATTTGGTGTTGTGCTCTATGAAATGCTCACCGGACATACACCGTTTCGAGGCGAACACGAAGCGGCAATGATCTATTCGATCGTGAATGAAGAGCCGCAGCCGATTCAGAAATTTCGTGAGGACATAACCAGCGAACTGATGCACGTTTTGAATCGAGCATTGGAAAAAGATCCGGAGGAGCGGTATCAGACGGTAAAAGACATGACGATCGATCTGCGTCGCTTGAAGAAAGAATCGACACGCGTTAGCCGCAGTGTGATCATGGAGACGCCCGGTGAATACAAAAATGCCTCCACTACATCAACTGAGTTTCTTCGGCCTAAGAAAAAATTATGGATAGGCATCAGCGCGACTCTTGTAGTAATGATCCTGCTTGTCAGCATTTGGTTTTTCAGAAAATCGACCGAATTGAACCCCGACATGACTTTTCGTGTTTTGCAAATTCCTTTCACTCAGATCAGCTACCCGGGCATATCCTCAGATGGTAAATGGATTGCATTTCCGGGCGCCGACGCCAACAGCCGATGGGATGTCTATTTCATGAATTCGTCCGGAGGAGAACCGAGGCGAATCACATCCGATTCCGCTTTGTTTACAAACCGCGCCGAAATTTCACCCGACGGAAGTCAGATTGTATACGACCGCGTCAATGACTTTACCCGATTTTCACCAGAGATTTGCATTGTTCCTTCTCTCGGAGGAATCAGTACGGCCATTGTTAAAGATGGCTTTTCGCCCTTGTGGAGACCGGATGGAGAGCGTATCGGATATATGAATGCAAGAAACTCAGAATTCTGGTCGGTGAAAATTGACGGGAGTGATAAGCGATGCGAATTCATCGACTCACTCTCACAAGTTCAGGGATCACTCACTCGTGTATCGTTCGCCTGGTCGCCGGATGGCAGATCCATTGCTTGGTTGACCAACTTCGCCGGATTCTATCAGGAAATATTTGTTTGGGACTTGACATCGCACCAATCACGACAACTCACTTTCGATAAAAAAAATATCGACGAAGTTGCATGGACGCAAAATGATCAAATCATTTTTTCTTCCAACAAGGGCGGCAATACTAACCTTTGGATCATTCCTTCGAAGGGCGGCCAGGCGGTACAATTGACCAAGGGAAGCGGGCCCGATCTCGGCGTGCGCACGTCGTGGGATAACAAGAAATTAATTTACATGCAGCAGCAGAATATTGGCCATCTTTGGATTGCGGGCCTGGACGGAAGCAGCGCACGGCAGCTAACTTACGGGGATCAATCTATTATCAATCCGGATGTCAGCCCCGATGGAAAACATATTATTTTCCAAATGTCAGAGTCCGATCCGCTCAAAGCGCTCGGGCAAAGTATTTATATGATCAACAGGGATGGGAGCGGCCAAAGACCGCTTACATCCGGTGAATTGACATCGCGGAATCCGGGATGGTCGCCGGACGGGAAATGGATCGCTTATCACGCGCGCAGACCGTCCGAGCCTCCTGATTCATCAAAAATCTTTTTGATCGATGCCAACAATCCCGGTACACCAAAGTTTATCGGTCGTGGAGGCAGTGTTTACTGGATCAATGAGTCCTCTCTCATTGCATTTCATTCGTCCGGATCCTGGCTTACTTTTATTGATGGCTCGCCCCAGCAGAAATTTTTTGAAGATTCCACGTCTTCTTTCCCGATGTCTGGAGGCCAATTAATATCATACATTGACAATCATGCAGGAAAAGAGGGGCTCTACATTGTCAAATCCGGCGAACCATCCACCAAAGCCAAAAAGATCTTAACAGGCAATTTTCAACTTCTTTCTATAGTCGGTAAAAGTGTGTACTACATTAACGCGTCAAATGAATTACAACGGATCAACGTCGTTACCGGCGCGAAAGAAAAAGTCAACGGTGCATTCCCGGGGCTGCTATTGGGCGCATCCGGACAAGTCAGATCGGATGAAAAGGAAATTGTATATGCCGATCAGCAGGTGCGGTCTAAACTGGTATTGGTCGATAACTTATTTAAATAAAATAATCCGGAGCGAGCGATGTCCCAATATGGCGTAAGCTTGGAAGCTATAACCAGCGCGGCCTCTCACTTAGTGGAAGTGAAGAAGGAAAACCTGGCCATCGGCGACTGGGTATTTGCAAAGACGGTCAATTCGATTTACAGGATCCACGTCCTCGGAAAGAATACGTATGAAATTACCGGCGGTTGGTTTGACGCTCGAGGACTTTCTCCGGCGATCACGAAGATTTATGGCTGCACCTGGGGATCACGTGTAATCAAAACTGATATTGTTGCGGCGTGCGGGATGTCGATTGAATTTGAAAAACGTATCATTACAAGCCCTATTGTGTCCTTGGTGCACTTACCGTGCTGCAAGTCGAATTGAGGAAGATGGCCATCGAGAACATATTACAATTTTAACTTAAGCGGAAAAATTATGATCGGACAAACAGTTTCACATTACAAAATAATTGATAAGATCGGCGAAGGCGGAATGGGCGTGGTATATAAAGCCCAGGATACAAATCTCGATAG
>JAEUSJ010000156.1 GCA_016788215.1 bacterium | reverse complement strand
GTTCAGGCCGCATCGAGGCGGTGTATACGCCGGGGGATTTCCGGGATACGACCAACACGATCACGGTGGTAGCGGGAACTCCGGCAAGGTTAGCAATAGAAAATCAAAGGAATGGAACCGGCATTGAAATAAGTTCTTCAAATTTAACTACAGATGATTCGCTTAAATTATTTACGGCAATTTATGATGCCAAAAATAATTTTATTGGCAATGTCAATGTCAACTGGACATTGAACGGTAACATCGGGGCACTGACCAACACTGTCAATTCCGATAGTACGATATTATATCCGACGACAACGGGTTCAGGAACTGTATCTGCGACACACGTTGCGACAAGTTTGACAGATCTTACAGGATTGATCACGGTCAACACAGGCGCCGCGGATTCACTTAGAAAATTATCTGTAAGTCCGGACACCTTATCGCCGGCACAGTTTACTGAATTAAAAGTTAAATTAATCGACAGCCTGAAAAACGCCATTAAAGACAGCGTTATTCATTTTGTCATCAACTCCGGAAGCGGAAGTTTAGATAAATCCCTCGATACAACCGATGCGCTGGGTGTTGCTTCCGTTCGATTCACTTCGCCTACAACAGTTGGGACATCGCAGGTTGATGTATATCTTGCAACTCTGAGCGACACAGCGAAATTTACGATAGTTACCATTTCTGGCCCCCTAGCAAATTATACTATCCTGCCTTCCACATTATCAGATACAGCCGGTGCGAGCATTACTGCAACTGTGACCGCGTTAGATGTGTATGGAAATGTTGTTGATGACGATACAACCCAGACACGAATCGATCTCATTGGAAGTGTAACAGGACTAAACGGTTCTGGATTGGCTGCGTCATCGGTATTTAATGTCTTGACTAACGGCCAGCACGCAGTCACTGTAAGTGATTCAGTAAAAGAAAATCTGCAGATCAAGGTTTCTAGCCGGTTTGATACGACAAAAACAGCCGTTACTTCTCTAATAACTATAAGAGCGGCAGCGCCGTACAAGGCAAGATTTTATCCTGATAGTTTGACAAACGTTCAAAGCGGGCAATTAGGCGCACAGCTTATTGATTCCTCTTCCATTATTATTAAAGATCAGTTTGGCAACACTGTAAACGACACGGTCACGGTTCGTTTCATTCCAACGTCGACCGCCGCAGTCAATCCTTCGTTGCGCACGACGGACAAGGACGGTATTGCCAGAACCAAATGGACATTGAGAACAACCAACGCGCCGCTTGATTCTATGCTTGGGATTGTTCCGATCACTAATGATACGCTTCGGTTTTATGCAAACATCCTTGCGACAGGACAGGATACGCTAAGCCGAATAAGCAATATCACGACACCAGATACGGTTAATCAAATTCATCCGGACACGTTCCGCGTGCGCGTTGTGGATAATTTCAACAACCCGATTTCAACGAAAGCGATAACATTTAGTTTATTCGCCTCGCCGTTAGGAACGGATAGTGCGGGTTTTGTTCGAGGTCCGTCCAACTTTGTAACAACACTCGATACGATCACGGATATTAACGGTTATGCGTCGGTCAGATTCCATGCGGGAACGAAAGTAGGCACATATATTATTCGTGCTTCAAATCCTTCTTTGCTCAATCCGGTCGTTTATGACACGATCGTTGCTGTTCATGACGCACCTCGTGACATTCAGATATTATCTGGAAATAATCAATCCATTCAGGTCGGCAGTTTCTCAGACACGTTACGGGTCAACGTTTCAGATCGATATGGCAATTCTATTACCACCGGCACTGAAGTACATTGGCGAACGTCGAACTTCCCGGGTGCTCTTTTGCGCGGACTTGTAGATGCCATTGCTCCCGGAGCATCCGGCGCTGGAACCTATACTACACTTGATTCTGCGTCTACGTTCGCAAATGGCCAGGGCAAAGCTATCTGGGAAGTTCGTCGAATTACGGGTGTCGACACAATCTTTGCGTATCTAAAGAACGTCGATACGGTTCAATTCCTTGCAAGTGTCGGTGCCGGAGCGGTTGACAGCGTTATAAAAGTTGCAGGCGATTCAGCGACCGGCATTGCAAACGGCAATATAGTTACACTGAAAAATTTAGTGAAAGATGCCTTTGGTAATCTTATTAACAATGCTACGGTGCATTATTCAGTAACTTCCGGTAATGCCGAATTTGTTGGACCTGATTCAGCATTTACTAATGCGAATGGCATATCCACCATCACGGTTCGTTTGGGCGCAGGCGACAGCACCCGTATTCAGGCCAGTGCATCCGGGGCATCTTACAACTCGGTTTTCACATTATACAATTTAGTGTTTGTTGATTCATCACTGAGCCCAAGCATCATGCGGAACGACACGATCGTGGCTTTTAAAATGGCGTTCCACAATCTAGGTCCATACAATATTCGTCTGGATACCAATCAAACCCGTTTCCGTTTCAACGACGGCGTCAATTTTTACAGTGCACGCTTGACATACGCCGACAGTGTCATTGCCGCCCGAAGTATTGATACGCTGCAATTCAGAAAAGATACGATTCCGTTTGGTTTCAAGTCCACTACCTTTACACCTAAGATCGATTTTAAAGGAATTGTTTCCGGGATATCCGATTCTCTGTCAGGAACCATAGAAACCAATTCAGAGGCTTTGACAATAACGGGCGTCGATGTGATTGCGGTCATTACTCCTGCACCGAAATTGTTCAGCCGCGGAGACACTATCACCATCCAATTAACGGTATATAATCCCGGCACTCTTGCTATGTCAAATACAACGTACGGTCTCTTACCAAACAAGTCCGGTGTGTTTAATGTTTTAAGCGGAATCGATGCGACACCAATTGCCCCTAAGACACTGAGTACATTTAATATTCAGGTTAAGATCCTGGATTCCGCACCAACAGGACAACTACTTATCGGCGGATATTACAGCGGAACGAGCGGTGGATTCAGTTTCTCCGATACCTTGGCAAATCAGATCGATACATTAAATATTCAATCAGCCGCCAGTCTGAGTTACGTTACATCAAGTTTGATTCCGACGCCGGTTTCTGAAGGCCAGAGTATTCAGCCGCGCGTTTCGATTCGAAATGATTCATCGGCTTCAGTGGTATTGAACCCTGCGTTTTCATATATCAAGTATGGCGGCGATAGTACTTTCCTTTCAGCCTCCCAGGTTCTTACCGGCGGAGCTGCGGTAACGCAGCTGGTATTTAATGCGAAAGCATTTCCAACGTCCGGTCATTATCAAGGCTTGATGGTATTGCGCGGAACGGAGAACAGCGGAGTATTTGATACGTCGCTGACAACGGGCACGGACAGTCTTGATGTTCAGACTGCCGTCAATTTGACGACACTTACTTTAGACAGTATAGACGTGCAGTTGGATACGACGTCTGTAAATAAAGACAGCATTGGGGTACGACTACGGATCAACAATACCGCACAGGCGTCCGCAGTTATTGACAGCATTAAGTTGAATTATAAGCGTAGTGGTATTTCAGCCAACGGGTATTCACAGTTTGGTTTGACCACCTTACCGTCTACCATCCCAGGAAATTCTTTTACAATTGTAAATTTCTTTATTAATGCTTCGACGCTTGCGGATACAGGAAGCATTGTAGTTGACGCCGTTGTTAAAGCACACGACCAGAATAGTAGCGCTCCGGTTCAGATTCCGAATGCCGTTAATAGCGATTCGCTGTTCGTCCGCACGTCTTCGAGGCTTGTGATCACAAGTGTAACGACTCCGACATTCGATACGGTGCAGACGGGGCAATCCGGAATACCTGTAAATGTGATTGTCTCCAATCTGGGAGGCGCTCCTGTCCAAATTAACTCACTCGAAATGATTTTCAAGATCGGCCTCTACGATACGACTTTGACCCAGGTTTTGCCGGACACACTTCCGGGCTATTCTCAACGAACTTATAATTTTATAGCCGGTGTTCGTTCAAATTCTTCGGTCGGATTGGATTCACTGGGCGCTCAAGCGACTGGCGTCGATTTGTTGTCTGGCCGGGGCGTCTCAGGACGGGCGACAGGTCTGGACACACTGCTTATTCTTAACCCGGGCGGCGGAGGTACGATGACCCTCATCAGCACGCAATCCGTTCCGGTGTTGGTCAGCCGGGGGCAAGACAGTGTCATGGTGAATGTGACTGTCAGTAATTTTAGTTCGCTGCAAGCGCGCATTGACACCGTCCGGCTGCAATTCTTTGACGCTGCGTTGGCGCCCTTGGCAACCGGATTTACGGTGACTCCTTATTCTAAAATAGCAGATACGATTTCGTCAGGTCTGACGCGAATTCTTACATTTAAAGTCAACATAGACGCTCTTGCCGACACGGAATTGGTTCATATAGACGCCGTCCTTGTTGGCCGCGATTTCTTCAATAATCCGATTTACGACTCAGCGGCGACTACCAAAGATAATTGGATAGTACAATTGCCGACAAATTTTGCCGTCGATACGATCAACGTGATCCCTGTGAACGTAAGCCAGGGTCAGCAAAATATCGGCGTTAATGTAGTAATAAAAAATACGGGAGAAGCAACGGGGCAGATCGACAGCGTTCGGTTGGTCTACTATTACGGGGCGACCCAGAACACGACAGCCTTTATTGATACGCAAATTGTTCCAACCGGACAGGTAACAGTTGCCGAAAATAATTCAGCACAATATAGTTTTACCGTTGACGTCAATCCGGCTGCGCCTACGGGATTTGCGCATGTATATGCCCATGCATTTGGAAAAGACAACAATAGTTTCAAAAGCGCGGTTGACACCAGCAGATCAAAATCGGATAGCATCAACGTTCAAACAAGACCGGCGATCAATTTTGTTGTTGGTTCCCTCACACCGGATACGGTGAACAAAGGAACCACAGTCAATTTTGTGTTATCATTACAGAATACTGGCCAGGCTTCACTACTATTAAATTCATCAAGCCAACTGATCCTTCGGGATGTGGATTCGTTGAAAGTGAATTTAACCGATACTCTAGAGATTGCTTCCGGCGTGACTCGAACGCTGACTTTCAACTCTTCGCTTATTAACCTACGCGTTGATTCACTATATCGTCCAGAATTGCGACTTGCCGGACTGGAAAATGGCAATGCCTATCAAACCATTTTATTAAACCTTGCTGACAGCGTCAAAATACTACAACCTTCGCTCGCTTCGGCAGACAGCTTGATTATTTATCGACTGGATAATTCGAAAACGACCGTAGTTGCAGCGAATGATTCGTTTATTGTTCGTCTCTATGTTAAGAATAATGGTGGCGCGACCATTGAGAACCTCGCTCCAATACCCGCTTCTCTGACGCTGACCGGTTCGACCACGCCGGCGTTGTATTCAGGACCGATTCCAGCCAGTGTAAATGCAGTATCCGGATCTGTTTCAACATTTGAATGGCGATATCGCGCGGACAGCAGCGGATCGGTCAATCTCTCTGTCAGGGCGCAGGGAAATGATGCGACCACGGACTCGATTGTGACCAGCAACATTATTAATTCATTCTTAACCGTGACTGCGCCGAAAGCGGATACCATTGTAAATGTAACCGCGTTACTTGACACTATTCCTGTCTACAATTTCGTTAACCTTACCATTCTCGCAACAGACAAATTCGGTGTGCCTGCTAAGCCCGATTCTGTTCGCTTTAGAATTTTATCCGGGACGGGCGGATTCAATGATACCTCGAGGACGACGATCGACAGCGTGGCTATAACGGGAGCGGACGGGAAGGCGAGTATGAGGCTGTATACGTCGACCGTGCCCGTGTCCAATACGGTGGTAGCAAAATTATTATCGACGAGCAATGACAGCGTAGTGTTTACGGTAGTGACCCTACCGCGCGCGATTTCAAGTTTAGGCATAGCGGTGGCATCGAACTGGACGGCGGGAGTGAGTGAAAATGTGGCGGTCACGGCGTATGATCAGTTCGGGAATATTACGACGAATGCGACGAGCAATATACAACTGACACCGATAGCTTCAGCGAGTATGGAATTTACACCGGTGAGCGGGTTGCTTGCATTGACCTCGGGCGTGGCATCGTTCACTGCGAAAGATACGGTGGCGAAGAGCTTTATGCAGATTGTTGCGAGAGAAACCGTATTAGGAACGCAGGTTTTAAGTCAGGGCCTTAATGTAAAACATGCTGGGGCTTCGAGTTTTGCCGTTTCAGAAGTATTGCTATCAGGTGTGACGGTGAATAATATTCGAAACCTGACGGCGACAGTTATAGATACATTTGGCAATGCAGTAAAAGACACTTCGGTCACTTTTACCGTAATTGACAGCGGCAACGGTGGAGTAATCGTTGGCGGAAGCACCGTGTTGACGGATTCACTGGGTAGGGCGATCATATCTTATCAAGCTGGAAGTGATGTTGGAGTAAACGTAATAAGTGCGCAAGCATCTATACCCGGGAGCATTCCGAATAATCCTGATAGCACGTATTTCAGAATGACAACCAGTTTGCTCAATGCTAACGCGTCGTATGTTTCAAACAGTTTGGCTCCGGGAGTGGTTTCAAAGAACCAAAGGGTCGCCATTAGTGTTCAATTTTCAAATTCCGGTTCATTCCCATACAGACTTGTCGGCGATTCGACCTATATTCTGCTTAAGAACACAGTGTCTGGCGGTGTGTTCAGAGCATATCTCGATACCAACGTGAATAGAACCATTACGCAGGAAGGTGTTTCACAACTAACATTTAGAAGTGATACTGTTAAACTTGATGCGGGCAAATATCCCTCTTTCACTGACAGCGCGCAAATATTCCTCTATGGAACCGTTTTTGATTCTGCGGCTGATGAGCTTGATACTCTTATCAATAGCTTCGGCAACAACATATTAGACACGTTAGAGGTGAAGAATCCGGCGGTGCTGATATTGGATTCGGTGCAGATCGTGCAAGGTGCAGGAGTGAGAGGCCAGGACAGTATCAAGGTAGATTATTATGTAAGGAATACAGGCGAGGTTACGGCCAAGGGTATCGCGGTGACGGATAGTTTCAGGGCTAATAGCGGCAGTAATGTGAGCGCAGACTGGATATTGATGGGCGGCAGCAAGCCGGATACGCTAAGCGGACTATCCAGTTCATCATTCAGTCAGTATTACCGTTTGAAGACGACGGCAGTGGTAGGCTTGGATTATATTACGACAAGGATTCAGGGCGTAGACGGGAATGATGCAACGCAGATCACGCGGGATACGTTAAGTAATAGCGATTCGATCCGGGTGTATAAACCGGCGCAGTTGATCGCACAGGTGGACAGTTTCCGTGTGTATATGCATGAC
>JAEUSJ010000155.1 GCA_016788215.1 bacterium | reverse complement strand
GAGATCAGGCAGAAGGCAGTTGTAAAGGGAATTTACCCGGACGTTCTTGTGATGACGGCAACGCCGATCCCGCGCACATTGGCGATGGCCGTGTACGGCGATCTCGATAATTCGGTCATTGCGGAATTGCCGATCGGGCGGAAGCCGATCAAAACCGTTTCCCGTAAAGAGGACGCGCGAAAAAAAATCTATGAATTTATTCGCACCGAGATCAAAAAAGGACGGCAATGTTACATCGTGTATCCGCTCATAGAAGAATCGGAAAAATCCGATCTGAAGGCCGCAACGGAAGCTTTTGAATATTTATCCAAAAAAATATTTCCCGATCTCCGACTTGGACTCCTGCACGGAAAAATGAAAAGTCCTGAAAAACAAAACGTGATGTCGCAATTCAAAAATCATGATATCCATATTCTCGTTAGCACCACCGTGATCGAAGTTGGCGTAAATATTCCCAACGCGACGATCATGCTGATCGAACATGCGGAACGATTTGGACTGACGCAACTGCACCAGTTGCGCGGGCGCGTAGGGCGTGGCGGAGAACAGTCGTACTGCGTTTTGATGAGGGCGAAAGACGGACTTTCCGAAGAGAGCGTAGCACGAATAAAGGTCATGGAAGAAACCAACGACGGATTCAAGATCGCGGAAGAGGACCTTAAGTTGCGCGGGCCGGGTGAATTTTTTGGAACAAAACAATCCGGATTACCTGAACTTAAAATGGCGCATATTCTGTTCGATCAGGAACTGATGAAAAAGGCGCGTCAAGCGGCGTTCGAGCTTGTCAAAAACGATCCACAGTTGAGGAACACGGACAACGCGGCGGTTCGAAAGAAATTCATGAAAGAATATTACGATAAATTAGGGCTGGGTGAAGTGGGATAAGTACTGAGAAAGTCATTGGAAAAAACCATCGGAATTTATACATTTAGAATGTCTGCAACTGCTCAGCACACGCATTAATTTTTGCTGAGAAGATGAAACAATCCCTCAGTTACAGTATCAAAGTCGGAACAAGAGGGAGTTGATGAATCAAAAACATACTATAATCAATGATTCCACTCCGAGATACAGTTCCATCCTCGACGTTTCCGGTTGTCACCGTTGCATTGATTGTCATCAATGGCGCCATATTCATTTTTGAATGGTTTTTGGGATCAGACATCAGCGTTTTATTTAGTGTTTTAGGAATCATTCCGGCCAAATATTTCTGGATGGCGCAGCACCAGCCTGCTGACTATCTCGGCCGATTCGGCCCTTTGGTGTCTTCTATGTTCCTTCACGGAGGCTGGATGCATGTGATAAGCAATATGTGGTATCTTTGGATTTTCGGCGACAATGTGGAAGACCGAATGGGCCACAAAAAGTTTTTATTATTTTACGTTCTCTGCGGTTTAGGAGCAGGGCTTACGCACATTTATCTAAATTCCGATTCGCCCATCCCGACGGTGGGCGCAAGCGGAGCGATTGCCGGAGTCATGGGCGCGTATATTGTTTTGTATCCTAAAGCGCGCGTGATGACTTTATTGCCGATATTTATTTTTATTCAGATCATAGAAATTCCGGCGTATTTCTTTTTAGGTTTTTGGATATTGCTTCAGTTCTTTCAAGGAACGATGGCGCTTGGCGCGGAGGCGCATACCGGCGGGGTCGCGTGGTGGGCGCATCTTGGAGGATTTGTCTTTGGCGCTTTGTTAGTATTTTTATTCAGAAAGCCTGAGGGGCGATACGTGGTCGTGGAGGAAGATAGATGATCGAGAAAATTTTGAATGTTAATTATAAATTGAAAAGGATAAAACGTGGAAACTGAAGTTTATAAACCCAAACATAAGATCCGCTTTGTTACCGCCGCGAGTTTGTTCGATGGACACGATGCGTCGATCAATGTGATGCGGCGCATTTTACAGGCGTCGGGAGCTGAGGTCATTCATCTCGGGCATAACCGCTCCGCGGAAGATGTTGTGAACACGGCCATTCAGGAGGACGCGCAGGCAATTGCCATCAGTTCGTACCAAGGCGGCCATGTGGAATATTTCAAATACATGCGCGATCTGCTGAATCAAAAAGGCGCGCAGCATATCAAGATATTCGGTGGCGGCGGCGGCGTGATCGTGCCGGAAGAAGTCAGCGAACTCGAAGCTTACGGCGTTGAAAAAATTTATTCCCCGGAAGACGGGCGTAATATGGGATTGCAGGGCATGATCAACGACATGCTGAAGAAAACCGATTTCTCAACAATCGATCATCTCAACGGGCAAGTGGAAGGTTTGACCAAGAAAGATCCCAAAGCCATTGCGCAATTGATCACCTATGCTGAGGAAATTGTCGAAGGCGCGCGCAACGGCACGCTGACCGAACTGAGAAAAAAATTAGATAAGATCAAAGTCAGCAAAACCATTCCGGTGCTCGGTATAACCGGTACGGGCGGCGCGGGAAAGAGTTCGCTCACGGATGAACTCGTTCGCCGGTTCATCAACGATTTTTCAGATAAGACGGTTGCGATCATTTCCGTTGATCCTTCGAAACGTAAGACGGGCGGCGCTTTGCTGGGCGACCGTATCCGGATGAATTCCATCGTTCATTCTCGCGTATACATGCGCAGTCTTGCGACGCGTCAGTCTCATTTAGCCTTGAGCAAAGCTATTCAGGAAGCCATCGAGATCACGAAAGCGGCGGCATTTGATCTGATCATCGTGGAAACGGCGGGCATCGGGCAGTCGGATTCGGAAATCGTTGATCTGGTCGATGTGTCCATGTACGTGATGACGTCGGATTTTGGTGCGGCAACGCAATTGGAAAAAATCGATATGATCGACTTTGCGGACATTGTCGTTCTCAATAAATTTGATAAACGCGGTTCGCTCGACGCATTACGTGATGTGCGTAAACAATACAAACGCAGCCGCAAATTATTTGAAGCGGGAGACGACGCGCTTCCCATATTTGGAACTATAGCGAGCCAATTCAATGATCCCGGAGTCAACACGCTGTACATGCATCTGATTGGCGCAATAAAAGAAAAAGTGAAGATAGACTGGACATCTTCGATGGTGATAACACAGGAAATGAGCGAGAAGAAATATATTATTCCGCCTGCGCGAACACGTTATCTCAGCGAGATCACGGATACGGCGCGCGCCTACGGACAATTTGTTCTGGAACAGTCGGATATTGCGCGGAAACTATATCAATTAAAGGGCACGAAAGAAATTTTTAAGAATCAGGATGCTTTCGCGGGAGGACAATTAAAATCGTTTGAATTAGGCGGCGCGGAGGAAGGGACGTCGAAAATCACCTTTGACAAAATCTCGAATGCAGGCGATGTAATTCATGCTATCGACCAGATGATCGAGAATCTGAATATCCGTCTGCGGCCCGAATTTAAAAAACGCCTTAAAGAGTGGGATCATTTCAAGAAACTGTATACGCAGGATAAAATGGTCACGAAAGTCAGGGACAAGGAGATTGTCAATGAACTGTCGACTCAATCCCTTTCCGGAACGCGTATTCCAAAGGTTTCGCTGCCATCGTATCAGGATTGGGGCGATCTGCTCAAGTGGATCATGAAAGAAAACGTTCCGGGAGAATTTCCATATACTGCAGGCGTATTTCCGTTCAAGCGCAGCAGCGAAGATCCTACGCGGATGTTTGCCGGCGAAGGAACGCCGGAGCGGACCAACAGGCGGTTCCATTATCTTTCCAAAGATCAGGCATTTGTTCGCCTTTCAACGGCTTTTGATTCCGTCACGCTCTATGGAGAAGACCCGGATTATCGTCCGGATATTTACGGCAAGATCGGAAATTCCGGCGTGTCGATTTGCACGCTGGACGATATGAAAAAATTATATGCGGGTTTTGATCTCTGCGATCCCAACACGTCCGTTTCTATGACGATCAACGGGCCCGCGCCGATGATACTTGCTATGTTTTTTAATACGGCCATAGATCAGCAGATTGAAAAATATCTAAGAGAGCACGGACAAGCAGA
This sequence comes from bacterium, assembly GCA_016788215.1. GTDB lineage: Bacteria > CLD3 > CLD3 > SB21 > SB21 > SB21. The sequence continues at coordinate 3,348 of JAEUSJ010000155.1, read as the reverse complement.
TAAACTGAAGAAACCGAAAGTCGATCATTCCCATCCGCACTATGAAAAAGCGATCAAATATCACGGTGTGCTTTTCGGTTATAGTACGCTCGGAATCACGGGGGATCAATTAGTTGACAAAGAGACGTACAAGAAAATCAAAACGCATACGCTGAGCGTGGTGCGCGGAACCGTTCAAGCCGACATATTAAAAGAAGATCAGGCGCAGAACACGTGCATATTCTCAACGGAATTCGCGCTGAAGATGATGGGCGATATGCAGGAATACTATGTAAAGAAAAAAATAAGGAATCATTATTCCGTCAGTATTTCCGGTTATCATATCGCAGAAGCCGGCGCCAATCCGATCACGCAGGCGGCGCTGACGCTGGGCAATGGTTTTACTTATCTGGAATATTATTTATCGCGCGGAATGAACGTCGACGATTTCGCGCCGAATCTGTCGTTTTTCTTTTCCAATGGGCTTGACCCGGAATATTCTGTGATCGGACGTGTTGCGCGCAGGATCTGGTCGGTTGCGCTGAAATATAAATACAAAGGCAACGACCGTTCACAAAAACTAAAATACCATATTCAAACTTCCGGCAGAAGTTTGCATGCCATGGAAATCAGTTTTAACGATATCCGCACGACGCTGCAGGCGCTGATGGCGATTTATGATAATTGCAATTCGCTTCACACCAATGCGTACGATGAAGCGATTACCACGCCGACGGAAGAGTCGGTGCGCCGCGCGATGGCTATCCAATTGATCATCAATAAAGAATTTGGTCTTGCGAAAAATGAGAATGTCTTGCAGGGTTCGTTCATCATTGAAGAATTAACCGATCTGGTGGAGGAAGCGATACTGACGGAATTTGACCGCATATCGGAACGCGGCGGAGTCTTAGGCGCGATGGAAACGATGTATCAGCGCAACAAGATTCAGGAAGAATCGCTTTTGTATGAGAACCTGAAACATACCGGCGAATTGCCGATCGTCGGTGTGAATACGTTTCTGAATCAAAATCCCGATCAAACGCCGCATCAAACGGAATTGATCCGCTCCACCAAAGAAGAAAAAGAAGCACAAATTATCAACTTGAAGAGTTTTTGGAAAGCCAATGAAAAAGAGCGCGCGAAAAGACTTCAATCTCTCAGCACTACCGCGCTGCAAAACGGAAATATTTTCGCAGAATTGATGGAGACGGTCAAGAGCTGTTCACTCGGGCAGATCAGCGGCGCGCTGTACCAGGTTGGCGGGCAGTATAGAAGGAGCATGTAGCTTGTAATGAATAATGACTAATGATAAATATGGGAAAGAATGCAGAAGTCGGAATCCAGAATAGGACCTTCTTGTTTCTGACTTCTGTATTCATTCAGGAAGAAATTCATGGAATCGAAACTATCTTTTGTTCTGGATGGAAAAATCGTTGAAATAGATTTTAATCGGGACACACATCTTCGTCCCACTACGACTGTTCTAAACTATCTCCGCAGTTTACCCGATCACAAAGGCACCAAAGAAGGCTGCGCGGAAGGCGATTGCGGCGCGTGCACGGTTGTGGTCGCGGAGCCGGACGAAAACGGTAAGATGAAGTATACGCCGATAGACTCCTGCCTTGTTTTTCTGCCCATGATTCACGGAAAATGGCTGATCACTGTTGAAGACTTAAGCGAAACGCAATGCGGCCTGCATCCAGTTCAGGAATCGATGGTGCATAAATTCGGCGCCCAATGCGGTTACTGCACGCCGGGAATTATCATGGCCATGTTCGCGCTGTATAAAAATGATTTTCATCCTACGCGTGAGGCGATCGATGATTCGCTTACCGGAAATCTCTGCCGATGCACGGGTTATCGCCCGATCGTGGAAGCGACTGCGGAGGCCTGTGTTCACAACGGCTTGGATCGGTTCACTGATGAAGAAGGGGCCGTTCTTGAACAACTGAAAAAGATATCCTCCAAATCACTCGTCATTCAAACATCCCGGCAAAAATATTTTAGACCAACAACATTATCCGAAGCGATGCTGTTGAAAGTAGAGCACCCTAAAGCCATTTTTATTACCGGCGCAACCGATATCGCTCTTCGCGTAACTAAGAAGCACGAACTCCTCGAGGAGATCATCGATTTATCTGCGATTTCCGATCTGAGAAGCATCATAGAGGACGATGAAAAAATTATTATCGGCGCCGGCGTTCCGCTGAATCGGGTTGTGGCAAAAGTTAAAAATATTTTTCCGGCTTTGCACAATATGTTATCCGTTTTCGGTTCGCCGCAAATTCGCAACCTTGCTACTTTCGGAGGCAATCTTGGCTCTGCTTCACCGATAGGGGACACGTTACCGGTATTGATGGCTTATAATGCCAAGGTCATTCTGGAGAGTATTCATGGCAAACGAAAAGTTGATCTCGATGTGTATGTAAAAGGTTACCGTCAAACGGTACGTATGCCGGAAGAAATCATTACCGCGGTGAAAATTCCGAAATTGAAAAACGGAACTATTGTCAAATCGTATAAAATTTCCAAACGGAAAGATCTCGATATTTCCACCGTAAGCGGCGCGTTCCGATTAGAATTAGGAGCCAACGGTGACGCGAAAGATGTCAAATTAATATATGGCGGCATGGCTGAAAAAACGCAGAGAGCGGGGAAAACAGAAAAATTCCTGACAGGCAAGATATGGAATCGAGAAAATGCAGAAGCCGCGATGAGTTTAATTGACCTGGAATTTCGTCCGATATCCGATGCGCGAGCGGGAGAGGAGTTTCGCAGAGTAGCCGCGAGAAATCTGTTGTTGAAGTTTTGGGGAGAAAGCCATGTTAATGAATAATGAGTAATGAATAATGAACAATAAAGAAAATATTGTAAAAGAAAAATCGTTTAGGCTCGCTGTTCGTATAGTAAATCTATACAAATTTCTTGTTGAAACTAAGAAAGAATACGTGTTGTCAAAACAAATACTTCGAAGTGGAACTTCGATTGGAGCTAATATTGAGGAAGCGGATGGAGGGATTTCAAAATCAGATTTTTCGAGTAAGATATCCATCGCCTACAAAGAAGCGAAAGAAACACACTATTGGCTAAGGTTGCTGCATGAAACCGGATATATCGATGAAGATTCATTTAATTCTATGATAGCAGATTGTAACGAACCATGTAAATTGCTTTTTGCAATCCTGAAATCAACCCATCGAGTAAGAAAATGAACTTATTATTCATTACTCATTATTCATTATGAATTCAATCTACCATGACAGCGCTATTAAACACGTCAGCGGGGAATCGGTGTATGTGGATGATATACTTGCGGATGAACGCTTGCTTATTGGCCGTGTCGTTTACAGTTCATATGCTCATGCGAAA
>JAEUSJ010000154.1 GCA_016788215.1 bacterium | reverse complement strand
AAGCCATGCCGTCGCTCGTCAGTAAGAATTATCAATTGGTTAAAATTGGCATAAAAGGAAAAGAAGTGAAAGCCGAAAACAGAAAACCGGCGATGTTAACTTTTGTCATCGACGTATCGGGCTCGATGAATATTGAAAACCGATTGGGGTTGGTTAAAAAAACGTTGCTGCTGATGACGCGTGAATTGCGCCAAGGAGATCAAGTTGGAATCGTAGCGTATGGGTCGAACGCGCAAATTATTTTGAATCCGACAAGCAACAAGGAAGCCATCGAATCGGCGGTGAACGGGCTATACAGCGAAGGGTCAACGAATGCAGAAGCGGGTTTATGGCAGGGTTATCAGATGGCTGCGAAAAATTTTGATTCACAGGCCATCAATCGTGTGATCCTTTGCACAGATGGCGTTGCCAATAACGGTGAAACTTCATCGGAGGGTCTATTAAAGCAAATTGAAAAATATAAAAACAAAGGTATCACACTCACCGCTTGCGGATTTGGTATGGGAAATTATAACGATGTGCTGATCGAACAGCTTGCTACGCGCGGGGACGGAACGTATTATTATATTGACGATCTGAATGAAGCCAAGCGGGTATTTGTAGAACAATTGACCGGAACGCTGCAGGTGATAGCGAAAGACGTAAAAATTCAAGTGACGTTTGATAAAGACCAGGTAAGCCGTTATCGTCTGATCGGTTACGAAAAACGGGATGTCCGAGACGAAGATTTTAGAAATGATAAGATCGACGGCGGTGAGATAGGCTCGGGGCACACGGTAACCGCACTGTATGAGGTGAAATTGAAAAATCAGAGCGCACAAAATATCGGGAAAATAACCATTCGCTATAAATCGCCGGACGGAAAAGATGTTGCTGAAATTGAAGAGCCGATAAAAATGACCGTACCGGAATCATTACAAGAAATATCAAATTTTCAGTTCACATCAGCCGTTGTATTATACGCGGAGATTATGCGGGAAAGTTATTGGGCAAAGAACAGAGAATTATTTGAAGTGAAAAATCTATTGAATGGAATTGATCAGAATTTCAAATCACACTATTCGCAATTTGAGGACTTTAACGACATGGTAAATCGTACGATCAAACTGAAAAGCGCTAAGCTTTTAGGAGAAAACAAGTAAGAATTTTAGTGGGATGATTTGTTATGCAGGAAACAAGAATGAATATACTGCTCCCGCAGATTTCGCAGATTGACGCAGACAATGTTTATCCGTGTAAATTAGCGTCATCTGCGGGAAACGATTTTAGTATTATCTTGAGTGTGTCGCGGACAGGTTGTTTTCAGTAATTAGTATATATCCACCGTCATTACCGTCCGGCTCTTTGGCATTTGGCTTTTGAGGTTGCCCTGATGAATCACACCGCAGCCGAGAGTATAACCGTTGGCCGTAACCACCACACCGCCTTTATCGATATCAAAGGCTCGCCGGATCGTGCCGGCTTCGACAAACGTTTCTATTTCTTTGGGATCGGTGAGGTCGATTTTGCTTTTTGTAATAGCCTCGGAGAAAAGCTGAGCGGCGTTGGTGGACAATTTCCATTCATCTTCGCGCCGGGTTCGCGCCAGCCGGGTACCGACGCGATGGGTATAGATTCGGTTAAGCATATCTTCGTTGCCTTCCCATTCGCCGGAGGTTACGAGTATCTCATCGTCCTTAATTAGAAAACGAAAATCATTCCAGAAAGAAGGATCCATACCGAATATTCTTTCAAAATAATCCGCCATTCTGCGAATCCCAGGATCTTGAGGGCCGGTCAGCGCATAACGAATTTTCTTATTATTAAATGATTCCTTGCCCTCAGCATTCCCGACCGCGCTTATCTTTCGTAATTTTGCAATGAAAAATCCTTCCGGATTTATTTCCGAAGGCAGAATTCTCACCGTTTTGGACAATGACGCATGGTAACTCTCGCCTTTATAACTTGTAATTCCGGGCATGAAAGAAAGAGCCTGCGGCAAAACGATGTCTTCGACTTCAACCGGGTAACGCGAAAGTATCGTGTGAATAAGTTTCTCATTTTCCTCCGGCGCCACGGTGCAGGTGGAATACACGATAGTGCCGCCAACTTTCACCGCTTTAATCGCGCTGACAAGAAGTTGCTCCTGAATAAAAGCAAATTTCTGCAAGTAATTCAGATTGGCCACTGCCTGCGGCGCTTTGTGAATCACGCCCAGAGCGGAACAAGGCGCATCAACTAATATTTTGTCAAACGTCTCCGGCAGCAAATTACCCATGCGTTCACCGCCCATGTTGATCATGGCGGAATTGATCACTCCCATCCGGTCCAGATTATGGGATAGGGTCTTGATTCGCTTGCCGTCCCAGTCATTGGCAACGAGCACTCCGCGATTATGCATCATCTGCCCGATTTGCGTGGTTTTGGAACCCGGAGCGGCCGAAATATCGAGGATTTTTTCATTTTCCTGCGGGTCGAGAACGAGCGGCGGGATCATCGACGCGATGCTTTGAATGTACAGCAGCCCGAGAAAATGTTCGATCGTTTTACTTAAAAGAGCGGATTCGTTCTCCACAACAACGGCATCGGCAAAACCAACATCCTGAAAAGTAAACCCGTTTTGCGCGAGGCGTCGGAGTAATTCTTCTTTTGAAATCTTAAGTGTATTGACGCGGAAGGATGTGCGTTTGAAATAATTCAATCCGGATAGAAACTTGTCTTTATCCGAACCTAAAACGGAATCGAGGTATTGTATAAATACGTCGGGAATTTCGATACTCATGAACAATTTATGGGGAATGAGGAAAGTCAATCTAAATCAACTCGCCATGAACGAAAATAATTTTCTGGCAGAAGTATACTCTCTTTCGGTTTGCAAAACAAGGGCATACTTTCGTTAAGCGCATGACCGAAACTCCGGCGTAAGCTCAGATTGGCGCACGCCGAGGTTTCAGAGTTAGATCAATTCTTCACGTAACGGACGCTGAAACCGGCTATTTTATTATAGCTATTTCGGTTGACATGAGTGTAAGTGTTGCCCATGCCGGTGTCCTTCAAAAATTTAATTCAACTGGATATTAGGAAGTTCAAACTACAGGTTACAAGGTCATACAGCAAATTATTTCTCACCATAAATTATAAGCGCACTTGAATCTATTAGGACATTCCCGTCTGGATATTTTTGATTTAGCGTTTGATAGACTTCTTCCTTTATTTTTTGTTTCATCATCCGCATTGCTGAGAGCGGCAACAAAAGGCGCAGCGACTTCGGTCATCATATTCCAATAAACATCGGCCGTCCCGCATTTCAATTTTCCGGTAACTTTCACTTCATTCGTATGCATTAGACCAGCTTGTTGAAACAATTTCTGAATCAGTCCACCTTGAGAGCAGCGAAACATTCCGGGGGCTTCCGGCGGTAGCGCCGGCAACTGCATATTTCTATTAATAGTACCGCCAATGGCCGTCACCCAGAAATTTTTTTCAGGAACATTCCAAACCGATACTGCAATTTTTCCTCCCGGTTTCAAAACACGCACCATTTCTTTAGCTGCCAAAAGCATGTCGGGGAAAAACATAAAACCGAAACGGCAGCTGATTGCATCAAACGATTGTCGGCAAACGGAAGTTCACAAGCATCACACGCTCGGGTCCCAATGTTCTTAATTCCTCTTTTCGTTGCATTCTCATGTACTATTTTAAGCATGTCTTCTGACAGGTCCGTGATAATAACTTCACCGCCGTTCACCATAGTTGCGATGGTCAGTCCGGGCTCACCGGTTCCAGCCGCTATGACTAACACGATATCAGCTTCCTTGAGATTGAGCAGACGGATGATCTCATCGCCCTTTGGTTTCAAGAAGTCCATCATCAGGTCATCCCATTTTTTCCAACTCGGTGAAAATTTGTTCCATGACTCTCTTTGCTGTTCGCGAATTTCTTCGAATGGTTGTTCCATCAATCGTGTCCTCCATCATCACTTCTTTGTTTGAATGAGTAACTGATCTGGATTGTCTACAATCGCCTTAAGATCTCTGGCCAATACGATCGCAGAATCCTGACTTACGGGCTGCGCAACATAACCCTTCCCCGGATGCAACATGTTTCTTTTCCCATATACTTCGCCCACTGCCATGTCGACGAGAATATCCCAGGATTTCGGTTTCTCCTGGATGAGCATAATATAGGTTGTTTTACCTTCGGTAAGGTCAAGCGTGTAATATCTATCGAGCGACTTTGTATCCACGTTGTTCGATCCAAATTTAGATTCGACAATGGTATTTGAAACCGTCATTTCGTACTTGCCGGATCGCAGATTGACTACGGCATAACACGCATTGGCCAGGCTAAGCAATAGTTGGTCGTTTAAGGAAATATCAATTCTATACAAACTACCGTTAAAGTTTGAAAGACGCATAAAATAGACCGGAATACCGTTCGTTTGGTCCACTAAAGGATGGTTCTTATTAATAGAGGTACTCGCACACCCGATTTGAAAGAGAAATACAAAAATGTATAATTGAAAGATTTTCGACTGATTCTTAATATAGGAACAGATACAACCTCCACTTGGTCAATTACTTCTATAAAAGAGAACGATGTTAATTAACGGATTCACGTTCGCATATACATAACCGCAAAAAATGAAGAACGCCGTTGTGTGGCAATTTCAAAATCAAATTGTCAAATTACTTTTTTTTTTGGAAATGAGACTAGAGGAAGTTCCCGAATGGGGTCCAGAATTGGCCACTAAGATATGATATGTCTTTAGGGTACGGCAGGAATATAATAATAGTCAAGTTGAATTATTTCTACTTGTGAACGAATTAGCATTTTTTGCTTAATTTTATTTAACCGGCGGTGGGAGAAACCTCATTTGTCTCAGCAACACCCGCCGCCGTCGTAGAAATAAGTGGATTCGGAAACATATATATCGCTTCGGCGCAAGGCCAATAGCGCATTCGCGGTTTTGTCACATACAGCCAGCGGTTGATTGTAATTCAGCACGTGTCCTTTTCGGTCGTCAAAATATTCTTCATTACCGAAATAAATCGCCGTTCGTCCGGTAAAAACACACGGCCCGTCCGATGGCACGTGATCTTGTTTTTCTTTTGCTCACAATTGCTTGTTGGAAATTATGGGAAGGCGGTTACACTTGTAATATACCTTAGCACAGACATCTTTAATAATACAACTTGATTCCCAAGACATACCCAGTGTTCCCAAAATATATCATTGGATCTATACTGACGCCTACTCTGTTATTATATCTATCCACTGCTTTTGAACTATGGGAGATACTTGTGATAGTGCCCAGTGCAATTGTCATGATTGCGGCTCCTTTGACAATGTTGCTAATAGTAGAAGGCTTGGCGGGTACATTGATCCAAGATAGAACACGCCCCAAGTTGAATTTTTGATTTTTTTCATAGGTATAAAAACCGGCGCCAATAAATCTCAAAACCGCATCCGTAGTGATTTCAGATTTGTTATCGTGTGCATATATCTGGCCTATTGCAGGGCCAACGACAAACCCTGACGTGTAAAACCACTTGTTCCTGAGCAGCGTGGCGCCAAACGTAAGCGTCGCAGTTGCTCCAATATCTATTAGGATGACGGTTGACAGGTTTTTTGGCGGCTGGGAGCTAATAGGGTCTTGCCCTAATAAATCAATTGTTACGAAAAACAAAAACGTAAAGACCTTCATAATTTTAGTCCTCCTGGTGGCCAAACAACTTTATATACAAACGTTGTTCGATCCTGATTTCAACAACATTTCCTCTTTTGGTAAATTTGATTAATGATTTTTTGATCCACCTTTTCCGCCCATTATGTTCGATCTTAATTTCGGTTCCTGTCTCTATCAGCACCGCCCTTGGATCAAGAGTTAGAGTTCTCAATGCATAAGGATCGGCACTCTCGTCATATATGAATTCATGTTTTGATCTTGCCGCTCCGATAACTGCGCCAATTGGGGCACCTATGATTGCAAGAGCGACCGGTGCAAATCCTTCCCAAGGATCTTCGTGTTTATCTACGCTCACACTGATGATACCAAAAAGACCAGCAGATATTGCCCCTGTGAAAAATCCCAGGATCATTCCCGGCAGTTTATTATTCCGAATTGTTACGGATCTGATTGAGGAATTTGCATAGTCAGCGCTGACTTTATTATCACCCATCCTTACAAGGGTAGTGTCCTTGCCAAAAGATATTTCCGCAAAATATTCACTGCCGTCTGTCATTAGTACTTTGGCTTGGCGGTTCTTGCAGGCATTATTAAGAGAGTCAATTGTTTCAAGCGGAGTATCGCTATTCAGGAATGAACGCGAAACACAACCAATTTGAGATATGAAAAGAATATAATATAATAACTTCATTTAAATTCTCCTTATGAGGATTTATGGATTCCAAGCTTGAAAACTTTATTCATTCTTAGGAATCTGTAGACATTGTTTCCATCGGCATTCATCATATATATTCTCTGAATCGAATCACGAACATAAACTAAATTTGTAACTATTCATATAGATGAACTATTTGCGCCCGTGCGGACGGTTTATGTTTGGTCATCACAGCTCTCCTTACCTGACCATTGGGTAATCTCATGTCCCCCGTGTTAAGTCGTTAATTTGAACACAGGTCATCATCGAAATAGTAGAATGTATCTTTTCCAATTATGGCTCCAACCACACCTCCAATTACTAGTCCAACAGCTCCAAATATCATTCCATTATCCAAACTTGAGGCTGGCCCAATATAAATCTCGTCCTCGTCGGGCGGCGGTGTAAAAGTGACAAATCCAAAAATGCCTCCACCAAGTGCTCCAACTAATACGCCAGCCAAAAAACCGGTAGCATGGCTTGTAAATGTGACATGATCGATTTCAGATATGTGGAGATTTCTTTGTGTAACCCCCTCTTTCCATGACAAGGTATCGCCTGTAAGTTTTAGTTCATGTACAACAAAGGCTTTGTGGTTTTTATAAACCACAACCGCTTTCTTACCTTGTGCCGATAAGTTGAATTCTTTGATGGTAACAGCCGAGCGTTTTGACTTGACTAAAACAATCTTTTCAATTTGTTCAATATTAACCGAGGCAATCCACTGCTCACCGGCATTCCAGGTCATCATTATCTTGAAAACATTTGAGGAATCAATGGGTAAGAGTATTCCCTCTTTGAGCTGTTTTTCATTGGCGGCATTCAGATATTCTATGCGAATTAAAGCATCTGTGCCGGCATAAAATTTTGTGGCGCAGGCTGGCGTAATTTTCTGATTGACATGTGGATCTACTGTCCGGCTGGATGAACACGCTATTGTGAATAAAAAAAACAACCAAGTGTATTTATTTAAATTAAA
>JAEUSJ010000153.1:4608-7353 GCA_016788215.1 bacterium | reverse complement strand
CCATGGTGTGATCATAGTGCCAGTGAGTATTGAGCAGGTACCGAACCGGTTTGTTGGTCCATTGGCGAATCTGCGCGATGTCTTCTTTTGCTGAGGAGGGCAGGTAACACGCATCAACCACGAATACTTCACGCTCGCCGATTATGACCGTAGTATTACCCTGCGGAAAACCGTCCGGCGCATCTTTGTGCCGGATCATGTAAACTCCGTCGGTAACCTTTGTAATGGTTCGCGCGCGCGTACTTGAAGAGTCGGTTTCTGCAAAAACGAATGATACCGGCACGAGAACGAACCATAGCAGCCGGATACAATGTCTTAATAAATATTGATTTCGCATGCCGGACATCGGAGCCTCCTTCGTTATAGAATGAATGGAAATAAGATTCAATTTCACACGTAATAGAATTACCGAGAGAAATATAAAAAGAAATAACCCCCATGTCGTCCTATTGGCGGTAAATGAGACAAGAAAAAAAGAAAAGAGCTTGATATTAATTGAAAACTACGGTAGGAAAGTTGGAGTTATTTTGTAGTCTAGTTCGTATACGTACGGTGTTCCGTTTGAGGCCGGGTTATTTGTAGAAATTCAGTCGGCGTCAGGCCGGTATTGCTTTTGAAAATACGATTAAACGAGCTTTTGGTTGAAAATCCGCTTTTAAATGCGACGGAGAGGATGGTTTCTTTTTTCAGTTTCCCATCCAGCATTTGGTACTTCGCTTCCTGTATCCGGTACGAGTTGACGTAATCATTAAACGACTCTCCGGCATGCACATTGAGCGCATGGGAGAGCGCGCGAACGCTGATACCGAGCCTGGCGGCGACGTCGGAATATTTCAGATTGCAATCCAAATAAAGTTTTTCAGTTGTCATCAGGTTTTCAAGCCGGCGGATAATGTTCTCCATTTCAGGCGCCGATAAACGGCCATCTTTTTGTTCGAGCAATTTCCATGTCGGAATAAAAAGTTTTTCGGGTTTGACCATTGCCATATAGGCAAGCGAATAAATAACGATTGCGTAAATCGGGATTCCCCACAAATGAAATTGAATCAGATGTTCATGGGTAATAAAAAAATATACAGATTGAATACCGCAGAACGACACATATACCGCAAAGATCGAATACAAGATCACAAACCATTTGCCGTCCAATTTACGATGGTCGCTGTGTCTAAAGGTAACTATCGATAACCACAGGTACACCAGGCTCTGCCCGTAATAAAATGTTGAATAAAGAAAAGTTTCCAGATGATCGTCGATCAGATCCGGTTCACGAATAAATTTGAGTTTGGTTTCTGCTGGCAGCGAATAGGACGGTATGAGGTAGATGATGACGATAGCAAGCGGAACCGCATGGAGTACATGAACGGCTGAAAACCGAATCGGATCGCCCACGAAACTGCGCGCATAAAAATAATATAAAGGCGGCAGAATAAACCAGAAAGGGGATGAGACAAATAACAAATGTGGCCACAGTTCTTTTACGCCTGAAACGGCGGCGACTCGTTCCGCCGTCGCAAGCGCGAACATGAACATTATGAGACCGAGGTAACGGTTCGCCGACGGATTTCCCTTTTTGGCGGTTAATAGAATGAAACCCAAAAGCAAACCTTGAAAAAGAATTGCGCCGTAAAGATACGGCCACCAGTCATAGGTTGTGGAATTCATAAATCAAATGATATGTTACAAACAGGTTCCTATGATACGCCCTACGGGCGTAAAAGTTGCCGGATCCAAACATTTGATTTTATGAATTATGGACTGAGAAATTTGCAAAACTAGACGAGACGGTTCAGTAAAAGGTTCAGATTATCGCGGTAGCCGCGTCCGGTAACAAGCTTGGTATCGTTTTCAAGGATCACCATATATTCACCCTTGTGCCATGATTGCATTTCGCGTATGCGGCTGATATTGATGATATAGGAACGGTGAATGCGCAGGAACTTCTTTGGATCTAACTTTCGCTCCAGATCGCTCATGGACTCGCGGATTCGGTGCACACTCTTTCCCGCGTGAATGTCAAGATGCTTGCCTGAGGCTTCGATCCAGTCAATGGCGTCGGTCGATGCAAAATGGATTCGCCCCGATGTTCTGATCACAATGCGGTCGAGATAGTTCGAATTAGAAGAGGCCGCCGCTCCGGGTTCCTGCTGCAGTCCGTTCAGCATTTTAAATACCCGTTTCGCCCAGGCTCCGGTTTCTTTTTGTTCAATGAGTTCGCAAGCCCGGTCCAGCGCATGATAAAACCGTTCGTCGTCGAACGGTTTAAGAATATAATCTACGGCATTAATGTCGAACGCCTTGAGGGCGTAGCTATCATGCGCCGTTACGAAAATGATCACAGGAAAATTTTTTACATCCAAACGCTCGATCAATTCGAATCCGCCGATCTCCGGCATTTGAATATCAAGAAAAACCAAATCGGGTTTCAGACTTTCGATCGAAGCGATTGCGTCGTTGCCGTTATTGCATTCCGCCACGACGTCTACATCGGCTCTGGCCGCAAGTAATTTTTTTATGCGGCGCCGCGCTAATGCTTCATCGTCTACGATGATGGTTTTAATTTTTGTCAACGTCATTGTCGTCAGCTTTCATGAAGGGCAGCGATATCGATACGGCAAATCCCCCTTCCGGCAGGTTTTTCCACGTGAAGCTTTGGCGTGAACCGTACAGCTGTTCCAATCGTTTATTGGTGTTCGACAAACCGACGCCATGCTTAACGGCAGGCGCGCCGCGCCCGTCGTCACG
>JAEUSJ010000153.1:0-4509 GCA_016788215.1 bacterium | reverse complement strand
GACGTCTTCTTCCATGAGCGACGCAATGGAATGAAGCGTATTAAATAAAAAATGCGGCTGCAGCTGCATTTTGAGCGCGTTAAGTTGTGCTGTGGCCAACTGGGCTTCGAGACGTGTCGCAAATAATTTTTGTTCGCGAAATCGTCTCGCATAATCCAGCGCGGAAAATATACCGAGCATGATCCAGTAAATGATCACGCTGCTCACCCATCCGCCCGTGATTTTCAAAAAAATAATATCCGACGTTATAGGATTGGCCGGCGGCGCCATCGCGACGGATCCATAAAAAGACGCGGCCTTGTGGATCATTCCAATGAATAACGATAACACGGCATGATAACCGATATGGCGAAAAAGCGCAGGCTTTTCAATTGGATACCGGCGGCCAAGAAAAAATATAAGCGGCGACAATAGCGCCCAAACATAAGCGTTGCATAACTCGAACACCAGCCTGGAATAAAAAGGAAAAACCTGGCCGGAATTTGAACTGAAATAGTACGCCTGGCCAAGCGAAAGAACGGCAAAAAGCGTCCATAATGCGAACGATGCAAACCATTGAAACTCGATCCGCTGCAGAAAGGATTTTGATTGGGTCATTGCGCTGCTGGAATAATTACCGGATAACATGAACTTGTTTTTTATTACGGAGCAAGAGGCTTCTGATTCATACGCAGAATCAGCCGAAAGTTACAACTTGAGGTAGCATGTTATTTTTTGATTTCTGTTGCCTCGTTGAATACACGTTCTATTCGTTTATCCGGAATGATCCAGATCAAAGCCACAAGAACATAAATGCCTCCCGCAACCCAGGAACTAAAATACGCAGATAAAATAGCAACAATATAAAGTAGGGGCGATATTTTACCCTTCAGATCTTTTCCTATGGCTTTCGCGAGTATCGATTGACTGCCGTGTTTTTGCAATATCTGAGTCTGCAATATCCAGTAAGCAATTGCGGCCATTAACAGGATAACTCCATACAACGCCACCGGAATAGGTTCAAAGCGATTCTCTCCCATCCAGCCCGTCACAAAAGGAACTAAGGACAACCAAAAAAGCAAATGCAGGTTCGCCCACAACACGCCGGCGCTCACCTCGTTCACAGTATGCAGCAAGTGGTGATGGTTATTCCAATAAATTCCTATATAGATAAAACTCAGAATATAACTGACAAAAACAGGAATAAGCGGTTGAAGCGAAGCCAGATCATGGCCATGCGGAACTTTCATTTCCAAGACCATAATAGTAATAATGATAGCCAGTACTCCGTCACTAAATGCTTCTAATCTTCCTTTTTTCATATAAGCTCTCGTTAAATTAAAACCGGATAAAACGTTCGGCGGCGGCACGGCACCGCTGTAAATGATCGTACTTGACATCGAGTTTAGTTACGTAGTCAAATTTCGGCTTCATAAATACTCCTTAGTTCTGATGATAATCTGCCGTTTGCGCTGACAGGACCATCGAACTTATTTTGTATCTTTTCCGTAAAAGCGGCTGTTATTTTTTGTCCCAGCAGATCATCACAATTAATTTTTCAAAACAACAACATTTTTTGCAAGCGTCTTGAATCTGACACCGTTTGACTGCACAACGGTAATCGTAATATGGCCTGTCTTGCTGGTTTTAATATCGGTTACTTTCCCGGATTTTCCTTCGTGAACGCCGCCAATTACTTTGCATTTTGCTCCATCAACTACCTTATCCGATGGTTTTTCTTTCATATTAACTCCTTTGTTTAATCTTGCACTAACGCTTATTGGCTCTACGATATAGCATTAGAACCATTAAAAAAACAAACACTCCAGATACAGTGACAATTCAAATAATGTTTCGTTTTAACCAACGATTGTATAAAAACCAATTGATCAAGCCTCCCACTCCACACACCAGGAACATGGACATACCTACCAAAAAGAGGTCAAGAAGATAAGCGCTTTTAGTCATATATAGGAGGATGCCGATGGTTATTCCGGAAATGAATGTAATTCCGAAAGGAACCATAGAAGTAAGAACTGCAAAGGTCCAAGCAGATAGACTTGATTCAAAGCGTCGAATTTTCAAAATTGAAAACCAAACAATAAAATGAACTGCCAAATAGAGGGGAATCCAGTAGATGCTCAACCAATTAGGTAGAAATACAATGGTATCTATAACGATCCCAACTATAAATACAATTCTTTGCAAGCTCTTTTGTTTCATCGACGTCAATTCCAATACCGCCTGTTGAAAATGTTAAGTTAATCTAAAAGTTCCACCGAATCACCCTTCGCAATCTTTCCCTCAACCAGAACGGCGCAATAAACGCCGGCAAAATTATCGTGTGTACTGACGATTTGCCGCAGTATATCCGGGTTATGTTCGCCGGTATCGGGGTCAAGTGAAAGCATCTTGCAGCGCGGATCACGTTCGAGCATCGCGACAACCGCCTGTGAGCCGATGCGAAGTTTACGGCCAACGTAGCCATCTTCGGCGAAACCGGGAGCCGCTGAAAGATTAATGTACAGGTTTGCACGAAACCGTCGTTTATCAAGCGGAATCTTCATCTCGGCTTCACACTGTTTGACGGTTTGCATGCTTATCAACGAAACCGGGCGGCAGTCGGTTAGCGCGCGATCCGATCGAACCAGCGAAAGGTGATGTTGTGCGCTAAGTCCTTCGCTGAGCATGTGCACAAGTTTTGGGTCATCGATGGCGACGATCGTTCCTGAAGGCGTAATGACATCCACCATCAGATCACTGATGTCGCCATTGGCATAGGTTATACCGGGCTCAATGCCCATGGCTTCATCCAAATTTGGCGGTTGCGCCGCCCGCTCCGGATAACGAAATCTGGGGCGGTAACGCAGCATGTGCTGCTGCGTACTCGCTGTTAAATAGGGAGCTCCTTTACGGGCTGATGAATTCTTGAAAGCGTAGCATCGGTCGCCATAGACACCGGCAAATCCTGCAAATATTTCCGACATCTCCTCACCGCTCATACTTTTAACCGGATAACGCCACAAGCTGTCTATACTTCCAATAGCTGTCATGATGCTAAACTCCAATTCAAGTTAAAAAATTAAACTCTCAGTATTCCTCGGAACGCTCGGGCCGCATAGTACGATTCTGCGCCGTTGTGATAGGTGAAGACAGTATCGTAGCGGCGATCACAAAAGATAGCGCCGCCGAGTTTTCTGATCTCCAAAGGCGTTTTCACCCAGCTCGACGTTTTCAAATCGAACTTTCCAAGTTTCTGCAGTTCTCGGTATTGTTCTTCCGTTAATAGTTCAATGCCCATGGCATCGGCCATATCCATAGCATTATTCTTTGGTTTATGTTCTTTCCTTGACTCCAGCGCTTCGCGGTCGTAACAAAAACTTCTGCGGCCGGCGGGACTTTCCGGTGAACAATCATAAAAAATATATTCGCCCGTCTTTTTATCATGGCCAACCACATCCGGTTCACCGCCGGTTCTTTCCATTTCATGGAGCGGCCACAATTTTTCAGTATGAGTTTCCAGCTTTGCTTGAACTTTAGCCCATTCAATGCCTTTATGGCGGTTCATGTTTTTCTCAAAACGGGTTTTTAATGTTCTGAGTAATTCGTCACGCTGTTCCGGTGACAACTGATTTTTGTTTTTCTTTGTCATGATGTTTTAATTTAGTTTAGTTAGCAGCGGGCAATTTCCTCCGGCTTCTATTCTCCGATAGGTTCCCATAGTTCAATTTTATTTCCTTCGGCGTCAAGTATATGGATAAACTTACCATAGTCGTAGGTTTCCAAGGTGTCAACGATGGTGACGCCTTCTTTTTTAAGCAGCTCGACAAGTTCAACTAAATTTTCGACCCGGTAATTGATCATAAAGTCTTTGGTTGAAGGCTCAAAATACTTGGTCGTTTCGGCAAACGGGGTCCACTGGGTTTGCGCTTTTTTTGTGCTGCCGGAGCCTTCATACCATTCAAACGTTGCGCCGTATGGGTTGGTGGTCAGACCAAGGTGCTTCTGATACCATTCGGTAATTTTTTTCGGGTCTTTGCATTTGAAAAAAACGCCGCCGATGCCTGTTACTTTTTTCATGGTTGTTTTCTCCTTAATGGTGTTAGAAGCCATCATTCTATCCGGTAGCATCCCGCTCAATAGAGGCTGTTGCAATATAACAGAATGTCTTCAAATATGTTACCGAGTTCATGCTTTGGTATTTCCGGCCTTGATAAAAATGCCGGTGAAACCTTAGTTCGGAGTGTTTTGTGTTTATTGATCTGTCTGCGGTTCGCCGTGTCTCTTACTTCTTCTTCGATTTCTTTAAATAATTTTTCTCATACATCGCGATCCATTCCTTCACGCTCATCTTTTTCATTAATGCACCGATGAGTTCGTAAGGAATCTCTTCCATCTTCTTAAAACGCACGCAGCTCTTACCCATATCCAATTTTTGTTTGCTGTGTTTAGGATATTCGCCCACGAACCATTTTAATAATTTCGGATCGCTGTAAATGCCCATGTGGTAAAAATTAATGGAACCTTTTT
>JAEUSJ010000152.1 GCA_016788215.1 bacterium | reverse complement strand
CCTTCAAGGTTCAGGAAATATAATTTATGATCTCATCATGTGAATCGCGAATTTCGGTTTGACGGATAAATGTGACTTCAGAAACCTTGAAGGTTTTCTGAAACCTTACAGGTTTGGCACTAAAAGCTTTTCTTTAAGTTCGTTGACGAATGCATTGATCTCTGTATCCGTAAATCCTTTTTCTTTAGCCGCTTCTTCCAGCGTTCCCCACATCGGTTCTCCGCAGATCAGGCAGCGGATGCCTTTTTGCATTAGGTAATGAACGGAATCCGGATACTTTTCAATGAGATCTTCGATGCTGATGTGTTTATTGATTAGCATATTTCCATGTATTAAATACGCCAACCGCAAAGTTCCGCAGAACTTGTCGCAGGGTCTCGCAAAGGTCTTTCAAATCCACTTCGCGAAAACTTTGCGTCCTTTGCGGTTAAGAATTATTGTTTTTTACAAAAAACTCCGCTTCGAGCACAACTTCACTCTTAATGGAATTTGCAATGAGGCAGCTGTGATGAGCATCCTCAATGGTTTTTCTCGCTTGTGAGACGGAGGATTCGTTCTCAACGACGATGTGTGGCTTAAGAATTATCTTAGTAAACCGGTAGCCGCCATCGGCAAATTCGAGGAACCCTTCGGCAGAGCTCTCGTACGACACGAGTGGAATTTGCAACCGTTGCGCGAACGCCAAAAACGTGGTCATCGTACACGTTTCCACTGCCGCAACGAAAAGATCTTCCGGCGTCCACACGCCTGCCTCGCCTTTGAATTCCGGCGGGCTGGCAACGCGAAAACCGGATTTGCCCTCTGAATTCAAAAGCCCCGCACGATTTTCCAGCCATTGAAGATTTGTGTGATACGTAAAGGTTTTGTATTTTGATTTGAACGTTGCTGAACTTGTTTCCATTTTTACTCCGTTATCTTAATTGATAAGTTTTCACGACGTGTCCGCCGTAGAATAATTGGTCAAAATCCATTCCGGGCTCTAGGTTATTAGAACCCGGAATTTTGTTGCTAACCGCACAACAATAGGGAGATTGCAAACTTTTATCGTCTGCGCCAGCCGCTCCAGGCCGGAAATCCGGTTTCATCTCGCAGTTTCAGTACGTCATCGCCTTTTTTCAATTCCGCAGCAATGATGGCCGGTTTTCCGTCGAAGCTCACGCGGGAACCTTTCATTTCGACTCTATCGCTCTTCTGAAGATCAATATCCTGGTTGTCGATATACCACGCCGGGCCAAGATGGACGGAAATTATTTCGATGTCGGTTTTCAGAAGGAGGTGGATGCCGTTCGACATTCCCTTCAATGGCGATATGGAATCTATTTCCAGAATTGTTCCGTTGATCGTCTCTACGGTCTTTGAATCGTACATACGGTTATAATTACTCTTTGCTCCCCATCCGCCGCTGCCTCGGGATTTCCACCATCCTTGGGAACGGGCATCCGATGATAAAACGGTTAGTAACAAAAATGAAAAGGTAAGAAGAAATAAGCGCGATTTCATAACATTCTCCACTTAAAATATTACAAAGCAACGAAATTAATTTAACACTATATCGCTATATAGTCAATGAAGAAAACAAAAAAAAGAGGTTTTTATTCCTTAATTCTAAAACACTGTTTTTTGTTAGGATATCGAATAAACGCTTGAAATTCGTTTAGTGCATAACTATATTTTCGAGGTTATTACAGTAAATGCAGTTACGTCAGTCTCGTAAAAAAATAAAACAGCCTATGAATAATGAGGAACTGATCAAAGCGGCTATCCGTGCGCGCGAAAATGCCATCGCTACCTATTCCGACTTCAGGGTTGGAGCAGTCGTAGTTACCAAAAACGGAAAAATCTTCACGGGATGTAATGTGGAAAACAGCACGTACGGACTCACGATGTGCGCAGAAAGAGTGGCGATATTCAAAGCGTTGTCAGAAGGAGAGCGGGAGTTTACAAAAATAGCAGTGGTCGCAGACACACCGCAGCCGTGCTTTCCTTGTGGCGCCTGCCGCCAGATCATTTGGGATTTTGCATCGGGCTCCGAAGTTATTTGCGCGAATTTAAATAATCTGGTTGAGGTATTTAAGGCTGAAGAACTGATTCCTCATGCTTTCGGTGCTAATAATTTAGATCACAATAAGAAATAAACGATGAAAGAATGGCTGGAAATATTACTGATTGAGGACCCTGCAATACGGATGTTGGTTCAGGCGGCGGTTATCGTCGTCGCCGGGTATGTCATTTCCAAAATCGTACACCTGATCGTAAAAATCATTCAGCATCGGATTACATCAAAAACAGAAACAGATCTCGATGACCGTATTGTCGGCGTTCTTGAGAAATCCGTGCAGCGCATTATTAACGTGAGCGCTTTATATATTGCCGCGGGCCGAATTGAAAACGTTTATCACGGGAAATGGGCGCTTTATCTTGACGGCGCTTTTTTTG
Source organism: bacterium (assembly GCA_016788215.1). Lineage (GTDB taxonomy): Bacteria > CLD3 > CLD3 > SB21 > SB21 > SB21. The sequence goes on along the minus strand of JAEUSJ010000152.1, from coordinate 4,928 downwards.
TCGTCATGGTGATTTTTATTACTATGCTGTTTTCAGGGATTGTCAAGGTCGTTATGGAATGGTACGTGAACGTCATTGCCGTGCGAACACAAAGCCAGGTTGACGACGAATTAGTTCCGCTGGTCAAACGTGTGGCTAATATGCTGCTGTATTCTATCGGTCTGGTGATCTGCCTGGACCATTTTCATATTGATATAAAAGCGCTTGTCGTATCGCTTGGCGTGGGTTCCTTTGCTATCGCCTTTGCCGCACAGGAGACGCTGGCAAATATGATCGCCGGATTTGTCATCATGGTGGATCGTCCTTTTCGTGCAGGCGATCGGATCCGCATTCTGTCATCCCAGCAAACCGGCGACGTGATTAAAGTCGGTTTACGCAGCACTAAGATCCTGGACTTTGACAATAATATCGTGATGATACCGAATGCTCAGATCATCAAAAATGAAATCATCAATTTTTCATATCCCGAAGTTGCGTCGCGCCTGCGTATCGAGGTGGGTGTTGCCTACGGCACCGACATTGAAAAAGCAAAAAAAATATTGATCGATGTCTGTAAAAGTTTCGAACAAGTTCTGCCCGAACCCAAACCAACGGCCTTTCTCTTAGGATTTGGCGATTCATCCGTTAATTTGGCCGTTGTTGCCCGTGTGCAACATTACAGAGAAGTGTTTGACACATCCGACGCAGTTCGCGTGAAGATCTATGACGAATTTAATAAACATGGAATTGAGTTTCCTTTCCCGCAACGGGTCGTTCATATCAAGAATCAATCCGCTTCAGGTTGAGTTTTTGATTGCATTTATTTGTTATGTCCTGTATATTCAAATCAAGTTTTTTAACCCTGTCTCAATTCAAAACCACAAATAATGATAGTTTTACGGAGAGTAAAATGATGATTTATGCTTTCTCAAAACCAAAATGGGGTAGGTTCATGAAATGGCTTTCTAAAATAGGTTTCTGCTTTCTTTTTTATATGTTAATCATAGAAAGCTCAAGCATCGCCGTTTTTGCGCAAGCCAATCCGGTGGGCGCGTTCGAATTCGTTTCGCGTATTGATGCGTCCAAGGACGATGCATTGGAAATGGTGCTGGACGACAAACTGCTTTTTGTTGCAAATAAAGTCGCAGGATTGTCCATCGTGGATATTTCCGATATATATAATCCTAAAGTGGTTAGCCGTACACGGTCCGTCGGACAAAATTACGGTATCGCCAAAAAAGGTAATTTTGTTTACATGGCGGATAATTTAGCAGGACTCCTGGTTTACGACGTAACGAATATAAAAAAACCGGTGATCGTCGCGGAACTCGCGGTGAAAGGTGAGGCGTGGGATGTCAAAGTCAAAGATAATTATGCTTACATTGCGGCCGGCCTCGCAGGGCTTGTTGTGGTAGACATTACCGAACCGAAAGCTCCAAAAGTCATAACGACTTTACGATATGATAAAGACTGGGATTATGCGCGTAAAGTTTTTATTTCAGACAAAGGCCTGCTTTTTGTTGCCGACCGCAAATCCGGCATTCACGCGATCAATATTGATAATCCGGCGGCGCCGAGAGAACTTCGGAGGTTCGTGACCCAATTTGCCGTCGGCATTGAAGTCTATGATGATTTCGCCTACGTGGCCGATGGGCCATCGGGAGTTGTTATTGTTGATGTGAGCAATCCTGAAAAAATGCGCCAAGTCGCTGACTTCAAACTGCCCGGCCATACGAATAACGTGGCGAAAGTCGGCCCGTACGTATATGTATCCATCGACGACGCGGGCATTCGCGCAATCGATGTCAGCAATCCTAACAAACCGAAGTTCGATGCGCGATACGATACGCCGGGACAGGCATTCAGTTTGGTAAAATACGACATCTTCATGGTTGTCGCCGATCTTTCTTCGATATTATTCTTAACACACAACAAACCGCCGGTCATTTTCCCCACGCCGGATAAAACGGTTGCTGAAAATCAAAAACTTGAATTCAAAGTTCGCGGAATGGATCCTGACGGAAATCCGGTTGGTTTCTCGGCCAACTTTATCCCCGAAGGGGCAGCCTACAATGAAAAGGACAGTCTTTTTTCCTGGACACCCACCTTCGAACAGTCAGGCAAATACGAAGGTATTGTATTCACCGTGACGGAAAAAACCCAAACAAAGTTATTTTCACGCGACACGATTACCATAACGGTTACCAATACTAACCGTGCGCCGTCTTTGCCGCTTACCGGTAATTATACCGTGGATGAAAATAAGGAAATCGTTTTTGCGATAAATAAACCAAGCGATGCGGATGTGGAAGATGACGGTAAGTTAAAAGTTTCCGCAGCCAGCCTCCCTCAGGGCAGTTCTTTCGATGAAGCAACTCTGTCATTCAAATGGAATCCAAATTATGAGCAATCCGGTTCCTATACGATCAACTTTATTGCTAAAGATGATGGCGGCCTGACGGATACCAAACAATCCGTTATTACCGTTAACCATATCAATCGCCCCCCGATCTTCGCCGATCTTGCAGCCGGTTTTACAACGGATGAAAATAAACCGTTCATATTTAATATCCAGGCTTCCGACCCTGACAAAGAAGACGCGGGCAAGCTGGATTATGCCGGATTTAATTTACCTGCCGGCGCTGTATTTGATAAGTCCGCGCAGGCGTTTAACTGGACGCCGACGTATGATCAGTCCGGAAAATATGAAGGTATATATTTCATTGTCAAAGATGTCGACGGATTATCTGACACGGTAAATACAACCGTAACAGTCAATCACGTCAACCGTCCGCCGGTGATCGCCAGCATAACGGCTCAACAAATTGACGAAGTTAAAGTGCTGTCTTTCAAAATCAGCGCTTCAGATCCCGACGTCGAGGATGAAGGTAAAGTAACGATCAAAGCGTCAAACCTGCCGGAAGGAGCAGCCTTTCAGGAAGCGAGCAATACTTTCGCATGGACGCCGACGTACGAACAGTCGGGCGATTTCACAACCCTATTTACGGCGACCGACGGCGCCGGCGCAACGGATGAACTATCCGTACCGGTAAAAGTTATGAATATCAATCGCCCGCCGGTGATCGCGGCTATTGCAGCGCAAGCGGTGGATGAGAATAAAGAGTTTATTTTGGTTTTGCCTGAAGCAACCGATCCGGATAAAGAAGATATTGGGAAATTAACATATACCATCGAAAACCTGCCGCAGGGCGCTACATTCGATGCCACTGCGCGAACGGTTAAATGGACGCCGACCTATGATCAATCCGGTGTTTATGACGGCATAAAGGTAACAGTCAAAGATGCGCTGGGACTTACTGCGGCGGCGTCATTTAAGATCACGGTAAATCATGTCAATAGAGCGCCGGCACTTGATGCGATAGCAGATCAGTTAGCTGATGAAACGAAACCTCTGCAGTTCCGAGTAAAAGGAAGCGACCCGGATAAAGAAGATGCGGGTAAACTGGTGATTACCGCAGAAAATGTTCCGACCGGCGCGACGGCTCAGGTGTATGAAGGCGTAATGGTATTTGCATGGACACCGTCGTTTGATCAGTCGGGCGAATACAACGTTACGTTCAAGATCACCGATCCTGATAAATCAGTTGATACCAAAACGGTCAAGATCGCCGTGACCAATATCAACCGTTTGCCTAAACTTGCCGCCATTCAGCCGGCAGCAGGCGAAGAAAACAAACCGGCTAGCATCGTTATTCCTGAAGCGGAGGACCTTGATAAAGAAGATACGGGTAAACTGGTCTATACAGCCGAAGGATTGCCCGAAGGCGCCACATTTGATGCGGCTTCACGAACGATCAACTGGACGCCGACGTACGAGCAGTCCGGCAGCTATTCTGTAAAAGTGACTGTGACAGATATACTAGGTGGAAAAGACACCAAAAATATGGACATTAAAATTGCGCACGTCAATCGTCCACCGGTTATGAATGATATCGCAGCGCAGTCTGTTGACGAAGGGCAGAAATTAACTTTTAACGTAGAAGTTTCCGATCCGGATAAAGAAGATCAAAATAAACTAACGGTCACCGCCGAAGGAACGCCGCAAGGTGCTGTCTTCAATACGCAAGGCCGATCCTTTACATGGACGCCGACATTTGATCAGGCAGGGAGTTATACCGTGACATTCAAAGTGGCAGATCCTGCAGGATTGAGCGCATCCAAGTCGGCAACGATAACCGTGAAAAATGTAAACCGTAAACCGGCGCTTGGCGCACTGGCCAATCAAAAAGGAACTGAAAACCAGGCAATGTCCTTTACCGCGACGGCGACGGATCCCGATAAAGAAGATGCGGGCAAAGTGAAACTTACAGCGGACGGGCTTCCGGACGGTGCGTCATTCAGCGATGGCAAGTTTACCTGGACGCCGAATTACGATCAGGCAGGCGATTATTCCATCACTATCAAAGCTAGAGACGGAGAAGGACTGGAAGAGTCGAAGACAATTACCGTTTCCGTAAGTAATGTCAACCGTGCGCCGAAATTAAGTTCGCTCTCCAATCAAGATGGAGCGGAAGGCAGCGCGATCAGTTTCAATGCGTCCGCATCCGATGAAGATAAAAATGATAAATTGGTATTCTCCATGACCGGAGCGCCCGCCGGAGCAACGATGTCATCGGACGGCAGTTTTTCGTGGACGCCGGGCGCTGGACAGGCCGGCACGTATACCGTAACAGTCAAAGTAACAGACGGAAGTTTGTCGGACACAAAGACCTGTACCATAACGGTTGCGAAACCGCAGTAACGTTACAAAAAAAGAAGTAATAATACTTAACCGCAAAGTTCGCTAAGCGCGCAAAGCTGATTTTATTTTTGCGATCTTCGCGTCCTTTGCGGTTATTTTTTTGTAATAGATAGATGAATTATAATGAACACTGATCTCAAAGCCATTGCTGACGCGATGGAAGATAATCGCCATTATGCAGAATTCT
>JAEUSJ010000151.1:1989-7487 GCA_016788215.1 bacterium | reverse complement strand
GGCGTGGGAATGAATTGAGAGATAACAAACGCGAAGGCGCCAATAGTTTCGGTTCGTTCATGCAGAATGAAACGAATCTCCATGAGAATATTTCCGTCATATTAGGTTTGAGATATGATATGGTGAAATATTACAATGAGAATTATACTAATACCCGGTTGGGACTTCAGACCAAATCATTCACAGGGTTGACACCCAAAGCCGGCATCAGTTATCGGTTTACGGAAAAACATAGCGTGTATGCGAATGTTGGCGGAGGCGTGGAGGTTCCGGCCGGAAATGAAACAGATCCTGATGGTAAATTGGCGTCCGATACCGCGTATGCAGTTAATCCATTGTTGAAACCAATTCGATCGCTTACGACTGAGATTGGAACCAAACAAATTCTTGAGGTTTCTGAAGACGGGTTTTTTCAGCTCCTTACATACGATGCCGCGTTCTATTGGATTCAAGTGAAGAACGACATTATTCCTTATAAGGGAGGGCAATTTTATTTTACGGCGGGAAAAACGCAAAGGATCGGCGCGGAATTAGGACTGAACCTGAAACTGGATCACGGGTTCTCTATTCAATCTGCCGCATCGTATTCGAATAACCGGTACGTTAACTATACTGTAGATTCTGTGCATTACGAAAGGCCAGGACAGTATGCGGACTACAAGGATAACAAAGTTGCAGGCGTGCCGGACATGTTCTACAGTTCCAGTCTGCGTTATGCTCCTGAAAGGATGAAAGGCGGGTTTATTGAATTAGGTTTCCAGGGCGTTGGAAAATATTTCGTTGACGATGCCAATCGGATTCAAGTTCCTTCGTATGCGGTATTTAATGCGACGCTGGGTTTGGATAAACCGATTCAGCTTTCCGAACATCTGTTTGTCAGAGCATTTTTTAGTATTAATAATCTGATGGATAAAAAATACGCAGGTTCTGCATTTGTTAATCCCGATATCGTCGATGGGAACCCGGTTTATCTCGAACCGGGTTTACCGAGAAATTTTGTTTTTTCGATGACAGTCGGGTGGAATTAGAGCGTTCTACCAAAAACCCCGCACTAAAAATGCGGGGTTTTTTAAATCAAATCACCTGACAACTATTATGGCGGTTTCAAATGGTCCAGAGGCGACCTGCACGTCGATGATCTGCCATCCCTCCGGAACCGATTCATATAATCCTGAGCAAAGCAGGGAATTGTCCATACGATCAGACCGAATACTGCAATTTTAAGCATTCCTCATATCCTTTTTTTGTGAATGTACACAGCTTACTGCCGGCGAAACAAATAGCCTAAACCGCGATTTCTTCCTTTAATGATGGAATGAGACATTGCATTACTAAGGCAATTCGATTATTAAAGAAGATTCTAAAATGAAGTAGTCTTGTTAGGGAAATCATTTATACTCAATTCTACGTTAAGGGCGACTCAGTAAAATAAGAACCCAAACTTTCACTTATCGAGATACTTACTCCGGTTCCATCCAGACCATCTTTCCTGACTTATTAATATAACCAAACCTGACGCCGCCCACCTTGACATCTCTATTCATCCCCATGCGCGCAAGGCCTCCCTCTGAAAATTCCCCGATATGATCATATTGAGGCTTGATGACGATCTTCCCGGTCTTATCAATAAAACCAAACTTGCCGTCGATCTTTATATAGGCAAGTCCTTCAGAAAAATTTCCCCCGGGAATATCAAATTGCAGGTTGATGACTATTTTGCCTGTCTGATCAATGTAGCCATGCTTAGTACCGATCTTCACCAGCGCAAGCCCTTCAGAAAATACCCATGCATCGTCAAACTGGGGCGCAATGGCGGTCTTTCCTGTCTTATCGATATAACCATACTTATCACCGATCTTCACCAGCGCAAGCCCATCGGAAAATTCTCCGATATCCTCATATTGCAGTTCGATAACGGTCTTCCCGGTCTTATCGATAAATCCTCCTTTGCCGTCGATCTTGACAATCGCAAGTCCCTCGGAAAAACTCCAGCCGTCATCAAATTGGGGTTTGATAGCTATATTCCCAGTCTTATCAATGTAACCAAACTTGCCGCCGATATTCATGTATGCAAGCCCGTCAGAAAAATTTCCACCGGCAGCATCAAATTGGGGTTCAATGACCGTCTTTCCTGTTTTATCAATGTAACCATACTTATCGCCAACCTTCACAAGAGCAAGCCCCTCGGAAAACTTTCCGCCGTCATCGAATTGCGCTTTGATGACAATTTCGCCCTTTCCGTTGATATAGCCCCATTTGGTATATTTCGAAGCCACGCGGCCGTATTGGTTCACCTTGCCCGTATCCAGCTTATCGCCGATCATTACGCCTGCCAGTTCCTCCGAAAACCACTCAAGTTCGGCATTATCAAATTGAGGTTCGATCACAACTTTTCCCGTTTTGTCAATATAGCCCATCTGACCCTTCACCTCGATCGGGAAGAGTCTGTCGTCTTTCTTTGGCCGGCATGCGACGAATAATATCACAGCCAGCAAAACGATGCATACCACAAACGTGGTCACTATTTTTATCTCCATATATTCCTCCTTAAAAATTTACAGGAACCATTGGAATCTGCAAGCCGACAACCAAACTCCTCGTCCAAAACGAAACGAGAGTTCTGTTTAAGAGTCAGAGCAGCTTTGTGACGCGACTCAGTTTAAGCAGATTTCACAGTAATGAGATTGTTGGTAGGTCAGCCATATTCCGGCGCCTCCGTTATTTGATGGGATACAGGAAGGACAGATGAATATAGCCGGGATTCACAAATTTAGCAATGAATTTATGTGAAAATATGCACAATATATGCAACGGGGTGATTAGGAGCCGCTTCGGGACGAAAAGCCATTATAAAAAAGAGAACTGTTTTCTGTGAATTGTTTTTATATATTTCTTTAGCAGGAAAATAAAAAATCCCGCTTTGTTCAAACGGGATTACAGTGCTGAAGGTGGGACTTCCGCCTGCGACTTCGTCTTCGGCGGACAAGTTTCCATACACGAGATTTGCCTCTGCCGTTGGCGGGACGACTATGCGAATTTACACACAGAGCTTCGATTTTATGCTTTGGTATGAAGTGCAAATATAAAAACTTATATTTGCACTTTGTCTTGTTTCTGCAATTATAAAATATTATATTTGCGGTAGAAGAAAAGGCGAAAAATGGACATTAAAAACTTTAAATCCGGCAGCTACCGTCGGCAGTATCAGTACCGGAGTTTTACACCCGAACCCATCAACCACCCCTGGATCATTTCGGACGCTTCGCTGCAGCATCTTTTGAGCGAAACCGATCGCAAACTCGGCGAACTCAATGCGTTTTCTCAACTCATACCTGATGTTGATTTCTTTATTAAAATGCATATTGCCAAAGAAGCTACGCAGAGCAGCCGTATCGAAGGCACTCAAACCGGGATGAAAGAAGTATTGAAGAAGGAGTCTGATCTCCGTCCGGAGGAAAAAGATGACTGGGTGGAGGTGCACAATTACATAAAAGCAATGAGCTATGGCATAACCGAACTGCATAAACTTCCCCTTTCTAACAGGTTATTAAAACAAACCCATCAAAAATTACTGCAGGGAGTGCGAGGGCGTAATAAGATGCCCGGTGAATTTCGTACCAGTCAAAACTGGATCGGCGGGGCGACGCTCAATGACGCCGCTTTTATTCCGCCATCGCATACTGAAGTGCCTGAACTCATGAGCGACTTAGAAAAATTTCTAAATAACACTGAAATTCAAGTTCCACATCTTATAAAAATTGGCATAGCCCACTATCAGTTTGAAACGATTCATCCTTTTTTGGACGGAAACGGCAGACTTGGAAGGTTATTAATCACATTATATCTGGTTCATTTTGGCATACTGGAGAGGCCAACATTGTACTTGTCGGATTTTTTTGAGAGAAATAGGGAACATTATTATGATAACTTAACTCGCGCCCGATCAAAAAATGATTTGATCCAATGGTTACTTTTTTTCCTCATAGGAGTGCGTGAAACGACGATTAATTCCATAGAGACGTTTCACCATATTTTGGCGTTAAAAGAAGAATGTGAGGAAAAGAAAATCCCCAAACTTGGAAAGAAAACTGAGGCGGCTAAAATCCTGATTCAACATCTGTTTAGCAAGCCTATTGTACATGCATCTGATGTGGCTGCGATGCTTAAGATCAATGTCTCTACAGCGAACCGCTTCATCAATGATTTTATAAAATTGGGTATATTGAAAGAGCAGACAGGTTTTAAACGTAATCGCATATTTATTTTTCACAAATATCTTGATCTATTTATCAAACAAAAAAAAACAAATAGTGCGTTAAAAACAAAAACCCGTACTACGAATTAATTGTAAGGTCTGAGTGCCGAAGGTGGGACTCCCGCCTACGACTGCGTCTCCGGCGGACAAGTTTCCCCACACGGGGTTTAGAGGCGGATGCGCCTTTGGCTCAGAACCCATAGTAGTGAAAGAAAAAAGAAATCCTCTAAATATTCATTTAGAGGATTCGTGCCGAAGGTGGGACTTGAACCCACACAGGATTTGAGTCCTACTGGATTTTGAGTCCAGCGCGTCTGCCAATTCCACCACTTCGGCGTATTCAATCGTGGCTTAATTTATAAATTTAACATTTAATTGCAATAAATTTCTTCAACATGTTTCATTACAGTTTATATTCCGACTCGCCGGTCGTTAGAGAAAACCTCGCCCGTATGTCGGAGAAGATCATACAGGCGATATGGCATCATTTGTTTCTCAAAATGGAAGAATTGGCCGCCACGGACGGGACGCCGATCAAGATACTTGACCGCGGTGTGTGGAATAATGACGCCGGGCCCGATTTTAAAGAGGCTAAGATCAAGATCGGCGAAAACGTGATGACGGGCGACGTCGAGGTACACTGGAAGACCTCCGACTGGAAACATCATCGCCATACTGAGAATTCGTCGTACGATAAAGTTATTCTCCATGTTGTTTTTATCGATGACGACGAAGAAAAACGGATTCCGACATTGGAGATCAGAAATTATTTGAGCGATAATCTGATTAACATTGTAAAAAAAATTCATGCGATTCAGGAAGATCAGAAAAATATTTTCTGTTATGATACGGCGCCGAGACTGGAACCCGGATTTATGGATCGATGGGTGTTGGAAAATGGACGGGAGCGATTGGAGGAAAAATGCAGGAAATTTGAAACGCAAATGATCCAGCAAGGGGCCGATTTTGATCAAATTTTGTATCAGGGGATGATGGATGCTTTGGGCTTTTCAAAAAATCGTGAGCCGTTTCAGAAATTATCAAATAAAATCACATATCGTATGCTTATGGATTCGATCGCGCATGATGAAGAAGCCACGGCATTGATGCGCCTGCAGGCCATTTTATTTGGCGCGGGCGGGTTTTTGACGGAAGTGAAGTCCTTACAGGTTGTGCCGTTCGTTCAGCGGTTGGAAAACCTGTGGGCGGAATTTCAATCGAAGCATGGAACGGTTCCTATGAA
>JAEUSJ010000151.1:0-1298 GCA_016788215.1 bacterium | reverse complement strand
CTCATCCAGAAATCCGCCCGATGCGGGCCGGCGTTATAAGCGCCAAGTATGGCCGGAATGAAATTCTTATATTCTTTAGCCTGATGGTTCAGATAATAAGTTCCCAACATAATATTGTATTCAGGCCGTTGCAGATCCATCATTTCAAAATGATCCAAATTTAATTCCCGCGCCAGCGCATTGCCTGTAAACGGCATGATCTGCATTAAGCCTATAGCCCTTGCTTTGGAAATGCTGTAGGTCTTAAATGCGCTTTCATTCTTGATCAAGGCGAAAACGAAGGCCTCGTCCAGCCTATACTTTTGGGCGTATTGCCTCACGTAGGATTGATAATATCGCGGATAAAATAAATTAGCCGATTCTTCTTCAGATTTAAAATACGATTTATATTTTTTCTTCATCGCAACATTGGTTTCAACTGCCAGATCGTAGGCTTCGAGAAATTCCAGGTAATTCCTGAATAGCACGGCGCTCTCAATAGACTCCAGATATTTTTTTCGCAGAGGATAGAGTTCCATCTCCGCATACTTTGGTTCCAGAATTTCTTTGCCTATCCACGCTTTGATAAATTCTTTTTCAAGAGACTGCAGCGAACGGTCGTTAAAGTAGAATCGGCCGTTATCCTGTTCGATTCTAAAATACTGCTTCTTAATCATGTCGAAATTGAAAAAAGGCGATTTTTCATCCTGATCAACGGATGAATTAACATAAAAAAAACTATTATCAGGATGCTTACGGTTATTCCGGCGGAGATAATGACTCAGCATACCGTAATAATTTCGCGGTTGATCGCTCGCCAGTTTTTCATAAATTGCATTGGCTTTTTGCACTTCCTTCTTTTTTTCATACGCTTTCGCAGTCCAGAATTGACATTTGGGCCTTAAAAAGTCTACTGCATTATGAATTTCTGTAAGCAGTACGATACAAGAGTCATATTCGGATAATTTATATAAATTAAATGCCGTTCGAAATGCTGCCGTGTAGCCATAGATTGCGGATAGGGGAGTCTTGGCGCGAACCTCAGAGTAGTAAAGATTGGCCTGCCGAAGGCTTGCGCTGTCACCCATGGCAGAGAAATTATTGGCGATCTCGTAGGTGATATAGTTCTGCCATGCAGTTGTTAATGAAGCCTTTTCGCGGTAATCACGGTAAGCTGATGTTGATAGCGCTAAATCTCCTTGATACCGGGCAGCCTTACCCAAGTTAAATAATGATTCTTTATGCTGATATTTTTTCCACAGATATTGATAGCGGGGGATTGCCGCGTTATACAAACCTTGCGCGAAATAAATCCGCGC
>JAEUSJ010000150.1:2108-7524 GCA_016788215.1 bacterium | reverse complement strand
CCTGAGGCGGCTGAACGCCCAGAATCAGCATGTGTTCCGCAAGCCAGCCCTGATCGCGCGCCATAACGGAAGCGATGCGCAATGCAAAACATTTTTTGCCGAGAAGGGCATTTCCGCCGTACCCGCTGCCGTACGACATGATGGACTGCTCTTCGGGAAAATGCACAATATATTTTTCTTTATTGCACGGCCAGGTAACGTCTTTCTGTCCTGCCGCGAGCGGCGCGCCGACGGAGTGCAACGCTTTCACAAAATGGCCGTCACCTAAGACTTCAATCACTTTTTTACCCATGCGCGTCATGATGCGCATGTTAACTACTACGTACGCAGAATCCGTAATCTCGAAACCGATATGCGCGATTTTAGATCCTAATGGCCCCATGCTGAACGGGATAATGTACATCGTTCGACCTTTCATACAGCCATCAAAAAATCCATGCAGCTTCTTTTTCATTTCATTCGGGTCCATCCAATTATTGGTCGGGCCGGCATCGTCTTTGCGTTTGCTGCAGATAAACGTACGATCTTCCACGCGGGCGACATCGCCGGGATCGGAAAAAGCAAGGTAACTGTTTGGCTTCTTCTTCTCATTTAATTTTCTGAACGTGCCGCTTTTGACGAGTTCATCGCATAAACGGTCGTATTCTTCCTGGCTGCCATCGCACCAGTACACCTTATCGGGTTTACAGAGTTCTGCGGTTTCCTGAACCCAATCCACTAATTTTTTGTTTTTTACATACGGCGGAACTTGCATAATCATTCTCCTTCATCAGAATAGTAAGTATTTTTTGAGAAGCAGATCTCAATATCGGTATTAATTAATGCCCTGAAATCGGTCACTCCTTGCGGGCACTTGAATGGCTAAAATATAGCCTCTCTAAATTTAAAATGAAAGAAAAAAGGCGGTATACCTACCGCCTTTTTTTTTGTGAAAAACAGATCAAATGCGTCCTGAGTGAAGAGGAAAAATGAACCCTTTATATTTGGGAAAAAATATAAAAAGGCAACCACCGAAGTGATTGCCTTTAAAAAAAATATTCAGTCAATATTATTTAACAACAGGAACCCATACTCCGCCTTCGAGTTTTGCGGTACCTGTGCTTGGAGCTGCTTCATTAACAGCAAAACTTCCACCAATAATAAGAACGTCATTAAAAACCGAGCTTGCAAATGTTCCCGATGCATACATACCCAGCGTCGGATAACCCGTCCAGCCGCTTCCATCCCATTTAGCAATGCCGGGTGTTTCGACCGACTTCGGTCCTTTTGATTTTCCGGCTGCTTTAGTTTTTTCAGCCGGTTTCTGTTTGTCTTTTCCCTTTTTCTTTTTCTTGTCAGACTTTTCGTCTGTTGTTACATCTGAATCTGCAGCTGTTTCTTTGACTGCAACCCCAGCGGCGGAACCGCCCATAGCCTTTTTAAAGAATCCCGAAACATAAACTTCCGTTCCAACGACGGACACCCGCTTTACTTCGCCATCAACGCCATCGCCGAGTTGTTTCATCGTTTGTCCGTCCCAAACGGCAATACGGTTCATGGATGATCCGTCGCCGGCGGTCGTAAATTCACCTCCGATGTATACATTCTTTCCGTCATTAGCTAATGACTTAACCGTACCACCTAAACCCTTATTGCCGATCTCCGTCCATTTTGTCCCGTCCCATTTGGCAATGGAATTGGCTGGTTCATCGCCGACCAAAGTAAAAAATCCGCCGGCATAAATGTCGGAACCAATGCAGGTCAGAGCTAAAACCGTTTTATCAAATTTTTCTCCAACCGCGCTCCAGGCCTTTCCGTTCCAGCGTGCAACACCTTTTGTTGCGACAGTGCCGCCAACTTTTGTGAAATTGCCTCCGATGATCAGGTCATTACCCTGTGCCGTCAGTGCGTAGATCTGCCGATCGACCGTTTGTTCGCTCAGCATATTCCATTTCGTACCATCCCAACGCGCAATCCTATTTGCGTCCACACCGCCTGTATTGACGGCATCGACGCGGCTGAATTCACCTGCAACATAGAGGTCCGTGCCGATCACGACCATATCATAGACCGCTCCGTCACAACCTTTTCCAAGCCCGGTCCATTTAGCGCCGTCGTACATTGCAATGTTATTCACGACGCGGCGATCGGCTTTTTCGAATCGGCCTCCGATGTAAAGTTTACCGTTAGCCACAAGCATAACGTTTACTTCACCGCCGAAAAGGTCATCCGGTAGCGGGGACATGGTGATCTCTGCGATTTTGCCCGCGAGATCGCTGCCCCGTTCCGACGAATAGGTCAGCACGCTCTGCGCATACACTGAAACGCCGAACATAGCCGTCATTAGAATGATCATCAGGTTCTTTTTCATTTCTCCTCCTTTTTTTTTGTTAAATGTGAACCGTGATTTATTAAGAGATCAAAATTGTACGTAGACTAGAGCGGCCGATTTGCATCGATGAATCATCCTGTAGGGATCAATCTATCGGTCTATTAAATCGACTAAAAAAACACCAAATGTTTTGAGTCCTGTAATATTAAAATTTTAAGGTGTGTATTGAACCGTTGTTTGAAATAGGAATGGGCAAATCATAGATATTTGAGGAAGCAATTGCAAGAAAAAAAACATTTAAAAAACAAACGCGAAATAACCCACCAGGATGATCCGTGCTCCATCCAATGAAAAACTCCAGCCGAACAAAAAAAACAAGCCATCAGCAAATTGATGCCGATGGCCTTTTGAATAGTTACTCTCATTATTGAGATGTCTTTAGACATCTCAATAATGATTTTTTTTGTGAGGACAGACTTACTCCCTCTCAAAAAAAATTAAATCAAGCCGCGCTTCAAAAACACTTACTTCCTCTTATCCATCGGAACGAAGTCCCGCGTTGATGGACCGAGATAAACCTGCCGCGGACGAGATATCTTCTGTTCCGGATCGGTGAGCAGTTCCTGCCACTGCGCGAGCCACCCTGATGTGCGTCCGATCGCGAAGAGCACGGTAAATATTTCCGCCGGAAATTTCATCGCTTCATAAATAATACCTGAATAAAAATCCACATTCGGATAGAGTTTCCGTTTCACGAAATAATCATCCTGCAGTGCGATTCGCTCGAGTTCGATTGCCATTTCGAGCAATGGATTCTTTCCGGTTACTTCGAATACCTGTTCCGCGATGTTTTTGATTATTTTCGCGCGCGGATCATAGTTCTTGTATACACGGTGTCCGAATCCCATTAGCAACACCTCGCCCGCTTTGACGCGTTTGATATATTCCGGAATTTTATCTTTCGAGCCGATCTGGCGAAGCATACGCAATACTTCTTCATTGGCGCCGCCGTGAAGAGGGCCGTACAATGCCGCCGCCGCCGCTGCCATGGATGAATACGGATCTGCATGCGCGCTGCCAACCGTTCGCATCGTGGTTGAGGAACAATTCTGTTCATGATCCGCGTGCAAAATAAAAAGCACGTCCATGGCTTTTTCGAGAACCGGATTGACCTTATATTTCAGCTCGTTCATCTTGAAAAGCATATTCAGGAAATTACCGGCATAACTCAACTCGTCATCCGGATAAGAGTAAGGCAATCCGAAACTGTGGCGGTATGAAAACGCAGCCAGCGTCGGAATTTTTGCAATAAGCCGGTAGATCTGCATTTTACGAACTTCCGGATCGTGAATTTGTTTCGCCTCCGGATAAAACGTAGACATGGCCGCAAGCGAGCTGATCAGCATTCCCATCGGATGCGCATCATGATGAAATCCGTCGATAAATCCTCTGATCGTTTCATGAATCATCCGATGGTGCGTGATCTGAAACACCCAATCGTCCAATTGTTTTTTATTGGGTAATTCGCCGAATAGCAATAAATATGCTACCTCGAGATAAGTGCTTTTTTCGGCAAGCTGTTCTATCGGATAACCGCGATACAGCAAAATCCCTTTGTCACCGTCAATAAAAGTGATCTTACTCTTGCAGGATGCCGTATTTCTGTATGACGGGTCATAACTCATCATGCCGAAGTCATCAGCATTGACCTTCATCTGACGAACAGGCATCGGGTCAAATGTGTCATTCTCAATAGGAATTTCAATTGTTTTCCCTGTTCGGTTATCCGTTACGGTTAAAGTATTCGCGCCCATAGTATATACCTCCTAGTCTGTTGTAACTGAATAGTGGATTGCCCTATCATTTAGCAAGTCCGGGTTCTTGTTGTTTATTCTATTCTTCCATGATAAGATGATCTTTTTTGCCCTGTCCACAAAAGACGGGATGGACCTTTCGGCATGTTCACTGATTCCCTCGTGAATAAGATACGGATTTTCAATTTCCAACGCAAGAATTCGCACTTCATTCGGAAAAGGAATTTGAAGGCGTTCTGCTATCTTGAAAACTTCCGGTATCCCGGCATAATGCGGCGAGGCGGGCCAATCCTCAGAAAAATCCTTTTTGGTATATTCGATAATGCTTCCCGGTTTGTTCTTGCCTGTCATGATGGAATCAAGTATTAAGGCAAACTCGTATCCTTCCAATTCATCCAAAAGTTCCAACCCAAGCCCAAACGATTCGTGAAAATCCGCATCTGATGATGTCTTCCGCAATTCCCTGGCGGCGATAAGACCGACGGCATCATCATACATGATGTCATTACCAATGCCTAATACAAGGATTTTTTTTTGGTCTGCCATTTTCCCTGCTCTTGCAACCGCAATCGTTCAGCTTGCGCGGCCCGTACCTGTGGCTACGGGCATATTAAAATTTTAACGGGACAATGTCTTTACAATTTCTCCCGACCGGTCCCTGATACGAATGGTTAGCGGAACGGTACCGGGCAGCATATGCGTCGCGCAGGCGTTGCACGGATCGTATGCGCGGAACGCCATTTCGATCATATTGAGCAAACCTTCGTTGACGTTGCCTTTGTGAATTAACCCTTTCGCCGCTTTTTCTACGCTCATCGCAATGCGACAGGAATTGTTCTGCGTTGCCACGATCAAATTAGCTTTCTTGATCAATCCACGCTCATCCGTTTCATAATGGTGGAATAATGTCCCCCGCGGCGCTTCCACAACTCCGATACCAACCGACGGCGTTGCAGTCGGAATAACGCGCAGATCCCTGCTCGTGATTTCAGGATCGTTCAGTAATTCATTCATTCTTTCCGCCGCATAGATCATTTCAATCACGCGCGCCCAGTGATTGGCCAGCGTGTGATGAACCGGCTGTCCCCCGAGCGTCGAATAAAATTCCTCATACGCTTTTTGAGCTACCGGCGTCGCCATACCGCTGGACGCATTTAATCTCGCCATCGGCGCAACCGAGTACACGCTGGTTTCCTGGCCATCCGTAAATCCTTTCCAGCCCAGCGGTTTGAGATAACAGAATTTGACATAGCTCCACGGTTCCACATGTTCCGCAATATAATCGAGATAT
>JAEUSJ010000150.1:0-1768 GCA_016788215.1 bacterium | reverse complement strand
TTCGCATACTGATCACACGTTTTCCTACATCCAGTCCGACCTTTTCTATCACGCCCAAAACATTCCGCGCGGCTTTCGGCGCATCGGGGCCAACAATAAAATCCGGGCCGCCGAGCACATACACATGCAGCGCATGATCTTCGAGCATAAATGTATTGTATATCAGTTCGCGGATTTTTTTTGCCGCGGGAGGGGGCTCGACCTTATACAAATCGTCCAGCGCTTTCGTTCCGGCCATGTGATGCGCGGTCGGGCACACGCCGCAAATACGGCTTGTGATCTGCGGCATATCTTCCGCCGGACGACCGATGCTGAAAATTTCAAACCCTCTTAGTTCCGGAATCTGATAGTACGCGCGTTCGACCTCGCCGGCGTCATCCAGAAAAATATCGATCTTACCGTGCCCTTCCAGACGCGTGATCGGATCGATGACGATACGTTTCGATTTCACATCGGATCTTACGTTACTCGTTGCGCTTTCTTTTGTTGATTTTTGAATCGTTTCTTCCATAATATTTTCCTTCTTCTTTTCTGAAAGCAGAGGGATGCAAAATGCAGATCAAAAGTCTTCTTCGAAAACTAGATCAATATTTTTATTCATTAGCCAACTTGATTGTTTTAGCGACTTTCTTTTTTACTGTTCAACAATTTCTACTCTTCGATTTTTTGCTCTTCCTTCTTTCGTCAAATTACTTTCAATGGGAGCCAATGAGGCTACGCCCCGTGCTTTCAGTTGTTCCTGTTTGACTCCATATTTGGTTACCAATTCATTCGTAATCGCTTTGGCACGATTTTCAGATAAAATAATTGCCGCCTCAAAATTGCCGGTATTATCCGTATGACCGACAATAAAAAACTTCTTAGCAGCATTTGAATTCATGTACTCCGCAATATTTTTTAAAGCGGCTGATGACTCCTGTTTTATTTCTGATTTTCCACTTTCGAAGAGAATATCGTATACGGCAATATGCCCTGTAGATAGAATGGCTTTTGAAATATTTTCAGCCGATACCATTCCTGTTTCTACTGCTTCGACTTCTACAATATCTTCGGTTATCAGCGTATATTTTTCATCCACTACCGCGTAGATCACGGCATAGATATCTTTCCCGCCTTGGTTTATTTTAGCTGCAATAAACGCGTGGTTGTTCTTCCAGATAGGCAGGCCAATACCCATGCCAAATTTCCCGTTGTTCAGCCCGTTGTAATAACCGCCAGTTGCATAATATTTATCACCCCACGTATGCGGCCGATCGCTTTCCCCAAGCTCTTCATTCGCAATTGAAATCAGAACGATAAAACCTGCTTTCTTAAATGCGGCCTTGTAGTTTTGCAAAACAAATTCCGAGTTATTATCGGGCGAGGTCGTATACTGAATTCGCGTGACCTTGCCTTCCAGCTCCTTTGGTTTATTCCAATCTATCTTGCCGTTATCATCGATGGGCAGCTGGTAATTTCCCCATTTCGTTTCTTTATAAAACTCAATTACTGCCCCTGTAAAGCGGCTTACTAATGGATGGTCTTTACTGTTTTCAATATCCGTTTTTCTTTGAGCGTAAAGCGATGAGGTAGCTATGAGCGCTACGGCAACAAACATTATGCTTAATGTTTTCATCTTAATTCCTTTTGAATTATGTATTGGATCTCACCCTCCGATGATAATTCAGTTTACTTTCTTTCTGAGCAGCGAACCGGCCAAACCGTAACGGTAAAATGTTCCGACCGGATCAGGTATGGTCCTTAAAACCTTTTCCATGTCGTCTTCATT
>JAEUSJ010000014.1 GCA_016788215.1 bacterium | reverse complement strand
AAAGAACAGTACGAGTTCACGATCCAAAACGCGGAACAAAGCCTGACCCGACTTCAGACCAAAAATCCCGCATTGGCCGATTCACATTTGCAGAATACCTATTACCAGATGCTCACCCTGCAACGCACCGTAATCCGGAATGCCTACACACAGAATATAATTTGTGAGGACGCCGCCATTGACCTTATGAAAAATTTTGACGCGCAGATGGCAACCATTAGTTGGACACGAAATGAGGATAAATAGATTAGTGCCCTGCCCGTATGCGGTTGTCCAAAACTATTATTTTCGGACTTTTCGAAAGTCAGGCTGTAAAGCAGGACAACATATTTAAATAAGCCAACTCAAACAAAGGTATTATGTTATCACGAACAACCCTATTACTCTGTCTTATTTTTGCCGGTTGCGGCCTTAAAGAAAATGCCGATCTGTTACTGATCAATGGCCGTATTATAACCGTTGACGATCAGAACCCCGCTGCCGAGGCCGTCGCCATTCGCGATGGCCGAATCATCGAAATTGGAAAAAATGAAACCATTCGATCCAAATACGTCGCATCACGCCAGGAAGATCTTCAAGGCGCTTCCGTTTTTCCCGGATTTATAGACGCGCACCTGCATATGAATAGCCTCGGCCGATTGTTGTTAGAACTCGATCTCACGGGCACGGCGTCGTTTGAGGCGATACTGAAATTGGTTGAAACGAAAGTAAAATCGTCACCAAAAAGCGAATGGATATTCGGACGAGGCTGGGATCAAAACGATTGGGCCGTCAAAGAATTTCCTACCGCAGAAAAACTAAATGCATGTTCGGGAAATTATTACGTGATGCTGAAACGGGTCGACGGCCATGCTATTCTTGTCAATCAACGAGTCATGGATGCCGCCGGCATTACAAGAAACACGCCCGATCCTGCAGGCGGTTTTATTATCCGGGATACCCGGGGAAATCCAACCGGAGTTTTGGTTGATAATGCCGCTTCCCTTGTGAGAAAAGTGATGCCTATTTCTACACGGGAAGACGACAGTCTAGCGCTGGAACTCGCAATGAAGTCATGTTTAGAATACGGCTTAACATCCGTACATGATGCAGGTGTAGACCCGCAGAAAATAGATCTATATAAAAACATGTCCAAACGCGGCAAACTGACGGCGCGAATTTACGCTATGTTGGACGGCTCAAATCAAGCGTTGATTGACGAATATTTTCAAAAGAAACGCGACACGACCCTCGTCGACAATTTTCTAAAAATTGCATCGGTGAAATTATATGCCGACGGCGCTTTAGGTTCACGCGGCGCGGCTTTACTTGAGCCTTATTCCGACGACGCTCAAAACCGCGGGCTTGCGGTTACCGACCAGGACAGAATACAGGAGATTACTGAACGTGCTCTGGAAAACGGCTATCAGGTATGCACGCATGCGATCGGCGACCGAGGGAATAGGATGACGCTGGATGCCTACGAAAAAGCTCTTCTGCGCACCAATATGTACGGGCTGAACAAACGCTTGCGAATTGAACACGCTCAGGTCGTCAATGAATTTGATATCCCGCGTTTTGCCAAACTCGGCGTGATCGCATCCGTGCAACCGACTCATTGTACTTCGGATATGTACTGGGCAGAAGCTCGCGTTGGCCCAAAACGAATTCTCGGCGCCTACGCGTGGCAACGATTCATAAAAAGCGGCGCGATATTGTGTAACGGTTCCGATGCGCCGGTGGAATCCAATAATCCTTTATGGGGATTTTATGCAGCGATCACCCGCCAGGACCAGCAAGGATACCCCGAAGGCGGATGGTACCCCGATCAAAAAATGAATGTGATGGAAGCGCTCAAAGGGTTTACGATCAATGCCGCTTATGCTTCTTTTGACGAAGAGTTGAAAGGTTCAATTGAAAAAGGGAAACTCGCCGACTTGGTCGTCTTGGACAAAGACATTACATCAATAGAACCCAAAGAAATATTGAAAACGTCGGTAATCTTAACTATTGTAGGAGGTAAAATACTATACCGGAAAACGCCTTAGCGTGCGCTTTAAACAGATGAATAAAGATCGCTCAGTCGGTTAAACTAAATTTATCTTCAAGAGTCTAATCGTTTCGGGTTTCCCAAAATAGAATTTATTCTGCTCGCCATCCCCTGCCGAACATCGGTAACACGGCCGGCAAATTCGGAGCTTCACCTTGATTTTCATCAAAAAAACCCCTTATTTGTTGCCGGTAATTATTTAAATTCTGATCGTAATGAAAATTAGAATTCGAGCCGGGGATTCCCTGCTCATCATTATTCGTACGCCGCAACTAAGCAGTTCACAGAAGCTGTTATTATTGGGCATTTTGCTGTCGGTCATCATTAATCTTTTTATGATTTTCTCATTGAAATTTATCATTAAAGATGAAGTAGCTCCGATCAAACCCTTGTCCAACGACGAAAAGATGGTGATTCTGAATTTGATGGAGGACAAGGAAATTGAAAAGGCAAGAGAGCTTCTGGAAAATCCCAAAGCTAATGAGATCAAACCGGACGATGCAAAAATCCTATCCGATCGCGACTCTAAAAACGAGTTATTGGATATTCCCGACCATTTAAAGAACTCAAAGAGCGTAGCCGTCGTTGAGAACAAAGAGTCCACGACAAAAGACGACATGGGCGAGGATTCACAGACTGAAAAAACTGATGAGGATCGATTTCAAAATAACCAGGTTGTACAGCCCGTATTTCCCTTTCTAAAAAAATCGGATGGCAAATCCGTTAAAGAACAAATCACGGGGGAGGCAGAAGTTCCATCCCAGGGTTTTTTGTATGAATTGAGTTCGTATAAATGGGAATTTGCCCCGTACATGTTGAAATGGAAGAATAAGATGGTAAACAAATGGTATGATATTACATCAAAGATATTTTTCAGTCCATTTGCAAAGCTGGGCAGTATGCGTATTTACGTCAAAATGAACCGGCAGGGACAACTGCTTGAATCGCACGTGGTTGATTATGATTGCGATAAATCGTTTGTTACTCCGGCCTATGCCTCGGTTGTAAATTCCTTCCCTCTCGACCCGCTTCCGCCGGCCTTTCCGGAAGACATGTTGGAGACGACATGGACCATCACCATAACCAATTAGCAGTAGTACGAATTATTAGTCGTCATTATCCATCATTCATTAATAAAATCCGTTACCAATTTGTAGAATCTTTCAGGGTTTTCGTGATGAATCCAATGACCGGCGTGTTCAACCATTTCGATACGGGCTTTCGGAAAATGTTTTTTGATCAGGCTTTCATCTTTTTTCAGATGATATTGCGAGTTTTCCCCGCCGATAAACAAAGTCGGTCCTTTGAATTCATGATAATCATGCGCTTTGAAACGCACGATCTCATGTTCAGCAAAATGTTTGAGTGCGGGCAAATTCACCCGCCAGGATAAAACATCATGATGCCGAACAAGATTGGTCACGACGAATTGCCTGACTCCCCGATTTTTTATTTTGTATTCCAGCGCAAGTTCAACCTGTTTTTTTTCTTTAAACTGCGAGAGATGAATATCTTGCATAGCTTGGATGATCTCTATAAGGCCCGTTCCGTAAGATCGCGGCGCGATATCCTCCACGATAAGCGAATGCAGCATCGCAGGATGATAGAATGCGTAATTCATGGCAACGTGACCCCCCATCGAATGTCCAATCAAGTAAAACGGGTTATGTATATGTTCAGCTATAAACACCTCAAGATCTTCCCGCATGGACACGATCGAATGCACCGGATCGTGCGGCGATATACCGTGGTTACGGAGATCGGGAATAAGCAGGTGAAAACGATCGCTCATTCGCCGGGCAATCGTATGCCAGTTGCGCTCCGACCCAAGAAGGCCGTGTAAGATGATTACCGTTTTCCTGTGGCCTTTGCCGTATTCAACATAATGAAGTTTCATGATTAGTGTTATTAATGAGAGCTTGTGATCTTTTATATTCAAATGAAAGATAGTATATTAGGTTGTCATATCAAATCCAATTCATATGCCTGCTACAGAACACATCGTATTCATTCACGGTTTTGCTGATATTTCAAAGCTGTGGTATCGTTCCCAATCGTTTTTTGAATCTCATGGTTTTATCATACACTTTTATGATTATCGGACCATGGAAAATAATCTGGACATCCCGATGATTGTCAACGGATTGACTAAATTTATAAATGAAAACGTTGGCCAGTCCGATTACCAGATTTTCGCTCACTCACAAGGCGGACTAGTCGCTGAATGGTTGGATTTTTTTAAAAGCGATAAAAGGCTTAAACGTATTATTACGATCGGCACTCCGTTTCAAGGAAATACCTTGCCCCTGATTGCGCCAAAAAGCATTCTGAGGCATCTGCCGGTCTGCCGTAAGCAGATTGCTGATCTCGCATGTATGAGTTTGATCCTATCAACTCTGATCCGTGCGCGAATAGAAGGTCGGCCTGACGCAACGCCTTATATCTCTCTAATAACTCATTCCTCAACAATACCAAAAATTCAAAGCGACGGAATCGTTTCCGTCTGTTCCGGAAACAGGAATGCAGAGTATTATGTGTTCAAAGAAGGCCAAATTCAGTATCTACAGCCGCCCAAGCCAACGGTTCTGACTTATGTGAAATCAAATCACCTGCCCCTCACCACGGTACGTCTGCTGCAGCCGGCCCGCCTGCCAAATTCCTTCTCGACCCTTCTACTTTCGGCTTTCAATGGCGAACCAATTGTTCCGTATGATCCTTTTAAGTCCTCACAATGCGTCTTCGTTTTCCCTGCAAGGCTAAAAGAAGTGATACAAGTTGCTCCTAATCTCCAAAAAATAAATTCCCGTTTTGCTCAGAACGGGAATTTTTTGATTGTCTACTACAGTGTAAAAGGCAGCGAGCCGTTAGTCAGGATTGGAAACCAATCGCTGCAACTGCAATCCGGGAAATTCACATACTTGCTTGATTCCTCATTTCTTAATACAGGAACATAGGCTTGTGCATCACGTTGAAAATTTTAGGCCGATAATTTTCCACGTCATACAATTCTTTAACGTCCACAATCCTTTTACCTTGAGTGATCGTATCGACTGGCACCACTGTGTATTTTCCGTCGCACAAAGCCGTCAGAAGTCCGAATTGTTTTTTCTTGAGCATGTCGACGGCCAGTCCGGCGTAACTCATTGCAACCATGCGGTCTAATGCGTCGGGCTCGCCGCTGCGCATAAGATAGGCTAGCGATTGATAAATAATGTGCGTGCCGGTGATTTTTTTTATTATGTCTGCGGTGATCTCTCCGATGCCTCCCAGCTTTTTATG
Source organism: bacterium (assembly GCA_016788215.1). Taxonomy (GTDB): domain Bacteria; phylum CLD3; class CLD3; order SB21; family SB21; genus SB21. Next base: position 26,206 of record JAEUSJ010000014.1, on the reverse strand, counting down.
TCCGTAGGCATCCTCTTCTCCGGACTCAATGATCGTACCTTCGATCATTTGTGCGCCTTCGGAAATCGTCATGATCGCATAATTGCTTGGGTTCGCGTTTTTATCTTCCATCAATAATCTGGCTAGCCGTTCCGGGTCGAATGGTACTTCCGAAATGATCGACCGGTCGGCATTGGCTAAAAGAGCCGATATCAAAGAAGTTTCACCGGAGTTTCTTCCGAAAAGTTCAACCACTGCAATTCGTTCGTGCGATCCGGCCGGCGTACGCAGCATTTGAATAAAGTGCACGGAACGCGTTACCGCCGTCGAAAAACCAATACAATAGTCCGTGCCGTTCACGTCGTTATCCATGGTTTTAGGAATAGCCACAACAGGAAATTTTTCCTTGTTAAGTCGTACCGAATAACTCAATGTGTCGTCGCCCCCTATCGTCACAAGCGCATCGATCTTCAAGTGGTCCAACACTTTAAGAATGTGCGGTGTAAAATCCAGTTTTGCCGTTTCTTCCAATTTGTCATAGTTTGCATCGCGCAAAAATTCGGGAATGTCGTTTTTATTAACTCTGCCCGGATTAGTTCTCGAAGTATGTAATACCGTTCCTCCGCTTCGGTCAATAGTGCGGGTGTTTGATTTATTAAGGGGTAATACCCACTGATCGGAATTTTCGGGTTCATTTAGGTTGTATCGCAAAAGCCCGCCCCAGCCTTTTTTGATACCCACAACTTCATATCCTTCGTTAATTGCGTCGAACACGACGGATTTGATACACGGATTTAGCCCGGGAACATCGCCACCACCAGTCAGAATTCCTATACGTTTCATATATCTCCTTTAAAATATTGTTACAGCGTAATTTATGTAAATCAAACCATTTTAAACAAGGGGAAAATATGTAAAAATATCATTTTTTTTCAATAAATTGAATTTTTTACTTGCTTTTTCTTCAATGTCGTGTTAATTTAAAGTCCCCACAAAAGAAGTTACCCCCTAACTTCTTGGCTACGATAGAGACCCAAGGACTAACCTCCTTGGGTTTTATTTTTTCTTCTTTTTAAATTCTTGACAGTAGAGAAAAAACTAAATATATTCATTCCACACTTATCAAGTTCCCTTCATTGATGTCAACCCTATTTAACTGTTCTAATATTGCGGACGCTGCAGGTAGTTACGCCATTCTTTTTATTTAAGTAAGAGGATTTTACGTTTATGAGCATGACCAATGACTCCGAACACACAAACAAACAAAAACTGCACATGCCAGACAAAGAAACCGTAAGGAGAGATTTTTTGCGGACTCTTTTCGGCGGCGGTTTCTTGTTATGGATCGGAGCCTTCCTTTATCCCGTTTTCCGCTACTTAAAACCGAGAGAAGAAGAGGATACCTCCAATCAGATCCAATCGGTGATTGTAGGCAAAGTAGTAGATTTCGCGTCCAGTCGCGCTAAGTTGGTAAGATTTGGAACAAAACCGGTTTTGGTTCTAAAAAACGATCAGGGCGAAATTGTCGCTTTCGGAGCCACTTGTAAACATCTCGGCTGCACGGTTCAATACCTTCCTGAAAAAAACAATATCTTCTGCGGTTGTCACGGAGGCGTTTATGATCTGACCGGCAAGAATATTTCCGGGCCTCCGCCTGCGCCCCTTGATAAATACAAGGTTGTCACTAACGGCGAAGATATAGTTGTATCTAGAGCATAAAGCTATCAAGAAAATTTTGAAACCATATTAATCCAACAAAACAAACTATGAGCCAACACGATCATCCAAATTCACTCAACGATCCAACGACGGAATTTCTTCCGAAATTCATTCGTGAACGTTTTGACTTAGGCTGGATCATTGCTTTTTTCAAACACAAACAGGTGCCGGTCCATAAACACTCAGTTTGGTATTATATGGGCGGAATCGCGCTTTTCCTTTTTATTGTTCAGGTCATAACCGGCATCCTATTGATGGTTCACTATAACGCAGGTGAACCGCATGCGAGCGTGATGGCGATCATGTCACAGGTTGATTTTGGATGGCTCATTCGGTCAACTCACAGTTGGTCAGCAAATTTGATGGTCTTAGTGGTGTTCATCCACATGTTTAGTACTTTTTTTATGAAGTCCTATAAGTATCCGAGAGAAATGACATGGATGACCGGATTCATGCTGCTTGCAATCTGCCTCGGATTCGGTTTCAGCGGTTACCTGCTTCCCTGGGATCAATTAGCTTATTTTGCTACGCAGATCGGCATCAAAACCAACGAAGCTATTCCTGTAGTTGGGCCGTTTATTGCAGACATGATGCGCGGGGGTAAAGAACTTGGAACACAGACCATTGAACGATTTTTTGCATTGCATGTATGGGTCTTGCCGCTCATGTTCATCGGCATTCTGGGATTACACTTGCTTTTTATTCAATTGCAGGGAATTCATGCCCCGCAGTTCTTTGAAAATCTTCCCGCCGAAAAGAAAAAATTCATGAAATTCTTTCCGGATTTCGCCATAAAAGATGTCTATGTCTGGCTGCTCGTGATGAATTTCCTTGGTTTACTGGCGGTGATGTTTCCATGGGAACTCGGCAAAGAAGCTGATCCGCTTGCCCCGGCCCCGATCGGTATAAAACCTGAATGGTATTTTCTCGCTATGTTTCAATTGCTCAAACTATTTCCAGCTCATATTGGCCCAATCGAAGGCGAACTTGTCGGCATATTATTATTCTCCGTTGTCGGCGTTTTATGGGTAGTAATCCCGTTTATCGACTCACCTAATGCACCTGCGTGGCGTTCACGGGCGGTATATTATTTCGGCATTGCATTGCTTGCCGGTATTATTATTTTCACTATGTGGGGGCACTATTCTGATTGAGACCAATGCTGAAAATGGCTTTCAGATAAAGAAAGGACTAATTTCATGTTAGAATTTCCTGTATGGAATGTGAACGGCATAGGCGGCGGATGGTTGATCGGCATCATTGCAACGCTACACGTCTATGTTGCGCAATTTGCAATTGGCGGAGGATTGTATCTGGCTGTAACTGAATACATTGCCTTTAAGAATAACGACCAGCCTCTGCTAGATTATATTCGGGGATTTTCAAACTTCTTAATGTTATTGACAACGGTGTTCGGCGCTTTAGGCGGAGTTGGAATCTGGTTTGTAGTTGGCAATGTCAATCCAACGGGCATTTCAGCGCTTATCCACAATTTTATGTTCTTTTGGGCTATCGAATGGGTGGTTTTTCTTGTTGAAATATCGATTGCGTTCTTTTATTACTATTCCTGGGGGAAAGTATCTAAGAAGTTCCACCTCCAGCTGGCGTGGCTTTATTATGGGATCGCCTTTATGTCGCTCGTGGTAATCAATGGCATATTAACATTTATGCTTACGCCGGGCGACTGGATCACAACCGGAAATATCTGGGACGCTTTCTTCAATCCTTCCTATTTGCCTTCTGTGGTATTGAGGACAGTTATCACATTTGCTATTGCGGGCGTATTTGCGATCGTAACGTCCTCGCGCATTAAAGACGAGGCGATGCGGGTTCGGATGCTGCATTATTCTGCCAAATGGCTGATGCCGTCATTTTTTTTGCTTCCATTTATCGGATATTGGTTTTTCAGTTCTTTGCCCGAAAGTGTTGCAAGTCTGGTTCTCACTGGAATTGCGAATATCGGATCAGGTAACCTTTCCATTCTCACGCGTCTTTTGCTTCTGGTCATGTTGTTGTCCGTGACCATATATCTCGTGAGCCTATTAGGGCCCTATTTTAATCCAAAAATGTTTACGTTCGGGTTTAGTATTGCCATCCTCGTACTGGGCCTTTTTGTCACGGGCGCTACAGAAAGTATTCGCGAAATGCTACGCAAACCTTACGTGATCTACGATTATCTTTATTCTAATGGGGTCCTAAAATCCGTGGCCGCCGATTCATCCAATTACAATATTATTATGCATAACAAATGGATTGCGGAAAAGACAATTACGCCGGAAAATCAGAAAATAGTAGGCGAGAAAATATTTCGCGTGCAATGTCAAAGTTGCCATACCACAACAGGATACCGATCACTGGAAGATCTTGCCGCGGGCTGGGATCGGGACTTTATTTACCGGCGACTGAGCGCGCTCACGGCAACCGGTATCATGCCGCCCTTTATGGGTAATGACGAGGAACGACGCGCGCTCGCTGAATACATTGGCGATATAGTTAAAGCAAAACCGCTGGTTGCGGAGAAAAAATAGATCATCTGCGCTGAGTCAAAAGTTTTTCATTAGAAGGAATATCCAAATGCCCGATCAATTACCTATCCCCAATCCCGATGTAATACCCGTTCCGGGTGATATCGGGTTGATCCTGTTTCTACTGTATTTGACTTTTTTTGCTCATGTCGTGCTGATGAATATTTTAGTCGGCGGAACTTTTCTAACCTTTGTTTCAGAAATGATTTCAAAGTTTGGTTCCAACGATCAAAAACGCTCGCATCACGAACATTTATCGGAGAAATTAGGGCACATCATGCCGTTTATGGTATCCATGACCATTACATTCGGTATTGCGCCATTACTATTTGTACAGGGAATTTACGGGCAGTTTTTTTATACATCATCGGTGTTGATGGCGACCGTCTGGTTATCGGTAGTCCTGCTTATTCTCATCGGCTATTACAGTTTATATTTTTACACGCGCGGTTTCGAAAAATATAAGAATCGCCGGTATATATTTATTACCATCAGCATGGTCATGTTTGCAGTCGTGGCATTTATCTATGTCAATAATCTTACGCTGATGCAGACGCCGCAAAAGTGGTTGGCCATTTATACCAATACCAACGGGTCGGGTTGGTATCTGAATACTGACGAAATTACTTTAATTCCACGCTATCTGCATATTGCGCTTTCTGCCATTGCGGTATCCGGCTTGCTGGTATTGTATCTGGGAATGCGTGAAAAAACAAATGAACAACTCAAACAATTTGCGATCCGCTGGGGCGCAATATGGTTTGTCATTCCAACTCTGCTTCAGATCGGGGTTGGCTTTTGGTTCTATTACGCCATTCCCGAAAACCTAAGATCGATTTTTTCCGAAGGAACACCTGCGCTTTTGTTTCATTCCTCACATGTCTTGTTCACAATCGGAACCGTTTGTATTGTCCTATCGGCATTAGGCAAACACAAAAACATGGTTGCATGGTTGGGCATTATTACTGTGCTCGCCGGTATATTAGGAAAAATAATTAACCGCGATCAATTACGGCAGGCTTATTTGCGCGATGTGAATTGGACATTGGACGTGCTTAAAACAGCGCCCCAATATGATGTGATTACGCTATTCTTTATTTCCCTGTTGGCCGGTGTAGGTTTGCTGGTCTGGATACTGCGGAAATACCAAAAGGAAGTAAAAGCCAACTCTCCGAAATAACATCAAAAAAAATAAGCAACTTCTATTACGTATATCAGTCCAAATTGGTACATTAGACGCAGTAGTTCGTATATACAATAGTTATACGAGATGCCGTTCACGAAAACATACAAGTCCCTCTGGCACCTTATGACGTTTTTTTGTAATTGCAGGCCATGAGAATGCTGCCGGTAATACTTTAGGAGCATAGATTTCATCAATTAGTTATTCCCGTCCTCGTCATGGATGGATAACTACAGAAATTCTCCTTGCGATCATTTTAGCAAAACTAGAAAGAAGAACTTACCATGCGTAGTTCTAGTCTAACTTGGCAAAGGTTGCTAGTAATTCTTAGCCTAATTCCATCATGCCTTCTTGCACAATCCACAGCAATAGGAACATGTTGGCGCGGAAATGACACCTGCCACTTCATCATCCTTACAGAATTTGGAGGGTATTCGGACGGAATCACGACTGACCTAGGAACGCTGGTTAATCTCTCCCCAAAGGATGCCCTTGGATTATCTCTTCATTTTTCTACTCTTGGAGATGCGTTCCAACCAAGCTTCGGCCCAATGTTACGCTACCGCAGATGGCTTGGCCATCGAGAGAGCATCGACTTTGGTCTAGGACTTCCAATACTTAAAGACCCATCTTTTGCTCCATCGGTCTATGGCTTAGTGAAGTGGAACCCTACATATTGGTTTGGTCTGTCCTTGCGTCCGGAAATTAGACGAGAGCCTGGAAAACGAAAGTTTCGTATGTCGGCAGGTGCTGAAGTTGGTTCAAAACCGGGAGTCGTCATCACACTTATTGTTGGAGCTCTGGTAGGTATCTGGGCCGCCAGCAGTCCTGGGGTCTCAATTGAATGAACGGCACCTCGCATAACAAGCGGCTATCTGTTCGCTCGGCGTCGCAGATATGAGAGTGACAGGAAAATTGTAAGCGACACCTCAACCAATGTCAAACAAATATAATTTCAAATGGCTGAAAAAAAAACAAAACTATTTGAAATAAAAACAAAACCTACCTCTGCAAACGTGGAGGATTTTATCAATAATATCGAGGATGAGCAAAAGCGTAAAGACAGTTTTGTGTTTTTGGAAATGATGAGAAAAGCAACTGGGGAGAAACCAATATTGTGGAGCAGCTCAGTTATCGGTTTTGGTAATAAAAGATACAAAAGCCCCGCCACCGGAAGGGAAGTTGATTGGCTCCGGATAGGATTCTCTCCCCGTAAAGCAAATCTATCGTTGTATATTAGCGTAAGTATTAAGGAGCATGCTGCTGCTCTTAAAAAGCTCGGTAAGCATAAGACTGACGTCGGTTGCCTCTACATAAATAAGTTGGAAGAAATCGATCTGAAAGTTTTCAAAGGAATCATAGATGTATCATTAAAACGAAAGTAGATTACTCTGTCAAAGTTGGCAGCCATCTCTCCGTTTAACCGAACCCCGCCTTCAATAATCATTGCGTATTATGCCGGATTGAATTAAATTTTCAGCCGTCAGTAATAAATTGCCTGAATGGCACAAAAATAATAATAGGAGATTTATGAAACGAATCACTCAAGGCCTCGCCCTTTTGCTCATGATCGCCATGATTGGATGCGCGAAGAAGACGGATAACAAGGACTTTGTTTTTCAAACGGAACAATTTGCCGATTTGAAAATCATTCGTTACCAAGTTCCCGGATTTGAGCAATTGACCCCGAAACAAAAAGAAATGGTGTATTATCTCTATGAAGCCGGTTTGTCCGGAAGGGATATCATTTGGGATCAGAATTATAAAAATAATCTACTGGTACGCAGAACACTGGAATCGATCGTAGCCAATTACAAGGGGGACCGCAACACAGAGGATTTCAAAAAATTCATGGTCTACACCAAGCGGGTCTGGTTTTCAAACGGAATTCACCATCATTATGGAAGCAAGAAATTTGAACCCGGTTTTTCAGCGGATTACTTCGATCAACTGGTTAAGAATTCGCCCGGCACCTATCCCCTGAAAAAGGATGAAACCGTAGATCAGCTCATCGCCAAATTGACTCCGATCCTTTTTGATCCTAACGTGGATGCAAAACGGGTCAATCTTGACCCTAAAGACGATATCATCAAAACGTCCGCAATGAACTTCTATGAAGGACTAACACAAAAAGAAGTCGAGGCCTATTATTCGAAAGTCATTGATACGAAAAATCCGCAACCCATTTCATACGGATTAAACTCAAAACTCGTAAAAGAGAACAGCGCTATCCAGGAAAAAGTCTGGAAAGTCGGCGGGATGTATTCTCCCGCCATTGAGAAGATCGTATACTGGCTTGAAAAAGCGAGTTCGGTTGCTGAAAACGAAACGCAGAAAGCTGCATTGGATAAATTAATCGAATATTACAAGACGGGCGATCTTAAGAAATTTGACGAGTATAATATCCTCTGGGTCAAAGACACGGAATCCATGATCGATGTGAACAACGGGTTTATCGAAGTATACGGAGATCCTTTGGGCTACCGAGGCGCATTTGAGGCCATTGTCTCAATCAAAGATATGGAAGCCAGCAAACGTATTGACGCGATCAGCAACCAAGCACAATGGTTTGAGGATAATTCTCCATTGGCACCGGAACATAAAAAGAAAAATGTAACCGGCATCTCAGCTAAAGTCATTACCGTAGTAGTCGAATCGGGTGACGCTTCTCCCAGTACGCCGATTGGTATCAACCTTCCCAATGCAAACTGGATTCGCAAGGAATACGGTTCCAAATCAGTCAACCTCGGCAATATTGTATACGCCTATGCTAAGGCCGCTGAAGGATCGGGTTTTCTCGCAGAGTTTGCTTATACACAGGAAGAGATTGAAAGAATAAAAAAATACGGCGCGCTGGCAAGTGATCTTCACACAGATATGCACGAAGTCATCGGACATGCTTCGGGACAAATTAATCCCGGAGTCGGTACACCGAAACAATCGCTAAAAAACTACGCCTCAACGATCGAAGAAGCCAGAGCCGATCTTGTTGGACTCTACTATATCATGGATCAGAAACTGATCGATATCGGCGTTATGCCTAATTTTGATGTAGGCAAAGCAGCATACGATGGGCAGATGCGTAACGGATTAATGACCCAGCTCACGCGGTTACAATTAGGTGATGATATTGAAGAATCGCATATGCGCAACCGGCAGTTGATCGCCAAATGGGTCTATGAAAAAGGGCTGCCGGAAAATGTAATCGAAAAAAAGATCAAAGAAGGCAAAACGTATATTGTAATCAACGACTATATGAAATTGCGTACCTTGTATGGCCAACTTTTAAAAGAAACCCAGCGCATTACTTCCGAAGGTGATTTCAAAGCTGCCCAGGAGTTAGTCGAAAATTATGGCGTAAAAGTGGATCATGAACTGCACAAAGAGGTTAAAGAACGTTATGAAAAACTTAACATCTCTCCGTACGGCGGGTTTATTAATCCCAAGCTTGTGCCGGTCATGCAGGGCGATAAATTGGTCGACGTCAAGATGGAATATCCGGCGGACTTCACGGAACAGATGATGTTTTACGCAAAAGAATACTCTTTTCTGCCGACGTTTAACTAATTATAGAATCTGCTAATTCATTTATAGTAACTCCTCGTTTTAAACGGGGAGTTATTCTTTTTTTGGATGAATGATTATGTGAAGGAGGAAATGTATGATTGAAAGAATTCTGAAAACAGTATGGCTGGCTGGCATGTTGATCTTCGTTGGCTGTCTCGGCGTGGAGAAAAAGGAATATACGATCAAACTAAAGGACGGCCAGTCCGGTACGGCCACGGTCAAATACATCAATATTTTCTCAAATGATGACGATGAAAAGGACGTGTCGTTTAAAGATTTCGGAGAATTAGTCAGTGATTACCTTCAGGGAGATAAGATTGAAAAAGATTACCCTGGAATTCGTAATGTAAAAAAACGGCTCTTTATTGAGAATAACGCCGTATGCGGTGAAATCACGTTTACATTTGACAGCCTAAGCCAAATACGATTATATCGATTTGAAGATGGACCTATTATGTATTACGTCAATTCCGGCTCCAGCCCGTCTGAAAAATTTGACTCATCTAACGGCATGTTTGGAGGTGGCATTATGCCTGTCATCTTTTGGAATAAGAGCATGAAAGAATTACTGTTTAAGACACGGGTAACAGAAGATACTGTGGGCAAACGAAACCTAGCCAACTGGTACAAAGTGTGGCAAAGTAACCAGGACGCACCCAAATAATGGCGTTTTCGGCCTGTTTCTTTACTTGACTTTAGAACAAAAAAATACTACAATATTATCACTCTAAGTTCTTGTAATGCGTTGTTGTACCAAGACTTAACCGCCTAATCATCATGAACATCTTAGTTAAGTCTGTTCAGCTAAGGACAATGATAAACACGATCGTGTTCTTTGTCACAATAGCGTTTACAAGTGGCCGGCCAATTGTTTCACAAACCGTGAGTGAATTGATTGCGCAAGGAGATGCACTTCATAATCAATTTGATACATACGGTGCGTTTAAAGCGTATAAGGCTGCTTCAATTCTCGACAGCACAAATTTTGAAGTGTTATGGAAAATGGCCGGCGAACTTATTGACATGGGAAATGAATTACCGAAAAGCAATGACCAGGCGGCTAAATACCGTGAAGCGGAAGCCATATCGCGCAAAGCCATTTACCTCAATCCCAACCATGCCAAAGGACACCTCATGCTGGCTCTGGCTCTTGAAAAGACGGCTTTAGGTTATACAGGTACGGATCGGGTAAAAACTCTGAATCAATCGCGCATAGCCGCTGAAAAGGCAGTTGAAATCAATGCGGAAGAAGATTTAGCTCTTTCACTTTTAGGGCGCTGGAATAGGGAAATGACAAATACCGCATGGATAACCAGAACTTTTTCAAAACTCTTTGTTGTGAGCACGCCTCCTGCAACTTATGAAAAGGCGGCCGATCAATTGGCCAAAGCCATCGCTATCAATCATAACTGTATATCTCACTATTTGGAATTAGGCAAAACGTATGTACTATTAGAGAAATGGACAGAAGCCGACGAGGCCTTTCAGAAAGTTATGGATTTACAGGTTACGCAGAAAAGCGACAGTAAATGGCAACGTGTGGCTAAACATTATCTGCAGCTGCTTCAGCAAGGAAATCATTCGGAACTAGTTGACTCAATCGAAGAATAATTTTTTAATCAGATCGAACATTTAGCATAGGAGGTTAACATGACCATCCGGGTTACCAATGCAGAAAACGGAATAGTTGAAGATTTCAAATCAAACAATCTGGATTTCATTCGGAGAAGTTATACTGAATTTGACGCAGTTGAGACAATGAGCGAAGAGGATTATAAAAAACTATCTTTGCTAATCGTAAAAAAACGTTATACGGATACGCGGTTTGATAATCTCGAGTGGACTATCGAAACGTTACCGGACTAGACCATGTTGAAAGTTGGACAAAAAGCACCGGACTTCAGATTATCGGATACGAACGGTAACGAGATAGTTCTTTCGAGTTTCATAGGCAGAAAAGTCGTATTGTTCTTTTATCCGAAAGACGACACGCCGGGCTGTACTAAAGAGGCTTGTAGTTTTAACGCCGGGATTAAGAAATTTGAAAAGCAGAAAATTGCTGTATTCGGTATCAGCCCCGACGATATGAAATCTCACCGGAAATTTACTGAAAAATTTGATTTATCATTCCCCCTTTTATCCGATATCGGTCATAAAGTCGCTGAAAAATACGGCGCATGGGGGAAGAAGAAACTGTACGGGCGGGAATACGAAGGCGTGATCCGATCAACATTCCTCATAGATGAAAAAGGAAATATTGAATACATTTTTGATAAAGTTAAGGTTGACATACACGCCGATGAAGTTCTGGAAGTTATAAAAATGATAAATCCTAATTAGTCATCTAATGCAAAACAAATCCGTGTTATTAATTTTCCTCTTCGTCTTGTCCCTGCAGCCTCTGTATTCCCAGAATCCTCAATGGGAAAAACATACGTTCGAAAACTATGAATTTGAATTTAAGACGCCGTCAAACTGGAGTGTGACCATCAATGACCGTGCCTCTCAAATTTATGTCGAATGCTACAGCCCGGATAACCAAATTTACTTTTTCATAACCTCTGCCGAGAATGAGAAAAAATCTTCTCCAGAAATCGTTTTGTCTTATCTTAAAGTAACCTATGAAAACTGCGAGTTCATCCGGGAAGAATCAAAGAAAATTAATAATGTGGATTTTGTTTTCAGTTCAGGCATAAACCGGATGTCGGAAATTCAAACCTATATTAAGCTGGGAGTTGGCAGACATAAAGATCGTATCTATATGGTCGATAGCGGATATAGTGAAGTCAACAGTGAAGACGCCGATAACCTGCTGAATGACATTATTAACAGCGTAAAAGCAATTCATTAATTTCCCTCTCGTAAATAATTTGAAGTAAAAAGCCTCCGTTAGTAGCGGAGGCTTCTGATTATTTACTTGATTGAAAGTTCTATTGTATTCTTGACTAAGAAGATCAAGTTTATCTCTCTATTCGTTTCGTAACAATTTCACCGGATTGATTTTTGCGGCTCGCATGGTTTGTGAAGTGATTGTTACCAGAGCCACACCCATCAGCAGGATCAAGGCTACCGGATAGGTCCACCATTCAATCGTCGTACGATAAGCAAAATTTTCCAACCATTGATTTAAATAGTAGTTTATGATCGGTATGGCAAGTACCATCGCCGTGATCATTAAGTAAACATATGGGCGGATAAACAAGATGTAGAGCGATCCAACCGATGCGCCCAAAACTTTCCTAACGCCAAACTCCTTCATTCGGTTCTGAATCATGAACGCTACGATTCCGTATAGGCCTAGACTGGCCAGGATCAAAGCCAAAACGGCGAAGCAACGGATCATCAAGCCCAATCGCTCTTCAGATTGGTACAGCTGGTTTAGCCTGTCGTCCAGAAATCTCCATTCAATCGGTGTACCGCCCGAAATCTGCCGCCAAGTCTCTTCCAGTGCGAGAATTCGCGATACGGTTTCACTCGGCGCCAATCGGACATACATGTATTCTAAATCAATGAAAGGAAGAATCATAACCACGGGTCCGATTCCCTGATGAAAAGATGTATACTGAAAATCATCCGCAACTCCGATGATCGTCCGCGGACCGCCAAAAAAATGAACCTGTTGCCCGACCGGATCTTTGAGACCCAGCATATCTGCGGTTTTTTGGTTGATGATAATAGCATTCAGTGAGTCTGCCTTCAACGCTCTAGAAAAACTTCGGCCGGCCTGAAGATGAATTCCCATAGTTTCAACAAAATCGTAATCGGTGGCATTGAAATACACGACCTTCGCTTGTTCGGGTGATTCATCGGCACGGTGGATCACGCTCCATGGCCACGGATCTCCTGCCACCCGTTCGCTCCGACTCACCCCAAGGACCCATGAGTTCTGCCGTAATCGTTCCCGGTAGGATTCAAAATGACGGGAAACTTCTTCCGGCAACATTTTTAAAACTACCACATTTTCCTTGTTGAATCCCATCGAGCGGTTTTGAAGAAGGTCAAGTTGCCGCGTCAGTACGATGGTTGCCGCAATCAAACCAATCGAAACCGCAAATTGCAGCGTGACAAGCAGATCCTTAAATTGAAACAGGCTCCGACGCCCGAAACGGAACTCTTCTTTCAATGCTTTCACAATATCGTAACCTGAAAGAATCAGCGCAGGATACAAACCGGCAAGTAATCCGAGGATCAAAGCGACCGAAATTAACAATGGAATCGTCTCAAAGATCTTCGACGCTTGAAGCGGGATTTCCCACTGTAGCCAGGTTCCGATGATCGGGAACAGTTCGGCTGAAAGGCCATACGCCAGCAACAGGCAAATCAGGGTGATCACCAGGCTTTCAGTGAGAAGCTGAATGGCAATCGTCTGACGTTCGGCTCCCAGAATTTTTCGGATTCCGATGCCTCGGATGCGATTGATAGAAATCGCATTGGTCAGGCTTGCAAAATTGAAACCGGCAATGACGAGGATTAAAAACGCAACAACGATCAATGCGTAAACGCTAAACTTGTTGCCTGAACGTATGTGGCTGGATAGATCGTCCGCCATTCCATCGGATCCGAAATAAATGTCTGCTATGTTTTGGACAAGAGGACGAAAAGATGATTCTCGATCTCTAAAGAACTGGTGAAGTTTGGTCTGAAAATCCGCCGGATCTGTTCCGTCCTTGAGTTCAACATAGGTTAGGAAGCCAAGCCAATCCCAGCTGGTCAAGTCGGACGAATACCCAGGCGGTACAAGGTAGTTTTGAAAAGAAATCAGAAAATCAAAATTCAGATGCGAATTGGAAGGAACATCAAGGACACCTGTAACTTTTAGCGGCATAGTATTGTTCCACAAAAGTGTGGACCCAACCGGGTCCGGATCGTCAAAATACTTTTCAGCCATGGCTTTGGTGATGACGATGGAGTTGGGCTCCCTCAAAGCCGTCTCACGATCACCGGACAGGAACGGAAACTGCAGGGTTTTCAGAAATGACGAGTCGGCATAATATCCGTGGTTTTCATAAAATTGTTTTCGCCCGTTGGCCAGCAGTGCATTCAGGACATACCGCATCCGGCTAACCCGGACAATCTCGGGAAAACGTTCTTTTATTTCCGGTGCAAATGCAGGGGGAGAGTTTACCAGAATTGTCACGTTGGACGAGTTATCTTCGTAGGAAAAATTGATCCGGTAAACGTTATTTCGGTTTTCATGAAAGTCCTCAAAGGAAAGTTCATGTCGTACAAAGAAAAGGATCAGAAGAATGCAGGAAAAGCCGGATGTCAGCCCCAAAACATTTACGAATGCAAACCTCTCATTGCGTCTTAGAAAACGCAGTGAACTTATCAGATTGCTCTTGAACATAGTGTGCCCTTTTCAGATGGTGTGCGGTTTTTACACCATGTTACGAATGATTTTTATCTTTCGTTTCAAGGATCATGATAACCCGCGGAAAGAACGTGATAAACGGAGGGCATCCTGTGGGCCGCCCTTAGCATCTTATAAGAAACATCTAATTGATTTGGAATTGGCTAGATTGCAACTCTTTTTTGAAAGTCCGGCTCAATTTGACTGATGATCCGTTCCGCAGATAGACTCGGCCGTCACCATTATCATTGGTTTCAATTTTCGAAACGTAGTCTTCATTGACCGCGAAAGAGCGATGGACTCTCTTAAAGGCCGGATAGGAGCACTCCTTCAAAAAAGACTTGAGGCTCTGGTATTTGACAAATGTGTCCGTATGAGTCTGAATCGTAATGCAGTTTTGATTGGATTGAATGTAGAGGATGTCCGTAAATGGAACTTTCGTAACCGCGTAGTTGGTAGATAGCATCACGAAGCGGGGTTTCTCCGCTTCCTGGCCGAATCGTGACGTGGAAGACAGAAATTCGTAGATGGTAATTCCGGCCAATGAGAAAAAACACAAAAGATTTCCGGCAATATTATTGGTCAAAGTGGATACAAGTATGTCTGCCGCCGGAGTATCAATATCCAACCAGTAACTGATGATCAAGTACACACTCGCCTGAGCGACTACTAGATTCAATGTCAGGGCAATGCCGGATAAAACCAGCAAGGCTGCAACTTTCTTCGGCAAATTCCATTGGTCCATGGAAAAGATACCTCGGATGGTTCTATCGATTGGACGGATCAAGAATCCCCAATAGACCATACTGCTGATAACAAGCACCAGTAGTTCGGTGTAACAAATCAGATCGCGGCTTACTTGGAAAAGAAAACCAAAAGAAAAATTGAGGATGGCAAATAGTCCGATCGCCAGAAATCTAAGAAACAAACGGGGCGATGCGCCTTTATCCAAGTTAGCCATTGCTTTGATTTTTTCCATGCGTCAGGCTCCGCTAAAAATGGTCTGCTTGTAGTAGTGTGTTATAGTCGCCAACATCAGGTTCCACTGCCCGTTGCTGCGTCCATTCGATTAACATGAGTACGACATTGGATAATCACGTAATTTCGGGAGCGAATGGTTGTAATACGCGAATTGCCCACAAAAGTTTTTATATAAAACAAAAATCATCCGTCTGTGATGGCCTCATCAGTTTCGTTCAATGTCTGATGCGTAGCCGGCATTTAATTGCCACCGGCTGGTGTTGTAATGAAATATTCTAAAGGTCTAGATTGGAGATGGGAACTTGGCAATGATTTTAATATTATGATTTGGTTGGGTAAAAGCGCTTGGTTTAACAGGTATGTGAAACAAAAAAGCCTCCGTTAGTAGCGGAGGCTTCTTCATTAACAGAAATATTGATTGCTTAATCGTATTCTTGCGTGAGTAATTGAAGTTTGCCAAGTAAGATGTTCTGTAATTGCGGGTCGTTCAGCGCTATTGAGAAGGACGGATCTATTCTCTGGATGGTATTAATACATGCCGAATAATTTAGAGTATGATAATAACTAAACCCTTCATGTAACAACAAATCATGGTAGGTGATCGTAGGATCATAAGGGAAAACGAAGAAGCTGTATCCCCCGGCATTTCGAAAAACATACTCAGCCCGGTCAATACACAAAGTATGCTGCCCCTGCAGCCATGCCAGGATTGACCATCCTGCAAATCCTTCCAATAAGGAATCCCCGGATGCCAATCCGAAATACGTGTCTGATTCCGGCAGTGAATCCATCTTCATGGCCGTCCAGCCAAGTCCAACGTAAGCACCGGACCCTTCGCTGCTCACAAGCGAACTGAATTCCGCATGCGCGCCCGGATAATCACCGGCTCCAAACTTGCTCCACGCTGCATCCAGCGGATTCGGATCGTCACAGCTCATCGCGATCAGTGATAGACCTAGTAAATATCTTATTGCTCTCTTCATGACTTCACCTTGTGTTATATTTTTCATTGACCATTGTTCAAAATTTATCATTTCTTACTTGATAAGCAGCATCTTCTTCGACTGCACGCCCTTCAACGTCTCCAGACGGTAGATATAAAGCCCGCTGGATACCTGCTGACCCATATCGTTCTTGCCGTTCCAAATCACAGTATGGAATCCTGCTTCACGTGATTCGTTGATCAATTCTCTTACTTTTTGTCCAAGTACGTTGTAGATCACGAGCTTAATCTTACCTTCATCCGGCAAGCCAAATTTGATAGTGGTGCTTGGGTTAAACGGATTCGGATAATTCTGAACAAGCTCGATTCGCGTCGGCAATTCAACATGTTCCGGATTATAGAACATGGCCAGCGTGCCTGATTTACCAATCTTGGCGGTAACGGTTTCCCGATTGCCTTCGCCGCCCTCATATATCCATTGTCCGTTATCTTCACGGTAAATGCCGATTTTGCTCTCTTCAAAATCAGGATAACGCTGCGATACGCCGCTTGTCATCGATGGATCGTATTTGAATGTTACCGTGAGTGTTTTCTTAATTTCAACCGTACTCAGAATCTTCACGGACTCACCTATTTGCATCCATGCCGATGCTGCCTCCGATAACAATTCCTTTGGCAGAACATTCTCGCGTGATATCACTTTGGCCAATGCGGGAGAAATAGAGTTCACACCGCTTAAACGTGTTACGAGAACGTATCCGGAGCGATCTACGCTTTCTTTTGCCCCGTTAACGGTAACGTAACCGTCGACAGATTTTAACGCAATCGGCGCTTTCGCAGTAACTGACGTAATGGTATAAAGCTGAACTGCCGTCGTCGTATTGCCCACAGTATCCACACCGGTGATGGACACAGTTAATTCACCGCTGACGGATAATCTATACGGAACCGAATAGAGCAGGCCGGAAAGATTTGTGAGTGCGAGCGTATCGTCAGCGACGATGGCGTTCGACGCATCACGCAGAATAAAACTGCCCGTGAGCGAATTGAGCGCCTCATCACTCTGAACGTACACTTCGATATAGTTCTGCATTATGGTACTTGCAAGAACGCCTACGAATAATCCAGGGTTCACGGCATCTACGTTGAACGATAACGCACTGGTCACCGTAATTCCGCCTTGATTGTCATTAGCGCTCACACGCCAGAAATATGTACCCAAGCTGTCAAGCGGCGAACTTAATGTAAACGCAGTATCGGCTATGTTCGAGAATTGAACCATGCTGCTGAAATTGCTCGTTTTGCTGATCTGTAAAGTATAGCGCAGTGTATCGCCGTCTGCATCACCGCGGCCTTCCCATGTGAATGTCGGCGTCTTGGTATTAACCACTATATTATTTCCCGGTTGTTTACCTGCAAATGCGATCGGCGCTGAATTCACAACCCCAAAACCGGACAGACTGATGCCGTAGACCGCTACAGCGGAATTGTTGCCTACATACACTGTGTCTAAAATCGTTCCTCCGCCGGACGGTGTAAATCTCGCAGTCGCAACAAGCGTATCGCCTGCATTCAGCGTTGCCGGTAATGAAGCAGAATAGGTCAAAGTATGTCGTCCACTCGTTCCAATCGCTAAACTGCTGATTATCACCTGCCCTGTCAATGAATACAGTTTAATGGTCGTTTGAGCGCTGCTGCCTACTTTAATATTGCCGAAATTGTACGCCGCAACATTCGATGCTAAAGCGCCGGATTGTCCCGTTCCATCAAACCCAAGGCTTAGCGAACTTACCTGTGAATTATTACCGATCCTCAACGTATCGCGAATAATTCCGGTCACATTGGGCTCAAACTTGACCAGAGCAATAAGGGTGTCACCTATGCCCAGCGTATCGGGAAGACTCCCCGCGCTTAACGTATACTGGATACCGTTGTCCAGCGAGATGTTATTAACAATAACCCTTCCTGTTACTGCGAATATCTTTATGGACTGCTGTGAACTATCGTTAACAAGAACATTCCCGAAATTATAGCCAAAAGGGCTAGCCGCTAAAGTTCCGGCAGCACCTGTTCCCGTCACATTGATTTTAACGGGATTCAGCAATGAGTTATTCGAAATAATAAGTCGATCACTCAGCGGACCAAACGAAGAAGGTTTGAATTTCACATTGACAAATAACGTATCAACACCTGCTACCAAAGTTACCGGAATGCCTGAAGTCGAGACAATGGTAAAGTCACCCATCGTTTCCATTGAAGCGGCGCTAACGATGATGTTTGCTCCTGTCGCATAGACTTTTAATGTCTGAAGCGCACTATCACCAACCAGCACATTTCCGAAATTAGCGCTTGTCGGGACTACCACCAAGGTTCCTGAATTTCCCACGCCGTTTAATCTCACATTAAACACGCTTTGCGATGAATTATTAAATACCCTAATGGTGTCGCTGGTAGTGGCGAACGTGAGCGGCTTGTATTGAACGCCCATGAATAACGTATCACCGGGAAATACCGTGTCCGGAAGTGAATTGGCCGACGTGAACTTGAACTCGGTTCCAAAATCGAACTTCAAGCTGTCTACAATAACAGCGCCTGAATTAGTATAAAGTTTTAACACGCGCTGCGCACTGTCGCCTATAGTAACCAACCCAAAGTTCGCAGAAAGCGGCGCGAGAATACCGGTCGATCCGGTACCGCTAAGTGAAATCAATAGAGGATTATTAACGGAAATATTAATGATCTGCGCGGTATCAACTATCGCCGCAAATGTTTTCGGCTTAAACCGGATCGTGGCCAAGAGTGTATCGCCGATGTTCAATGTTACAGGCAGCGACAGGTTTGGAATTATTACAAAATGAACGCCAGACGCCAGCGTGGCATTGGTAACATCGATGCCGTTGGAGGAACCGTATATTTTCACCGATTGTTGTGCGCTGTCGCCGATTTGAACCGATCCAAACGTCAATGAATTTGCGGAAACAAACAAACTACCCAAAGAACCTGTACCGCTGACGGCTAACTTGAATGGAGATACTCCGGAATTATTTAAAATCCGAATGGTATCGTTCTTCAACCCAACAGTTAACGGCTTGAACTTAAGATTAACAATCAGTGTATCTCCGCTAAACAATGTTGACGGGCCGGCTGTGGATACAATGGAGAACTGAGTTCCGGCAAACAGACTCGTTCCCGTTAAAGCAACGGCGCCACCAACCGAGTATACCTTGAATACGCTCTGTAGGCTATCCCCTGCTTGCAGATTTCCAAAATTGAATGATGACGGCGAAGCGGCAAGTGTTCCCGAAATTCCATTTCCATCAAGCGCAACCTTGAATACAGGTACGCCAGAGTTATTGGTCACAGATAATGTATCCGTGAGCGCTCCAAATGCTGTTGGTGCGAACTGCACATCAACCGATAACGTATCACCAGCGAACAACGTGTCAGGGAATGTCAGTACGTTCGTTATTGTGAAATTTGCACCTGATAAGATATTTGCTGCACTTACTCTTACTGCTCCAGCGTTGGAGTAAACTTTGATTGTCAGTGTCGCGTTATTTCCAACCGAAACATTTCCGTAATTAGCCGGATTGAAGTTAGAGGCAATTGAACCACTGACGCCCGTGCCATTGAGCGCAACCTTGAATGCCGGTACGCCGGAGTTGTTATTCACAACTAATGTATCCGTCAAGCTGCTAAATGCCGTAGGCGTGAACTGCACGTCTACAGCCAATGTATCGCCGTAATTTAAGGTTACCGGTAATACGACCTGAGGTACAGCTGTGAAGTTGGCTCCGAAATCCAACGATGTACTATTGACCGTCACCGAACCTGCAGTTGCAAAGACTTTAACAGTCTGCGTGACGCTGTCCCCGACTGCTACATTTCCATTATTAACTGCAGGCGTGAGGGTGGCTAGGGTCGCAGGCAAGTAAGTAATGATCAACTGCGGCCGTCGAGCATTGTCCGGAGCTCCTTCCCTGGAGTAATAATTATTGTAGTAAGCGCCTGCGCCGTTGTTGACGTTGAAAGAAATCTTTCCGTCCGCCTGGCGCTGATTTCTGACCGAATCTCTCAATACATTCGATGTGGCCGAGAAAGTATAGTCATAAGTACCCGCCATCCACGCAAACCACGAGGCCGCCGGAGGATTGGTCACCGCGGGACGCGTATTCCATGTAATCGCCGCCTCGTTCCAGCTATCGTCACTCACGAAATGCAGGTAATCGTTAGGGTCGTAATTGTATGCAAACCCATCCGAGTTAGCGATCTGGAATGTCGCTTGTGTCACATCTGCATCCGCAGGAATTGAAGAAAGATCAAACCGCAAGTAACCATGGGACTCGTTGTTCTGGTAATTCGTATTGGATCCAAAAACATAAATCCTCGGATCCGAACCGTAATTGGTCGTCGGGTTCACCGCGCTGACACGCGCATCCGCCTCGGGATAGATCACGATGGTCACAGGCGTCACAGGTTTGACCAAACTGCTTCCTTCTAAGCTGACCGTGAAGGGACTGACGACAGAACTATTTACGAACTGCGTCGCATCGGATATTGACGATGTCACTATAAGCGGTTTAAATTTAATCGTGAAATTAAGCGTGTCGCCTGCAAACAATGTATCGGGTAACACCGCCGCAGATGATACAGTGAAATGAGTTCCTACCAACAGGTTGAGATTATTGACAACGACAATTCCATTTGCGGCAAAAAGCTTGATATCCTGCGAAACGCTGTCACCCACAACCACTTCTCCGAAATTCACATTGGGATTAAGCGTTGCCAAAGTACCTGCATTGCCATTTCCGTCAAGCGCTATCTTTAGCGGATTAACGGATGAGTTGTTTGTTACCACGACCGTATCCGACAGTACGCCGAACGTTGTCGGCTTGAATTTAATGTCAAATACAAGTGTATCGCCGTCAAATAAAGTATCCGGCAACACCGGCGCATTCTCAAGAATAAAATCAGAACCGAAGTCCAAGGTAGAAGAATTTACTGCAACAGCGCCGCCGATCGAATATACCTTAAAGGTCTGCGAAAGGCTGTCGGAAACTAAAACATTTCCGAAATTGAAGGATGTGGGTGTGGAAGCCAGGGAACCCGTTGCACCTGATCCATCAAGGCCGATCTTGAAGACCGGCACGCCGGAATTATTGTTTACCACCAGCGTGTCACTGAGCGCACCAAATGCTGTTGGTGCAAACTGAACGTCAACTGATAACGTGTCGCCTGCGAACAGCGTGTCAGGGAGGGTCAGAGCGTTGGTTATCGTAAAGTTCGTGCCACCTAAAATACTTGCTGCGCTCACCAGCACCGCGCCTCCGTTGGAATAAACTTTGATCGTCTGTGTAGCGTTACTTCCAACTGAAACGTTTCCGTAATTAGCCGGGTTAACGTTTGATGCGATTGAACCACTGACACCTGTTCCGTCTAAGGCGATCTTAAATACCGGCACGCCGCTGTTGTTAGTGATCGATAACGTGTCGGAGAGCGCACCAAATGCCGTTGGCGCAAACTGCACATCAACGGCCAATGTGTCGCCTGTGAACAGCGTGTCAGGAAATGTCAGAGCATTTGTAATAGTGAAGTTTGTGCCCGCTAAGATATTTGCAGAATTTACTTCAACTGCACCGCCGTTTGAGAATACTTTGATTGTCTGTGTTGCGTTACTGCCAACTGAAACGTTACCGTAATTAGCCGGATTGACATTGGATGCTATCGTGCCCGAAACACCTGAGCCATCAAGGACAACGAGGAGCGGGTTCACAGACGTGTTGTTGGTCAAGCGTAAGGTATCTGTAAGCGCTGCGAATGCAGTCGGCGAAAATCGCACGTCAACCAAAATTGTGTCGCCTGCTAACAATGTATCCGGTAGTGTTAAGGGCGTCACCAAAGAGAAGTCCGAACCGAAGTCGAAGCCTGATCCTGTAACTTCCGCCCATCCTCCATTGACGAAAACTTTCGTCTGTATCACGGCGTTATTACCGAGCGAAACGTTTCCGAAGTTGATTACAGGAATGGATGCGGAAAGAATTCCAACAGGGAATGAGCCTGCAACCTGATTTGAATATTGACCTTTCTGGTAATTGCTGTCGACGCCTGAAACACGGTAGTAGTAAGTATTGCCAATCAGTGCAGTCAGATCCGTAAACATACTATCCGGTTTCATCACGCGTCCTATGGAATCGGAAGGCGAAGGAATGAAACCATTGGTTGTACTGCGGTAAACAATGTAATGGCTTAAATCAGATTCTTTATTCGTATTCCATGAGACAACGATTGAATCAGGAACAAAAGGCGTTGCCGTCAATCCTTGCGGAGCAAGCGGCGCAAGTGCGCCGGAGCCGACAAACGAAGCGCCGTTTACCCAACTGCCTACCGTGGAAGACAATGCTCCGTCATAGGTAACGGTTGAAGGATCCGATTCGTCGAAATGATACAGGCCCAAAAGACCTCCCTCGTCTCCACGCAACGGTTTATTTTTATCGGCAGTCAGTTGTATCGAATTGCGCGCATAATCCCACAAACGCAGTTCGTCTATCTCGCCGTTAAAATAGAATACATAGTTGACCCCGTCAACGCCGCGTGCGCCGATACTCAGTGGATCCGCGTTATTAACATTGGCTAACGGAGTTACCGCAGAACCATCCAAAACACCGTCCACATAAACGGAAAGATTCGTTCCGGTACGTACAGCCGCAACATGGTGCCACTGATTATCATTTACTGGAGTCGCTCCGGTGACCGCGCCATAAAACGTTCCCGATAGGTCTTGATCTACTTCCAAATTAACTTGGCCGGACCCATTAATTCCAAAAACAAAGAAATTGCCGTTGCTCGCATCGTGCCGCTTGCCTGCAATGGCTGAGGTTGTTGCGGCCGTCTTGATCCATGCTTCAATCGAAAAATCGCTCGTACCGAAGTTCCCGAGTGTTGGCGAAGTCAAAATATAGTCACTGCCGTTAAATGAAACTGCATTCCCCGCCTCGACCACCGGCACCGCTGCGTCTTCGTTGGAGAAGCCGCTTGCCTGCCCGATCGCATTCACAGCGGCAACACGGAAATAATATAGTTGACCGTTGGTCAAACCCGTAATTGCTTTAGACGTGTCCGTCGCTCCACCGGTTGTGCTGTCCTGCAGTGTAGTGGGCAACGCTGTTATATCATAATAGATCCGGTATTTTGTTGTCAATCCGTCCGTGTTGGCATTCCATTTAAGTTCCACCTGTCCGTTACGCGCGATCGCATAGAGGCCGTTTGGCGCGGAAGGAGCAAAACTTGGAATAAATGGCGCCGAGAAATTGGAGGTATTGCCAAGACTGTCCTGCATCGCCGTGACAGCCATACCCGCGAACAACGTAACTTTTTTCGACCACAATCCGGCGCCATTTGCATAGGTAGTATCAAGAAATATCTGTCCGTCATTCGAACTATCCGCGAAAATCTGCACCAGTGCATTCGGAGCTGCATTTCCCAACACCGTAGAATCGGGCAGAACGAGCGTGATTCGCGGCGGCTGCACGCCGAATTGCGCCGAAGCGTTTATGCTGATGTCACCAAAGTTGTGGTGAATCTTGTTTCCATAAAATGTGATGCTGTCGGTCGGCGCATCCTGAATTATAAGAGGACTGCTGAGCAAGTATGCAATAGTATTTCCAACGAGACTATCCCTGCGCGATGATCCTGTAATATAGAACCCACTTGAAGTTCCGGCGATAGGAACGCCGGCCGCCGTAACACCCATGAAATTTCCAGCAACCAGATTATCCGTTGAATTACCCAACGCAACCGTATAACCGATTCCGCCGCCGATTACATTTCCTTGGCCGGGTTGATAGCCGCCAATTCGATTGAATGGCCCGGACACATTGACGCCGACGATACTGTAACCGACGCCTGTTGTCCCTGCAGAGTCCGTTCCGAGAACATTACCGATGACGGTATTTGAATCCGCAAGGAATTGGATATCGACACCCCAGTTATCGTTTCCGGAAATGAAATTGCGTCCGTTCATCGTACCGTTACCAATCGTATTTCCGCTTGCATTATCAATTTCGATACCGTTGGTACCGTTACCGAGATCGGCTTGCCCGTCCGCCGAAAGTCCAACAAAATTTCCAATAACCGATATGTTTCTCGCACCGTTTTCAATTCGTAATCCTGACGTGCTGTTTCCTGAAATAACGTTCCTGTCTGCAAATGTCGTCCCGCCGATGAGCGACCCGAATGCAACATTGGTCAGTGTAATACCTGCAAGGTTAGGCAGAGCGACATTTCCTGTCGAGTCGGTTCCGATGAAATTACCGGCGACAATGTGATTGTCCGTTCCGGCAATATAGAGACCGACGTTATCATTTCCGGAGATAACGTTATTGATAATGTTAGTATTGGATCCGTACAGATACGCGCCAAAAGCGACGTTTCCAAGATCGGCGGTTCCGGTTGCGTCCGTTCCGATAAAATTTCCGTTAACTACATCGGGTCCAAATAGGTACAAACCATGTGCGCTGTTTGCCGAAATGATGTTTCTACCGGCAGGTGTTCCATCGCCGATGAAATTCGGCCCGGTCGTTGACTGGGTCGCAACGCCGATCGCATTTCCTAAAGATACGGTACCTGTTATATCCGTTCCGATCTTGTTTGCCAAAACATAATTCGAATCGGCGCCGTTGTTCTGAATATGGATGGCAAAATTAGTATTACCTGAAATCACATTTCCCGCACCCGGTAAACCGATCTGGTTGTACTTCGATAGTGAATCAACGATAATTCCGTAATCGTTGGGAATTGCGACCGATGCAGTGACATCCGTTCCAATGCCGTTATTGAAAATCGTATTGTAACTGCTCTCTACAATTTGAATACCGGCCACGCTGTGTCCGGAAATGAGGTTCTGGCTGATCGTAATCCCGCCGTACGCCTGGATGCCTATACCGAGTCCTTGTGGAACTCCGTAAGCCGCGCCTCCGCCTGCATCCGTACCGATAATATTATTACTTAAGAACCACAAGATCCCGGGCGCGATGCCGGCCAACGTATTGCCTGCGATGTGGCTATTGATGATCGTATCTCGAACTGCATCGCCTTGAATACCGATCATGGTAAATTCCAGAGCGTCCACATTATCCATTTTGCTGTCATTTCCGCCGGCGCCCGCGTTATCCAGGAATATACCGCGCTGCGCGATCCCGCGGCCGAACATGTTAAAATTTCGTAACAAACTGAAAGGCGCGCGTAAACTAACCATCGAGAAACCGGTGAACCCAGGTGCGGCGCTAACCGTCACATTGGACGCTTGCCCGTCAATATCCAGCGTGTCGGTAATGTTTGGCAATGGCCGCGTAACCAAGATCGTGTCATTCACAGGTAAACTAAATGTAATAAGGTTTCTGCCGACGATCGTGTTTGCACGTCCAATAGCGTACCGTAAAGTGCCGGCTGAACTGTCATCCAGCGTACTAGTTACAACGAACGGATCTGCCGGAATCGCGGCGAACGGCGCAGAGAATCCAGATGTGCTCCGAGCGCTGTCTTGTAATGCCGTCAAATTTAATCCCGGAATCAACGTCACTTTACGAGCCCAATTACCTGAGCCGTTCGCGTAAGTTGAATCAAGAAAGTATTGACCTTCATCCGTCGAATCTGCGTAAATTTGCACCAGCGCAAAAGCCGCGGCGGTTCCATGAACAGTAGAATCAGGATCAATCGTTGTAATGGACGGAGAAATTACTCCGCCTTGAGCCCCGCCAGTGAAAATGATCCCGGCGCCGAGATTATTATGAATACTATTTTTTAAGATTGTATTTGAGTCCGAGTTCGCGCCGTCAATTGAAATACCGGCCGCATTATTCGCAATGGTATTGAATCCCAAAGTATCCAAAGATTCATCAGAGACCAGAACAATTCCTGTTCCGCCATTGCCCAGAGCAACTCCACCCTGGCCAATGCCTATG
>JAEUSJ010000149.1 GCA_016788215.1 bacterium | reverse complement strand
TACCTGCCGATCTGGATCGGCGCAAATGAGGCGGTAGCTATTCAAGCGGAACTATCCGGTGTCAAGTCGCCGCGCCCATTAACTAATGACCTTTTGAAGACGGTGATCGAAGCGCTGGACGCGACGCTGGAAAAAATCATTATAAACAAAGTTAAGAATGACACGTATTACGCGCTGTTGAGTATTACCGCGCACGGAAACTCGGCTGAAATTGACGCGCGTCCAAGCGATGCGATCGGGCTGGCCATTCGTTTTAAATGTCCGATCTTTGTGAGCAATGACGTTTTAAAGGAATACGGCGTCACGTCCGGCGATGCCGCCAAAAAACGAAGTGAAAAAAGCAGAAAAATTTAAATGAGAAAGAAATAAATTATGCGCAAACGACTGCCTCTCATTGTTCTAAGCGCCATACTTTTTATTGGCGTGCTTGCCGGGCTGGTCTTAAGTTCCAAATTGGATATTTCCAACATTAGCCGGGCTGACAATTCACCCGAGGTTAATTTCACTTCAACCGCCCCATCCGATTTGAATCAGATCGACAACTCCGGCAAAGCATTTTCAAAAATTGCCAATCAGGTAAAGCCGGTAGTCGTCACGATCATCAGCGAGAAAAAAGCAAAAGTTGGCGGAGGGTTTGACGAAATATTCAGAAAATTTCACAAGGACATGCCGGATCAAGGGCTGGGCTCCGGCGTGATAGTTCACCCCGACGGTTATATTCTGACGAATCATCACGTGATCAATGAAGCCGATCAAATCACGGTGAGATTGATTGACAAGCGGGTATTTCGCGCGGAGCTGCTCGGTTCTGACCCCCTGACCGATATTGCACTGATTAAGATTGAAGCGGAAGATTTGCCCGCAGCCTCCTTCGGCAATTCAGACCTTATTGAAGTCGGCGAATGGGTTCTTGCAATCGGCTCTCCTCTCAGTCTCAATTCGACCGTCACCGCGGGTATCATCAGCGCAATCGGCCGGCAGATTGATATCATCGGCGATCAGTACGGTGTTGAAAGTTTTATTCAAACCGACGCGGTGATCAACCCGGGCAATAGCGGCGGCGCATTGGTTAATATCAAAGGCGAACTGATCGGCATTAATACGGCAATCGCGTCCAAAACGGGGTTGTATCAGGGATACGGGTTCGCCGTTCCGTCCAACATCGCCAAACACGTAATGGAAGATATTATTAAATACGGATATACCGTACGCGGTTATGTCGGCGTGGGAATCAAGGATGTGGATGCTACGTATGCAAAAGCCGTGGGGTTGAAGAATGCGGAAGGCGTTTTGGTGGAATCACTTATGGATAAGGGCGCTGCGAAGGAAAGCGGCCTTGAGGAAGGCGACGTCATCTTAAAGATAGACGGACGAAGTCTGAATCAGTCAAACGACCTCCAGGCGTACGTGGCTCTCAAGCAACCCGGCGATGTAGTGAAACTGCTGATTCAGCGGAATGGAAGCCAAATTAACAAATCCGTTACGCTAAAATCGGTTGACGGTTCAACCTCTCCTCCGCCTGCACAATCCCGCAAGAATATAAACAAAGAAAAAGAAGACGAGATCGGCAGCGGGATGGGATTTGAGGTGGAAGAAATATCAGACAATGTTCCGCGCGGAAAAGGCGTTATCGTGACGAATTCCTCCTGGCACGCGAAAGAACAGAGTATTTACGAAGGTTTCTTTGTTACGAAAGTGAATAACCAATCCATATCGACTTTGGAAGACTACCGTGCCGCAATCAAAAATCTTAAGAACGGCGATGCCGTGATCGTTCATCTCATGACGTCCCGACGCGAGAATAAGATCATTACCGCAATTGAAGTGAAGAAGAAGAATTGAAAATTGTTATGCATAAGTGTTTTTGAAACATATAACCGGAGAAGTGTCATGATTCCGATCAAACGTCAATTATTAATATCTGGTGCACTGGTGCTCTGCGGACTAACCGGAAGCGTGCTATTCATGGCCGGCATCCATGGAAAATCCAATGAAATTAACAACAATTGGCTCCCCAGTATAATTCATGTGAGCAATATAAATAAACTTACTTCCGACTTTCGTATCAATGAACTTCAGCATATTTTATCATTGAACAACGATCAGATGAACGCCTACGAATCTGAAATTGTACGCATAACGGACTTAATCAATGGCGAGCTGCGGATGTACGAGCCTCTGATCACGACGCCGCTTGAGAAGACGCTCTATGCTGATTTTGTCTTAAAATGGAATGAATATCTTAAACAGCATCAGCAAATGGTCAGCTTGTCACGGGAAAATAGAAATGAAGAGGCCAAAATGCTGATCCGGGATCGATCCGACATGCTGTTTAAGGAATATTCGTCATCTCTGAAGGCTCTGGTGGCAGAAAATCGGCATTTGGCGCACATTGAAACCGGTGAAGGACGCGACTTAGTATGGCTGTCCGTAGCAAATATTCTATTGGTTCTTGGATTGGTCGCGTATGCGGTTTATATGACTGTTCAATATATGAAGAGGATGTTTAACAAAGTGATCACTTCGTGCGTCAGCATCATGACGGAGTTATCAGTATGAGATTAGCGGCCGATAATAATACGGTTAATTCCCGCGGCCGATATATTATTTGGGAACATCGTACAACAATACCAGTCCCTACCGAAATACTTTGTCTTTAGCATTAACGATCGGTTTTCTGAGTTTATAGATAAGAAATGCGCTTCCTGCCCCGATCGCGGCGCCCATCAGCACATCGCTCGGGTAATGCATACCCATCGCCATACGGCTGTAGCCCACCATGCCCGCCCACGCAAAACTCGGTACGATCACATACCACTTGGGATATTGAAGCGACACCATCGTTGCAACGGTAAAAGCGGAACTCGTATGACCTGACGGAAATGACGCCGAGCGTTCCGTCGAGCCGACGGTGTGTACATCCGTCAACGTTTTATACGGCCGTTTGCGGTTAACGGCGCTTTTCATGCCGTAGGTAATGCCGTAGTTCAATACCGCGGCCGTCAACAGTAAAAAGCCCGTATCTTCCGCTTTACGATCTTTTTGTATAATGCCTGTAACAAGAAAACCCAACGGAGCGCCGATGTAAACGGGTTTGACCGAGTTGCTTTGGAAACTAAAAAAATTATCGCTGAATTTCGTGTGACGATCGTTGATCGATCGGAAAATACGCGAATCGAGGTTTTGTGCGTTGAGACTACTAAAAGAAAAAAGCAGACCTGCCAGTAATATTGAAAAATAAGATCTTGATCTCATTTCAATTTCTCCAAAAATTCTTTCGGCGGCCGCGCAGGTCTGCCGCTATGGTCGGTGAAGGCGTGAACGGTAAATCCGGTGGCTACTAATTCGTTTTTGCAAAACATTTTATATTCGATCCGGATGCGCGCGCCGTTTTGTTCGGCGAATGAGGAATGAAGTTCCAATTCATCGTCGTAACGAATCGGTTTGATATAATTGCAATGTGCTTCAATCACGGGAAGAAAAAATCCTTCGGATTCAAGTTGCGCATACGGATAACCGAGATCGCGCATGATCTCGTTACGACCGACCTCGAACCAGACGAAGTAGTTCGCATTGTAAGCGACTTTCATACTGTCGGTTTCTGCATAGCGGACGCGGATGCGGGTAATATTGGTTTTCATCGGATTCTTGCTGGCTTCAGATAAGGCGAATGAATGTGAATGAAGAAGAATGAAAAACACTTAACACAAAACAAAAAATCAGTAATCGTAAATCCACAATCATCAATCCAAAATCGCAAATCGTCAATCTCTAAATGACTCAATGATTCAATTCTCATTTCATTTCTCCCCAACGTCCCATTTTCGAATATTTTTCAACGCGTTCATCGAGCAATTGCTGAACGGGCATTTGTTCCAGCGTTTCCAATTCCTTCATTACCGCCTCTTTGACGTTTTTTGCGGCGAGAACGTAATCGCGATTGGCTCCGCCTATGGGTTCTTTTATGATCCCGTCTATCACGTTGAATTTCATCAGATCATCTGCGGTCAATTTTAATGCCGACGCGGCCTTTTCTTTGAATTCCCAGCTTCGCCACAGAATACTTGAACACGATTCCGGTGCGATCACAGAATACCATGTATTCTCCATCATCAGCAGCCGGTCGCCCACGCCGATTCCCAAGGCGCCGCCGGATGCGCCTTCGCCGATAATAACGCAAATAATCGGTACGGGAAGCCGGGACATCACCAACAGGTTTCGAGCTATTGCTTCCGCCTGCCCGCGTTCCTCCGCTCCAATGCCCGGATAAGCTCCGGGCGTGTCGATCAGCGTCAGGATCGGGCGTTTAAATTTTGCCGCCATGTTCATGAGCCTGAGCGCTTTCCGATATCCTTCCGGATTAGGCATGCCGAAATTACGGTAGACATGGCTTTTAGTATCTTTTCCTTTTTGCTGGCTGATAATCATGAATTCGGTGTTTTCGATCTTTCCAAATCCCGCAACGATCGCATGATCATCGCCATATAACCGGTCGCCGTGCAGTTCTACAAAACCCAGGCTGATGCGTTCGATATAGTCCAGTGAACGCGGCCGATCCGGATGGCGCGCAAGCTGCACTTTCTGCCAGGGCGTCAGATTGGAATAAATTTCTTCACGCATCTGTTCGAGCTTTTTCTTCAGCCCTTCAAGTTCAGGTGAGATGTCCACGTTTTCAGACAACGATTCCATCTCCGATATCTTCGTTTCCAATTCTGCGATAGGTTTTTCAAATTCTAGTATGACAGCCAAAATGACTCCTTATATTTATAACCTGCCGAAAAAATGCTTGATCTTAAGCTTCCAAACCAGCAATAATCCTTCTTTGACTATATTCGCTGACATTTTAGAAGATCCGATCGTTCGATCATAGAAAATAATAGATGTCTCACACAGTTTAAATCCGAGTTTCCATACGCGGTAATTCATCTCGATCTGGAAAGAATAACCGCTTGCGCTGACGCGGCTGAGATCGATCGCGCGCAATACCTCCGCGCGGAAACATTTAAATCCGGATGTCGCATCGCGAACGGGAATACCCGTTACGATCCGCGCATACATATTACCGAAGTAACTTATCAAAAGGCGGCTTAGCGGCCAATTAATAACGTTCACGCCTTTGACATATCTGGATCCGATCACCAGATCATGGTTCTGAATTTTCTCGAAAAAATCCTTCAGGTATACCGGATCGTGCGACAGATCGGCGTCCATTTCGAAGATGTAATCGTAATTACGCTCCAATGCGAACCCGAAGCCCGCGACATACGCTTTACCGAGCCCTTGTTTTTCTGCGCGTTCGAGCAAATGAATACGCGGCTCCGCTGCCTGAAGTTTTTTTACTACCTCTCCGGTACCGTCGGGTGAATTATCGTCTACCACAAGAATGTGAAGCGTGGAAATGTATGACGTCAGGTCGCACGAATAAATTTTACCAATGATCAGAGGAATGGTATCTCTCTCATTGTAGGTCGGAATTACAATGAGCGCGCGCTTATCCTTCATTTAAACTCCAATAAATTAAAAACGGCAGCCGTTTTGTTTAAAGAATAATAAACGGTCTCGGAGGTGATGATCTGAAAATGATAGAATCTGCGCAGCAAGGATCGCGGCATTTCTTGCGCCACTCGGGCCGATGCCCATGGCGGCTACCGGAGTTCCCTCGGGTAAATAGATCATGGAATATAACGCATCCAAACCCTTCGCGGCGGTTGTCTCAAGAGGTACGCCGATGACCGGCAAATACGTGCGTGCGGCGATCGCTGAAGCCAGGCCCGAAGCGGAACCCGCCACTGCAATGAATATTTTGATGCCACGGTCTGTGCCTTTTTTTACAAAATCCGCCAGATCATCCGGATTAGCCAGGTGTTCAATAACGGCGGTTTCATAACGCAGGCCGAAACGATCAAGGTACTCTTTGCATCCTCTGACGGATTCTGTATCCTGCGAATTCTCAAGGACGATAGCGATCTCAGTTAAATTCATTTATCCTCAATCGTGTATTTTGGTGACCATGTCTGACAAAAGTTCGGCTTGCGCCTGCTTTTCATCAACCAATTTCTGCATAAATTTACGTGTCTTTTCATCAGCTGCAACGGCGGCCTGGAAAATATACTGATTGTACATGTCGTGAATTTCACGCAGGCTCAGCGTCAGACGTACACCGAATTGATCATGAAAAACAAATTCCGGTTTCACCGGCTCTTTTCCTTCTTGCTCTGTGATGCGCTGTTTAAGCGACGCGATCAATGCCGCCTGTCTTGTCAAGAACGAATTTAATTTGTCCTTGAGATAAGGATATTGAACGTCGTTGATCACCAAACGGACGTGATCGTGCACTTTTGATTCATGATTAAAAAAATCAAGAAGCATGACATTCGATTCCCTGTAATTCGATCCCGCCGGAAATGTTTTGTCCCACCAGTTTAGTAATTTTTGCAGAGTCTTGCCTGCGCCGGTTGTATCTTGTTCTACCTGTGCCATATGGATTCCTTCGGATAGTTTTAACTTGCGGCAATTTAAATGAATTTTGAAAACCTTGCAAGTAGTATCTCTTACGCTGTCCATCTTTTGATTTTCGAAAAAGCGCGACGGGATGCGTATCCCGGTCCTATTTATACTCGCTAAAATTATTTGACCCGCTTTGATTATCTCACTATAATGGATCATGAACTCGTTCGCTGAGATAACACAAAAAACCGAGCGGCTGGTCATCGGGCTTAATTCCGGAACTTCCATGGATTCGATGGACATTGCGCTTATTCGGATTCAGGGAAATGGCTTGTCCACACACCTGCATCTTCAGATGTACAATCATTTTTTGTTTCCGGACGGTTTGAAAGAATATGTTCTCACGAGCGCGGATAAAGGCGGCTTTAAAGATATTTCTCAACTAAACATATTATTAGGGCGGGTTTTTGCCAATACAGTAAGTGAGTTCCTCGATCTGCTTGGCATCAACGCAAAGGACGTCGACCTTATCGGCTCCCACGGTCAAACGGTCTTTCATCACCCCAACACGGAGCGATTATTCAGGTATAATATCCATTCCACATTACAGATCGGCGACCCTTCGGTCATTGCGCAGGAAACGGGTATTGTGACGGTCGGCGATTTCCGCTCGGCCGATGTTGCCGTCGGAGGCAGCGGCGCCCCGCTGACGCCCTATCTGGACTATATCGTTTTCCGCAGCGACACCAAAAATCGCGGCGTGCTGAATATCGGCGGTATTGCCAATTTTTCCGTTCTGGATAAGAACGGAAGGCTGGACGATATCACCGCATTCGACACCGGGCCCGGCAATATGATGATCGATTATATCACCCAGAAATTCTTAGCACAACCCTGCGACAAAGACGGCGGCATTGCGAGGGCATCAGCCGTGCATGAAGAGCTGCTGAAGGAACTGATGCATCATGCGTATCTATTTCAGTCGCTGCCTAAAACAACAGGCCGGGAAATATTCGGCCAGCATTATTGCCAGCATCTTATTGCTCATTATCCCAGGGTTTCCCCGGAAGAATTCATTGCCACTTTTACCGAGTTTACGGCTCAATCCATTTTCGATCAATATACGCGTTTCGTTCAGCCGCAGGCGGCGTGGGACGAACTCATCGTCAGCGGGGGAGGGGTGCGGAATATTTTTCTAATGGAAAGATTGAAATACTATTTTAAAAATGTGGATATCAAACTTTCTTCTGATTTTGGCATTCCCACTGACGCCAAAGAAGCGAT